>JAUHXV010000020.1 GCA_030426765.1 Bacteroidia bacterium | reverse complement strand
TAGCCCTGTATGATGTGGACGGTGTGGTCAAAGAAGTCATTGACGGCTACTATCAGGCGGGAAAGAACAGAGTCGTGCTTAAGAAAAAGCACTGGATGGTTGAGTCCGGCGTGATCTATTATCGATTGACGACAGACAAGTATACCTCCAGAACGATTGCGATGTCGCTGCTGAGAGCTTGATTTCTTTAACCAATAAGTGCCGGAATTTATCCTTTCTCAGGCTGTATGCCCTGTTGATGGGTGAAATGTGGTATTATATTCAAAATTAAATAATTACACAGAATTGCATTAATTTCACCATCCCGAAAACTACTATACCTGCAATGGACCGATCAGTGTGCCAACTCTTTACTTTCCTTTTATGTTTTGGGTGTTACACCATTACCGTAGCGCAAACTCCTGTGATAACTGTTCGTTGCAGCAACCCACAAACAAACTGTGGTACGCAGGAATACTGTGTGGATGTGGAGTTCCAGTCAAGCCTTCCGGATCAGGAAATCTTTGGGGTCAACGTCCGATTCTTTTATGATGATGATGTCCTCGAATTAATTGATTTTCGAGATTTTCAGGGTGAATATGAGCCGGCAGCTCCGGATCCCCCGATTATCATTACCAGTGAAGATGCCGGCCCCGCGTTGTTTAATTTCGATGGCCCTGCAGAATTTATCAACGGCGCCATCCAGCTTTCCGGAAACGGTCCTCCTATTATTGTCTCGACGGATGGTTGGACAAAGCTTTTTCAAATGTGCTTTACGGTGGAAAACCTGGAGATGAACCTGGACACGTTCTGCCCGAGTATCGTCTGGGACCTCGAGCAGGATCCTGCCAATGGAGGCTTTCTGGCCGGGGATGATGGTGTGGTTATAACCGTAGTGGATCCTGACCCGAATAATGAATCGTTGCCATGCGATGAAAATGTCGTTCAGTTTAACTGGGAATATATCGGCAATGGCGAACCCCCTTTTGGACAGCCCGCCGATATCACCTGCACGAATGCCAATTGCGCACTACCGGTCGCATCCATTGATTTGCAGGGCATAGTCGAAGATAGTGGACATAGATTGTTGTGGACGGTCCATGACCCTATGGATATCTCAGGATTTTATGTGCATACCAGTACCAATCGATCGGATTGGACGGTACTTGGGTATGTGGAGGGAAAAGCCATTGGAACCGGATCCTATTCGTTTCTTAATACGCTGCCACAGATGGGTTACAATTATTATCGGGTAGAACAGGTCGAGTCATCGGGCCACAGACATTTGTCCCGGATACTTCAGCTTACAGGGGCTTCTGATGCAAATTCACCAAAATTGAGGGTCTTCCCTAATCCTGTTTCAGAGGACAGGCAGGTGACGCTTCAGGTGTGGGATGACGAGCCTACCGACATTACTATATATATCTATGACCTTAGTGGAAGGGTATTATTTGAGCAGATTTATGCGAATGGAATGATTACCCTCGATCTAAGTGATTTACATCCAGGTATATATATTCTTTCTGCTACCACCGGCAAAGGACGAATGGCATCAAAATTGTTGATTCCCTAGTCCAGACAGGTCGAAAGGGGCTATATACCGCCAGATTGACTCCAGGCGGCAATTTTTCGGGTTTTTAACCTGTTTTAGGCCCTCAAATCCCTTCCCGGGCCACTTTCTGAAGATTTTACAATTTTCTTTAACAAAAGAAAATTTCAATTCCACAGCAATCTCCTTTTTGGAATAGAATTTGCCTCTTTATGGAATTGTGAGAAGAATTTCGTCTCATTTTTATAAGACGTTATAGTATAATTATTTATATATGATTGATAAATTACATATGAATTTTTATGAATCGGGGTGCTGAAAACAGATACAGGAAAAGCTAATATTTAAAAGAAAAAGTGAGTCTTTTTCAAAGGCTTTTGTGCGTATAGACAACATAAAACGATGGATAAATTATCTACTTTTGTACCCACCCCCATCCCTTTAAAGAAAGGGGCTTTGCGTTCTCTCTTCCTAAATTGACAGGAAGCAGGGGATTTGTGCTATTTGATAGTGTAGTAGAATTTTTTTGCGGGAAAATTTTTTCCGATTTGAAAAAAATAAAATGAATTCGGATTTATGGAAACACATCTTCGAATTCGATCAGAATTGAACGATTAAAAACAATATGAAAAAACCTTTAATAAAGACCTTTTGATATCGGATGTTCAGCTTTACTGAATTCCTGATGGATGAACATAGTCCCCTTTGAATAGTCCCACATGAACAAGAAATTATACGAAATGAACAACCTGTACAACTCACCACGTCTGGTACAAATCCTTGCTTTGGTTTTCGCAATGGGTTTTTGCAGTTTAAGCACGGCCCAGGTACCGAACCTCACCGTTCGGTTTGCGAATCCGGTGTATGATTGCGTTGCTGACCAGTATTGTCTTGACATCGAATTTCAATCCGATACCCCTGATCAGGAGTTGTTTGGAATGAACGTCCGATTCTTCTATGATGATGCCGATATGGACATTATCAGTTTTTCGGATTTCCAGGGAGGCTACGGCCCTTCCGGCCCGAACCCCGGCCCGGTGGTCATGAGTGTCCCAGGCTTTGGAACCGACTTCTTTAACTTTCCTGCTCCCGGTGTAGCAGACTTTGTCAATTTCGCGTTTGAGAAGATTGACGGAGCAGCTCCTCCGATTATCCTGCCGACTGCCGGTTGGGAAAAATTATTGCAGGTTTGCTTTACCATCGATGGTCCGGTTCCTGATAGCTCCAACTTCTGCCCACCGATTGTGTGGGACCTGGAGCTCGATCCGGCTGACGGTGGATACCTGCCCGGTGACGATGGTGTCGTTATGACCGTAGTGGCTCCTCCACCATTAATGTCATCCCCTGCAGATGAAAGTGTGGTTCAGTTCAACTGGATGTATACTGGCGATGGTTCTTCTCCTCCATATGGTGAGCCTGTGGAGAATGAGTGTATCGACCTATTTTGTGTTCCTTCCATTACCTGCCCACCGGACATCACCATCGAATGTGATGATTCAACCGATCCGGCAGATACAGGTTTTGCTTCAGCTTCAGATGCGTGCTTATCTGACATCACCATATCCTACACCGATGTTGTGAATGGTTCAGGCTGTCTGATGACCTATACGATAGAAAGAACATGGACAGCGGTCAACGAATGTGGGATGGTGTCCGAGCCATGTATTCAGATTATCACATTAAATCAACTTCCAACGATTACCGTCAGGTTTGATGATCCGACCTATGATTGCCTCACCGGAGAATATTGTCTTGATGTAGAATTGCAAGCGGATATGCCCATGGTGGAATTGTTTGGAATGAATGTGCGGTTTTTCTATGATGATACCTATATGGAGCTTATTGGCTTTTCAGACTTCCAGGGAGGCTATGGTCCTGTAGCTCCGGATCCACCAACCGTATTAACGAGTTTGCCGGGATTTGGTACTGATTTCTTTGGCTTTCCTCCTCCGGGGATTGCTGACTTTGTCAACGGAGCGGTTCAGCTCGTTGACGATATGGCTCCGCCAATTTTTATTTCCACAACCGATTGGACTAAGATTTTCCAGGTTTGCTTTTCGATCGATGGACCGGTTGAAGATAGTATGATGTTCTGTCCACCCGTTGTCTGGGACCTTGAACTGGATCCTGCCAATGGTGGTTACCTGCCCGGTGATGATGGAGTGGTGATCACGATTGTAAATCCTCCGCCAGCCATGTCCGGACCTGCTACAGAGAATGTGCAGCAGTATAACTGGATGTATACCGGTGATGGTTCTATGCCTCCATATGGAGAGCCGATTGAAGAGCAGTGTCTGTCTTTGATTTGCCTGCCAGACATCGTTTGTCCTGAAGATATTACGCTGAACTGCGAAGATTCAACGGATCCTGCCAATACAGGATTTGCCAGCGCCACCGATATGTGTATGCTGGATATCACGATTTCCTATAGTGACGCCACCGTAGATGGTGGTGCAGGTTGCGTGCAGACCTATACCATCAACAGGACATGGGTAGCCACCAACGAATGTGACTTTACAGATGTCTGTGTACAGACGATCACAGTAAGAGACACGATGGCACCTATCCTGGTATGTCCTCCTTTTATAACCATATCGTGTGATGACTCTACCGACCCAATGGATACCGGAATGGCCTCAGCGACGGACAATTGTTCGCCGGCACCGGTGGTCAGTTATATCGATGTGACGGTAGATGGGCCTTGCCCGCAATCCTATACGATCGACAGGATATGGAGTGGTACAGATGACTGTGGGAATACAATTTTCTGTCGACAGGAAATAACCATACTTGATACGGAAGCGCCAACGATTATGTGTCCGGTGGATTTGACACTGGAATGTGATGAGCCTATCCCAACAGATTTGGCTACAGCGACGGATAATTGCAGTGCGCCTGCCGATATCACAGTCGAGTATGTAGATGTTGTATGTGATAACCCGATCATGGGTTTCATGGATATATATGATTTTGCCAACTGGTCGATCATAAATCCCGATGGAGGTAGTGTGACCCCAATGGGTACTTCCTCTGTTATGATGGAAAGTGTGGACACTGGCTTGCCATGTCCGGATGGTGCATCTGTACTCTTCCAGATTGTGATTCCAAGCACAGGCCAATTGGTCTTTGACTGGGACTTCACTTCAGAAGATGTCAATGGTCCCTTGTATGATCCGTTTGGATATAACCTCAATGGAACATTCTATCAGCTGACGGATGACAACGGTCCGGATCACCAGCATGGGACTGCTTCAGTAGCCGTCACCGCAGGTGATATTTTTGCATTCGAACAAAACTCGATTGACTGTATACTCGGTATTGGCGCGACCACTGTAGTGGAATTCTTCGCGTGTATCGAGCAAATGGAAGAGACTTGTTCACAATTGATCATCCGTGAGCACACCGCTACAGATGAGTGTGATAATGCTTCAACTTGCATCCAGACCATCTATATTACGGATACTACTAATCCGGGTATCGTTTGTCCTCCGGATATCGTCATTGAATGTACAGAAAGCACAGATCCTGCGAATACAGGTATGGCTTCTGCGACAGACAATTGTGATACTACGCCGGAAATTACGTACAGTGATGTCACACTTGCGGGCGCATGTCCTCAGGAATACACCATCACCCGTACCTGGACAGCAACGGATGCTTGTGGTAACTCCACTTCATGTGTGCAGACGGTAACCGTTGATGACAGTACACCTCCAACCATTACGCTGTGTCCTGCCGACATCACGGTTGAATGTGATGAAAGCACCGATCCAGCGAATACAGGTATGGCAAGTGCAACTGACAACTGCGATCCTGATCCGGTCATCACGTATTCTGATTCAATCACTCCAGGTGCATGTCCGCAGGAGTATACCATAATAAGAGTGTGGACAGCTACTGATATCTGTGGTAATGGCACTGCCTGTACGCAGGTAATCACTGTAGATGATAGTACTCCTCCTGTCATTACGTGTCCTGCCGGTCTCACTATTGAGTGTGATGAAAGCATTGATCCGCTGAATACCGGACTTGCCACAGCAACAGATAACTGTGATACAGCTCCTTTGGTTGACTTTAGTGACGTCACCCTGGCAGGCGCATGTCCACAGGAATATACAATCACCAGAACCTGGACCGCTACGGATGCTTGTGGCAACACCAGTACATGTGATCAGGTGATCGTCGTAGAAGATACAACACCACCGACCATCACATTCTGTCCTCCAAGCATTACCATTGAATGCGACGAAAGCACGGATCCTGCCAATACAGGCATGGCTTCAGCGACAGACAACTGTGATTCAGCTCCTGTGGTGTCTTACAGTGATGTAACCTTAGCGGGCAACTGTCCACAGGAATATACCATTACAAGAACATGGACAGCAACTGATGCGTGTGGTAACGGAACAAACTGTATCCAGGTCATCACTATAGATGACAGCGTGCCACCGACCATTACATTCTGTCCTCCAAATATTACGATCGAATGTGACGAAAGCACAGATCCTGCCAACACAGGGCTGGCCACCGCCACAGACAATTGCGATCCTGCTCCGGTTGTAACATATACAGATACCGTTACGCCAGGTGCATGCCCACAGGAGTATACGATCATTCGTGTATGGAATGTGACAGATGCCTGTGGAAACGGAACAGCTTGTACACAAGTCATCACTGTCGATGATAGTGTGCCTCCAACCTTGTCTTGTGCTCCGGATGTCACCATCGAATGCGATGAAAGCACAGATCCTGCCAATACAGGAATTTCCACAGCGACAGATAATTGTGATACAGCTCCGATCGTAAGCTATTCGGATGCGATTACACCGGGTGCATGTCCTCAGGAATATACCATTACAAGAACATGGACAGCAACTGATGCGTGTGGTAACGGAACGAATTGTATACAGGTGATTACCGTAGAAGACACCACACCTCCTACAATTACATTATGCCCTGCGGATGTCACCATCGAATGTGATGAAGACACAAGTCCTGCTAATACAGGATTTGCCAGTGCAACAGATAATTGCGATACAGCTCCAATTGTGACCTTTAGTGATGTCACAATAGCGGGAGCATGTCCACAGGAATATACCATAACAAGAACCTGGAGTGCGACTGACGCTTGTGGAAATAACAGCACATGTGAGCAGGTGATCGTCATCGACGATAGTACAGCTCCGGTCATTACATTCTGTCCTTCTGATATTACGATCGAGTGTGACGAAAGCACAGATCCCGGAAACACCGGTACTGCAAGTGCAACAGACAATTGTGATTCAGATCCATTGGTTGAGTTTAGTGACGTAACCGTTGCAGGCGCATGTCCTCAGGAATACATCATTACCAGAACCTGGACGGCCACGGATGCATGCGGAAACAGCAGCACATGTGAGCAAGTCATCGTGATTGATGACAGTACACCTCCAACGATTACATGTCCACCTGATATGACACTGGAATGTACTGATCCAATACCAACTGATCTGGCCACTGCTACTGATAACTGCAGCGGAGACCTTACCATCACCTATTCAGATATCATGTGTGACAATCCTGTTCAGGGATTCAATGGCCCATATGATGTCGGATTATGGACAACCATTATTCCGGCCGAAGGTGGAAGCGTAACGGTAATGGGTGACAGTGAAGTGATGCTGACAAGCCCTGATATTACGATAGGGTGCGATGATGCTTCGGTTCAGTTTAGTATCAATGTGACCAGTGCAGGTCAGATCGTTTTTGACTGGCATTATGAAACACAGGATATCGATGGACCTTTCTTTGATCCATTTGGATATAATCTGAATGGTACATTCTTCCAGTTGACCGATGATAATGGTAACGACATTCAAAGCGGAACAGCCACAGTGACTGTAGCCGTCGGCGATGTATTTGCTTTTGATCAAAGAGCAACAGATTGTATAGCCGGTGCAGGCGCAACCTCAGTCGTTGAGTTCTTTGCTTGTATCGAACAGGATGACGAAGTGTGTACACAATTAATCATACGTACGCACAGCGCCACCGACGAATGTGATAATACTTCAAGCTGCGTGCAGACGATATTCTTTGAGGATACCGTTGCACCAGAAATAACCTGTGCTGCCGACGTCACCATCGAATGTGATGAAAGTACCGATCCTGCTAATACAGGTCTCACGACAGCCACTGACTTCTGCGATCCTACACCGGATATTTCCTATACCGATGTGACGATTGCGTCTCAGACCTGCGTGCAGGAATATACGATTGAAAGAACCTGGACAGCCACAGACAATTGTGGAAACACCACAACCTGTGTGCAGACGATTACTGTGGACGATAGTACGCCACCGGTAATTACTTGTCCTGCAGCAGTGACCATCGAATGTGATGAAAGCACCTCTCCGGATAATACCGGATTGGCTTCCGCTACTGACAACTGCGACACAGATCCAATTGTAACCTATAGTGACGTAACCCTTGCAGGCGCTTGTCCACAGGAATACACGATCACAAGAACCTGGATTGCGACAGATGCCTGTGGTAATAGCAGCACATGTGATCAAACTATCCTAGTAGAGGATACCACACCTCCGCTGATGACGTGTCCTGCAGATGTTGTCCTGGAATGTGATGAAAGCACAGATCCTGCCAATACAGGAATGGCGAGTGCCACTGACAACTGTGATACGGCTCCATCGATTTCGTATACAGATGTAACCACTGAGGGCGCATGTCCACAGGAGTACACCATTACACGTACATGGACGGCTACAGATGCCTGTGGCAATGGTACTAACTGTATTCAGGTGATTTCAGTAGAAGACAACACCCCACCTGTATTTAATGTTTGTCCTGCCGACATCACAATAGAGTGCGACGAAAGCACGGATCCTGCCGATACTGGAATAGCTTCTGCTACGGACAACTGTGGTGGTGAAGTTACTGTGACGTATACTGATGTTATAGAACCAGGCGCATGCCCACAGGAATATACGATCACAAGAACCTGGACTGCCATCGATGAATGTGGTAATGAGACCGTATGTGGTTTTGTAGATAGATTGTTAACGAGTGAAGCTGACTTCAGCGGAGGAGAGACACTGATCGACTTCGATGACGTGCCATCAGGCCTCTTTAATGGAGATGAATATGCTGCTCAGGGAGTTAATTTCTTCCCTCTTGTTGCTAATTTGGGTATTTACACATTCCCAGTAAATTCGCCCCCAGGTGCACTTTACAATCATTTCCCTGATCCAAATACTCCCGGACCTATTCAGATAGTGTTTGATAGCAAAATGAATCGTGCCGGATTCTATCTTGCTTCCAATGGACCGGATGATATTTCAGTGGAAGTTAGCTGTATATCAAACGGCACCACAATCGCTACTGAAGTTTTTGTTACCGACGAAACAATGACCTTCTTTGGTCTTGAAAGTGCTACAGGTTTTGATGAGCTTGTATTCGAGGCATTTGGTCCGGACAACAACTTCTTTGGAATCGATGATCTCCGTTTCGAAGGCGGTTGCTGTGTTCAAACCATCAAGGTGGAGGATACAACAGTACCAGCGCTTGCTTGTCCTGCTGACATCACTATTGAATGTGACGAGAGCACAGATCCGGCTAATACGGGCATGGCAAGTGCAACAGACAATTGCGATACAGCTCCGACGATTACATACGCTGATACAGCGACTCCGGGTGAATGTGATCAGGAGTATACTATCACAAGGGTCTGGACAGTAACCGATGCTTGCGGAAATGGTACGAACTGTATCCAGGTGATATCTGTTTTCGATACCACACCTCCTGTCATTGAATGTCCGGGAACCATCCGCGTAGAATGTGATGAAAGCACAGATCCTTCAAATACAGGATTTGCTTCAGCCACTGACAATTGCGATAACGGTGATGATGATCCGGTCAATGAAATTTGGATCAATGAATTCCATTATGACAATGAGGGAACAGATGAAGGCGAGTTTATAGAAGTAGCCGGACCTGCGGGTACGGATCTCAGTGCCTATTCTCTGGTATTATATAATGGAAGCAATGGCTTACTCTATGACACAGATGTTTTGGCCGGTGTCATTGATGATGAAATGAATGGCATTGGCGCTGTTCACTTTGATTATCCTGTTAACGGAATTCAGAATGGTGCACCAGATGGTATTGCTTTGGTGAAGAATGGTACCGATGTAATTCAGTTCCTGAGCTACGAAGGCACATTCACTGCCCTCGACGGACCCGCCAACGGTATGATGAGTGTTGACGTCGGTGTTTCTGAAACTAGTTCCACGCCGGTAGGCGCCAGCCTGGCACTTCTCGGAGTAGGTAACCAATATTCTGACTTCACATGGACAGCAGTGGCAGATGATTCGCCTGGTTCATTGAATATCAACCAGATCACGACTCCATTGCCAATGGCAGGTCCTGACCTTACATATGTTGACGTAACATTTGAAGGTCCATGTCCTCAGGAATACGATATTATACGTACATGGACAGCAACTGACGATTGTGGCAACACAGCCACCTGTACTCAGCTGATCATCGTTGAGGATACAACGCCTCCGGTATTTACGGAGTGTCCTCCAAGTGTAATTATAGAATGTGATGAAAGTACAGACCCGGCCGACTTAGGCGTGGCTTCTGCTACTGATAATTGTGGACCTGTAGAAAGCATTACCTACAGTGATCTGGCAATAGAAGGCGCATGTCCACAGGAGATGACGATCACCCGTACCTGGGTGGCGACAGATGCCTGCGGAAATACCAGCGAGTGCGAGCAGATCATTATTGTAGAAGACAGCACACCACCAGTCATTGAGTGTCCTGAAGACCTCACACTTGAGTGCGACGAAGTTGTGCCTACTGATTTGGCTACAGCGACAGATAACTGCAGTGCTACTATAGAATTTACATATGCTGATGTCGTTTGTACGAACCCTGTGATGGGCTTCACGGATATTTACGACTTCAGTAACTGGACAACCATCATTCCACCGGAAGGCGGAAGCGTCACCACCATGAGTGATACAGAAATCATGATGGTAAGTCCGGATGACCTGACCCTTTCATGTGATGATGCGGCAGTTCAGTTCCAGATCGTGATTCCAAGTACAGGTCAGATTGTGTTTGACTGGCATTATGAAACCGATGATGTGGATGGGCCGGAATATGATCCATTTGGGTATAACCTGAATGGTACCTTCTATCAGCTGACAGATGATGATGGCTTGGATATCCAGAGCGGTACAGCGACAGTGGTCGTGACCGCAGGTGATATATTTGCTTTCGAACAACAATCTTCGGATTGTGTGCTCGGATCAGGTGCATCTACAGTTATTGAATTCTTTGCCTGTATCGAAGAAGACGCTGACGTGTGTACCATGTTGATCATTCGTACGCATACAGCGACTGACGAATGCGATAATGAAGCAAGCTGTATCCAGACGATTTACATTGAAGACAGCGTGCCACCGACGATTACGTTCTGCCCATCCGATGTAACCATCGAGTGCGACGAGTCAACCCTGCCGGATAATACAGGATTGGCTACCGCCACAGACAACTGTCTGACTGAACCGGTAGTAACCTACAATGATGTAACCGTTGGATCACAGATTTGTGATGCTAACTATACCATCACCAGAACCTGGACCGCTACAGATTATTGTGGAAACACAACAACCTGCGTACAGGTGATTGATGTTGCAGATACGACGCCACCGGCATTGACCTGCCCGGCGGATCTGACCATCGAGTGTGATGAGAGTACAGATCCTGTCAATACAGGTTCTGCTTCAGCCACTGACAATTGTACGACTGAACCACTCGTGGAATACAGTGACAGTACGATCGAAGGGGAGTGTCCTCAGGAATACACCATCACACGTACATGGACGGCAACCGATGAGTGCGGAAACAGCACCGTTTGCGTTCAGACGATTGTGATCGATGACAGCGTAGCTCCTGTTGTCACTTGTCCTCCTGATATCACAATTGATTGTGAAGAAAGCACGTCACCTGATAATACAGGATTTGCTTCCGCTACAGATAATTGCGATACTGATCTTCCTGAGCTTTCATATACTGATGTAACAATTGAAGACTTCTGTCCTGAAGTCATCGAAAGGACCTGGTCAGTATCAGATGCCTGTGGCAACGTAGGTACCTGCGTGCAGACCATTACAAGAGATGATACGACTCCTCCAATGATTATTTGTCCGGAAGATGTCACAGTGGATTGTGCTACGGATGTACCTCCGGTATTAACAGGGGGTGTCACAGTAAGTGATAATTGCGGATTTGTGACAGTGACACACGACGGAGACTTCGTATCAGATTCTACTTGTTTGAATCAGTACACGATATCCCGCGTTTACCGCGCAACGGATGAATGTGGTAATACAGCGACTTGTACACAGACGATTGAAGTAGACGACCAGATACCTCCTGAGGTAGCTTGTCCTGCAGATATTACTGTGGATTGTGCGGAAGATGTGCCGGCACCGGATACAGGAAGCGTATCTGCTACGGACAACTGCGAAGGTGAAGTGGTGATCACACACATCAGTGATGTGACCGTCAGCGAAACATGCCTGAACCAGTTTGTTCTCGTCAGAACCTATGCTGCAACAGACGCTTGCGGAAATTCAACGCTATGTCAACAGACGATTACTGTATTTGACGACATCGCTCCTTCTATCACTTGTCCTCCGGATGTAGCGGTAGAATGTGCAGAGGATGTGCCTCCTGTAGATACAGGTGCGCCTGTAGTGAGTGATAACTGTGCCGGTCCGATTACCGTCGGATGGCTGGGCGATGTGATTTCAAATCAGACTTGTCCGCATAGCTTTACAGTGACCCGAACCTATCAAGCGACAGATGCTTGTGGAAACTCAGCGACATGTGTGCAGATCATCACTGTCGATGATCAGACAGCACCAGAAATTGAGTGTCCACCAAATGTGACCATTGCTTTCGGTGATAGTGAATCACCTGACAATACCGGAGTGCCAACAGGTACAGATAACTGTGGTGATGTTGAGCCAATCTTCACGTTTGAAGATGAAATTATCCCTGGTCCTTGTGATGAAGAGTATACCATCCTTCGTCTCTGGACAGCCACAGATGAGTGCGGAAATACCGCTACCTGTGAGCAGGAGATCTTTGTCGATGGCGATTGTATTATTGACCTCGCACTGACGAAGGTGCTGTTGAGCGACTTCGAAGTAGATGGCGGTGACAATCTCTTGTTCCAGATTACGGTAGTCAACGAAGGTGAGACGACCATAAGTTCTCTTGAGATTACAGATTACATTCCGCTTGGATTCTCACTCAATGATCCAAACTGGACACCTGGTAACGCAGGTTCCTCAGGTCAGAGTGCTTCCATCGTATTGTCGATCGCCAATGGTGGTCTCGATGCCAATGGATTGAATCCGGGTGAATTTGTTAATGTAACGATCAACCTGCTTGCTGATCTCGATATTGAGCCAGGATACTACTATAACTGTGCAGAGATTCTGAACATGTTTGACCTCCAGGGCAATGACATCAGCGATGAGGATATCGATAGTACACCGGATGATGACGATACGAACGATCCTCCAGGTGAAGATGACATCGACTGCGCACCAATATGCGTATTGCCTGATGTGATCATCTCAGGTGACGGATATGTTTGTCCGGAGGAAATTGTAACCTACACAGTCAACGATTACAACCCTGACTTTACTTACGACTGGACCCTGAGTGGTGGTGGTGTCATCATCGCTGACAACGGTTCTGACATTGATATTCAATGGCAGGAAGAACCAGGTGGTCCATTCCAGATCACCCTGACCGTGACACTGGGAGATGGATGTTCTATTTCTGCGATATTCTTTGTGTATATCCAGGGAGTCGAGACCATCGCATGTAACGATCATATTCAGATTTCACTGGGTGACAGTTGTGAGACAGTACTGTTGAGCGGTATCATCCTGGAGGGTGAGAACGAAGGCAATAACAACTATTATGTTGTGATTACCGATGAGTTTGGAAATGAGATTCCGGATGCGACGCTTACTGCTGAGCATATCGGAGGAACCTTCACCGTGATGGTATTGAATGAGTGTAATGGACAGAGCTGCTGGGGAACTGTATCCGTAGAGGATAAGATTCCACCAGTGATCGAGTGTACAGATGTCACCGTAAGCTGCGGTACTTCTCTCGAGCCTGTATACGCACCACCGGTAACAGGAAGTGTCAGTGAAACAGTCACACCAAATCTGCCGATTGGTCCAAATGCCGGTACCGTAACGACAGCAGAACTTATTCTTGACGTGCCATCCAATGCAGTGGTCACAGATGTTAACGTAACCGTTGACCTAAACCACACTTGGGTAGGTGACCTGGATGTAGTTCTCGTAAGCCCATCCGGAACGCAGGTATTGTTAGCGGATCAGCTTTGCGGATCAGTGGACAACTGGGATAATGTTGAATTTGACGACGAAGCAGGACTGGCTGTTACAGCTGCCTGCAACCCAATACCACCTGCTTTAGCCGGCTCTGTGATTCCACAAGGCGTTCTTGCGAACATTGACGGACAAACCGCTGTGGGTACCTGGACGCTGATCGTCACGGACAACGTCGGCGGCGATGGAGGAACACTCAACGAAGTGACACTGGATGTTGAATACTATCTGGCCGTACCTTCTGCACCATTTGCATTTGATGCTTGTGGTGAGGTGGATCTGACGTATACTGAAGTAGAATCAGGTGATCCATGTGAAAACCTGACCCTGACTCGATTATGGACTGCCACCGATGGCAGTGGAAACAGTGCAACGTGTGTGCAGACAATTACGATCACACCGCTGACACTGGATAATGTTGAATTCCCAATGGCCTACACAGGGGATTGTGGAGAAAGTATCCATCCGAATAATACCGGCTGGCCAACAGTTGATGGTACACCGATCACGGATGAATCTGACCTCTGCAATATCTTCACCGGGTACTGGGATAAGGAATTGAATGACTGTGGCGGCGGACGTAAGATCGCTCGTACATGGACAGTACTTGACTGGTGTAATGTTGAGCTCGTGGAAGCCGTTCAGGTGATCAAACTGAGCGACAACGTCGGACCAGAACTGACATGTCCTGATGATCTTGAAGTAGGAACTGACTTCTGGTATTGCTATGCCAACGTCAGTGTTCCGAAGCCGGAAGCTATCGATGAGTGTAGCGAAATTGCGACATACAACCTGACGGCTTCAAGTGGTGTAGTCGTATCGTTCGGAAACAACTTCGTGATCAACGGATTGGAAGTTGGAACGCATACCGCCACCTGGACAGTAACAGATGAGTGTGGTAACAGCAGCACTTGCAGCTTCCAGATTACAGTCGTGGATGACGTTGTACCTGTCGCGAATTGTGATGCACACACCACAGTGAGTCTGACTAATGACGGACCTCAGGGTGTGACCCTGGTACCTGCCAGCGTCTTTGATGATGGTAGCTACGACAACTGTGGTCCTGTCACATTCCGTGCAAGAAGAATGGATAGCTGTATCGACTTCGACTGGACAACTGAAGGCGCTTGTATTGATGATACTCCGGGTGGAATACCTCCTGTCAATAGCCGTGACCGCGGAACTGTACACCGTCCTTGCGTGCCATTTGCATGCTGCGACGTGGGTGCTGGTCCGATCATGGTTGAACTGGAAGTAACGGATGCCGCGGGTAATGTCAACTACTGTATGGTAGAAGCTACCGTTCAGGATAAGATTTCACCGTTTATCGAATGTCCTCCAAATGACATCATCGTAAGCTGTGACTTCTGGTTCCATGTTGAGGAAGGAACATTCGTCGACGGAGAAGGCAACAACGATGGTTCGCTGGATGAAGATCCGTTAAGCGCTGTCTTTGGAAACATGTATGATGCCTTCCGTTATGATGAAAGCGTTCGTAAGAATGTCATCATCAATGATCCGGATGGATTAGGTGCTAACTATAACTGGGGTCTCGAAGGATGGGCTGATGACAATTGTGAAGTCAACCTTTCTGTGAGAGTACGCGTGGTGGATGATTGCAGCGGAGGTGACCTGCCAGGTAGCGCACCGGACGGAGCGATTAAATACATCGAGCGTCGTTTCAGTGCATCGGATGGTAACGTAGGTGTTGCTCCGGGTACTTGTACACAACGTATCTGGGTGGTTGATTTCGAGCCATTCTATATTACAGATGTAAACTGTAACAATCAGAATCCACAGGACGGAGTGATCTGGCCATGTGATGTATTGCTGACGTCATGCCCTGAAGACCTGGGTAATACCGGGGAACCAGTCGTCTTTGATGATGCATGCAGTCTGATTGGTGTGACCTACGAAGACACTCGATTTGACTTTGTGGACGGCGCTTGCTTCAAGATCCTCCGCAGGTGGTCTGTGATCGACTGGTGCCAGTATGACGCACAGACAGGTGCTGGATTGTGGAACTACACACAAGTGATTAAAGTCCACGACGAAGAAGGACCTGAGTTTGTCGAGCCATGTGAGACTGAAGTACTTTGTGTAGCCGATGAAGGTGTGAGCCTGCCGGACAACAACCAGGCGTTCCTGGGTGAAGAAAACCCACTGTCCTCAAGTTGTTCTGTACACCTCAACCTGAGTCGAGTCGTACATGAGACCTGCAGTGATCAGGTATCGTATGATGTGAAGATCTATCCATACAATGGAACAGATTTCATCCTCGTACAACCTACACGTACGGTTGCAGTAGATTCTAACAATGATGCAACACTATCCTTTGATACACGTCAGAGCACGATTCAGGATATCCGACTCAATGGAATTCCTTACAACAGTGAGTTCTGCGGAGATTATCACCGAATCCTCTGGAGTGTGGAAGACGGATGTGGTAACTGGAGTCACTGCGAGTATCTCTTCCGTCTGGAAGACTGCAAGCAGCCTTCACCGGTATGTATCAATGGTCTGAGCACTGTAGTGATGCCAATTGGTGGAGAAGTCACCATCTGGGCGAAAGATTTCAACGCTTCAAGCTTTGACGATTGTACGCCTGCTGATGAACTGCTCTATAGCTTCAGTGAGGATGTGTATCAGCCAAGCTTCACGTACAACTGCGATAACGTTCCTGCATTCAATGTAGAACTGTCCACGCAGATCTGGGTTGCAGATGGCGGAACCGATGATAACTGTAATGGTACGATCCAGTGGTCTGAGCGCAACAAAGACTTCTGTACGACTACGATCGTAATCACCGATAATAACAATGCTTGTAACGGTGACGGAAGTATTCTGGCAGGTGAAATATTCACCGACCATGAAGACGCTGTAGCTCTGGTAGGTGTGACACTCACATCTCCCGGACAGCACTTCCCAACCTATGTGACGGCTGAGAATGGTAAGTTCGGCTTTAATGCAGTTCCGTTTGGTGAGGATTATGTCATCACTCCGGAGCGCGACGACGAGCACCGCAACGGCGTCAGCACACTCGACCTTGTACGTATCCAGAAGCACCTGTTAGGTAAAGAGCCGTTTACGTCTCCATACCAGTACATTGCTGCGGATGCGAACAACTCTGAAGGCATCAGTGCCATTGACCTTGTTGAGATCAGAAAACTGATCCTGGGTCTGTACACTCAATTCCCAGAGAATACAAGCTGGAGATTTGTTGAGAAAGGCTATGACATGGATAGTGAACATCCATGGCCATTCAGCGAGAACATTGAGTTGCTCGAGCTGACCGACGATAGCCTGATGTACAATGACTTTGTCGGGGTGAAAGTGGGTGATGTCAATAATACGGCTAAGGCCAATGCGAACCAGATACTTCCAAGAAACGGAAGACGCGTGTTACGTGTCAATCTGGATGCAGAACGATTTGTCGAAGCTGGTGACGTCTTTGATGTCAGACTGGAGATTCCGGAGTATGTGGAAGGCTTCCAGTGGACACTGGAGACAGAAGGCCTGACATTTGCCGGTGTTGAAACCAACGAAAGTATGCCGATCACCGACAGCCATGTAGGTGTTCTGAACGACGGAATCGTGACCATGAGCTGGAATGCTGATAGTCAGGTGGCAGCCGATGAGGCTCAGGTAGTGACACTACAGTTTGTGGCCAACACTTCCGGTCAGGTGGCCAACATGATCCACATGACCAGCCGTGTGACAGAGGCTGAAGCTTATACAGTAACAGGAGAGATCCTGGATGTGAAGCTCGGTCACAGAACCGATGCAGCTGCCTTTGCCTTGTACCAGAATACACCTAACCCATGGAATGATGAAACTTCAATTGGATTTGATCTGCCTGAAGATGCAGCGGTGACGTTGACCGTCTTCGATGCAACTGGAAAGGTGGTGAAGACCGTTGAAGGCGAATTCGTAGCCGGGTACAATACCATTATCCTGAATGCAAAAGATCTGCCGGGTGCAGGTGTGATGTATTACAGACTTGAGAGCGGTACTTACTCCGCCAGCAAGAAAATGGTACTGGTTAAATAAATGAACTAGCATTTCGCTAACCATATAAAGAAGGGCTATCCACTGCGGATAGCCCTTCTTTTTTTATCTCCTTTGCAATTCTCCTTTCCTGGCCTTTATTCGGCTCTTCCTGAGCGATTTTATGATGTGCTGAATATCGATCTCTTTCAGGTCAGAAATTCACACAGATGATCTCCTTTGCGGGCCTGTCGGCCAGGTCATTCTGATGACCTTTTTCCAGTGTTTTATCTGCATAGATATAGTCTTCTGAAGGTATACCGCCCTGCTCATTTTCATGGTTTGATAGACCTCAAAAATGACCATTTTTGATTTAAATATTATTAATTATCATAATATAATTACGTAAAACACACAAAACCAATGTTTTAAGAATTAAATATTTTTTGCATTTGATTGTCTAAAAACAAATTTCTTTTTACCTTTACCTCCAAGGTCACACGCCTGTTATTGCCAAAAGGTTAAACTAAAACTTATGGAAACTACATCTTCCCCTCGCTGGGCAGGCCGCATGGTCTATGCCCTGACTGTATGGCTGATTTGCTTCAGTTTTTCCAGCTTCGCTCAGGTTCCCACCGTCACCACTCGACTGGCTAACCCATTTTACGATTGCCCTACCGGTGAATACTGTCTGGATGTCGAATTTCAGTCGGATGTACCCGGGGTGGAGATATTCGGAATGAACATGCGCTTTTTTTATGATGATGTAAACCTGGAGCTCATCGGCTTTTCTGATTTCCAGGGAGGGTACGGCCCGGTTATGCCCGACCCACCGGATAATATGATGACGATTCCGGGAGCTGGATCTGCGTTTTTCAATTTTCCTGCACCCGGCGTTGCGGATTTCATCAATGGAGCAATCCAATTAGTGGATGACGCTCAGCCGCCCATCATCGTGAGCACAGCCGACTGGACCAAGCTCTTTCAAATGTGCTTTCTGGTTGAAGGCCCGCTTCCTGATAGTGTTAACTTTTGTCCTCCCATTGTACTGGACCTGCAGGCAGACCCTTCACTTGGCGGATATCTGCCCGGTGATGATGGTATCGTGATCACCGTGGTTGCTCCGTCTCCTATCATGTCTGCCCCGGCCATTGAAAACGTAGTGCAATTTAACTGGGACTATTCCGGTCCCGGGACGCCTCCTTATGGAGCGCCTCAGCCTACAGAATGTGTTGTGGTCGGATGTTTTATTGATTTGGCCCTCGAAAAAACACTGGTAGGTGATATTTATGATTTTTCACCTGGAGACGATGTTAACTTTTCCATTGAAGTTACCAACGAAGGTGAGATTCCCGTTGGTGAAATTCAACTCATTGATTACATACCTGTTGGATTCACGCTGAATGACCCGGACTGGACGGCTGGCATGGAAGGAAGCACCGGACAAAGTGCATCCATTGTGCTCTCTATCGCAAATACAGGATTGCCACCAGGCGGACTGCTCCCTAATACGAGCGTCACCGTCGAAATAACACTTTCCATCAATGCAGATATTCCTTCAGGAGGGTATCTGAATATAGCTGAGATCGCTTTTGTCTACGATAATGATGGTATGAATGTTTCAGGCAACGACATTGATAGTACTCCGGATGAGGACGATACAAATGATCTGCCAGAAGAAGATGATCATGATACCGCTTTGATTTGTTTGCTTCAACCACCGGGAATCACCGGTGAACAATTTGTTTGCCCTGGCGAAATCATAACCTACGGCGTAGAAAACTACAATCCCCTTCATTCATATATATTCTCTTTGTTGAACGGGGGAGGATTTATTTCAGGTTCAACAGATTCAACTGTTACAATAACCTGGGACAATACACCTGGCGGACCATACGAACTCCAATTGATTGAAATCGGAACCCTTGGTTGTGTCAGTGATTCCAGTATTTTTATCAACATAGAAGCTCCGGGAGAAATAGCCTGTATCAATGCATTGAATATTTCTATTGACAATGACTGCGGTACGGTGATCACCAGTGGGATGATTCTCACCGGAGAAATGGAAGGCAACAACACTTTTGAAGTTTTTATCATCGATATGAACGGCGATACCGTTCCAAATGCAACGCTCTCCTGGGAACATGTCGGCCAGACTTTTAAGGTATCGGTCAGAAGTCGTTGCAATGGTCAGAGCTGCTGGGGCTGGATCACCGTCGAAGACAAACTAGGCCCTATCATTGACTGTGTATGTCCGGTAGATAATGACGATATCACATGCTCGATCAGTTGCATGGAGATTGACCAGTTTATTCAGGGAGATATTCCGGATGAATTACGCCCAACGGTGATTGACAACTGCGGTGGAACGACTCTCGTGCTGGATGATGTCCAGCTCAATCATAACCCATGTGGCGGAGGTTACCTTTTGGTAGACTGGCTGGCCACGGATGGCTCAGGAAACACATCGACCTGCCGGCAGGAATTCCACATTCTCCCTATGACGCTGGCGACTCTCGAGTTTCCGGATGACTATTTTGGGGAATGCGGCGATGACCCGCACCCCTCGAATACCGGATGGCCACAAATAGATGGACATGATCTGGTAGAAAACTCCGGGTATTGTAATATCCTGCGAACCTACACGGATAGAATTGTTGAATTCTGTGGCGGAGGTATAAAGATCGTCAGAACATGGAAAGTAACAGATTGGTGTCTATCGCGCCACGAAACAGACGTTCAGATGATCCATCTGGGCGATCATACCGGCCCGGTACTCACATGTCCGGAAGATGTGACGGTCAGTACCGGAATTGTTTCATGCGATGCGGATGTGATCGTCAGCAAACCAGGGGCAACAGATGCCTGCAGCGATATTGTCCACTATCAGTTGAGTTATTCCGGTGGCATCGTTGAGCCCATTGGCAACACTTATATTTTGAGAGATCTTCCCGTAGGTGAACACCTCATCACCTGGAAAGTTACCGATGAGTGTTACAACTACACGACATGCAGCTTTACGATTACGGTCGTAGATGATATACCTCCGTCTGTGAGTTGCCACTTGCACACCGTCGTTGGACTGACGAGCTGGGAGGAAAATGGTCTGACGATCGTTTCGGCAGAGGTATTTGATGATGGTAGTTTTGATAACTGCAGCAACCTGACTTTCCGGGCCCGGAGAATGGACAGTTGTCTCGAATTTGACTGGACGACGGATGGCGCTTGTTTCGATGGAATACCGGGAGGCGTTCCGCCGATCAACAACAAAGATCGCGGAACCGATTTCGGACCGTGTGTGCCTTTTGCATGCTGTGATGTCGGCAATGAAAACCTGATGGTTGAGCTCGAAGTCTCGGATGAATCAGGCAACAAAAACTACTGCATGGTAGAGGTTGTCGTTCAGGATAAACTCGCTCCCGAACTTACCTGTCCGCAGAATATTTCTTTGAGTTGTGCCTATCCGCTTGTGATTACGGAAGGTATATTTAGTGACGTGGAAGGAAATAATAATGGATCGCTGGATGAAGATCCGTTGAGTGCGTTATTTGGAAATATGCTGGACGCATCGCGATTTGATCAAAGTGATCGCCAGCCCATTATTATCAATGATCCTGACAACCCGAATGTCGATCAACCTTACCAGTGGGGCATGGACGGCTGGGCCAGAGACAACTGCCCGCTTGCATTGAGCGTGGAGGTACGTGTGACAGAAGACTGTACCGGTGAAAATATTCCGGGTACTCCGCCACAGGGAATTATCAAAGTGATAGAACGCATCTTTCGGGCGACTGATGGAACTACCGTTCGTGCGTGTACACAGCGCATCTGGGTCATCAATTATGATCCGTATTTTATCACGGATACGACATGTCAGAATGAAAACCCGTTGGATGGGATTATCTGGCCATGTGATGTAACCGTAGAAGATTGTCCGGAAGAAGATGATGTATCTGCGTCCGGCGTACCGATCATCGTCAATACCGGATGCAATCACCATATCGGTACCAGCCATGAAGACACCCCGTTTGAAGATGCAGATGGGGCGTGTATAAAGGTCATCCGTGAGTGGAAAATTCTGGATTGGTGCCAGTACAATGAAGATACAGGAAGTGGTATCTGGACATATCAGCAGGAAATAAAAGTAGCAGGGAGTAACCAGGGAGGAATTCTTGAAGGAGAAATCACGACCGAGCAATCCGAAGCTGTCAGTCAGGTCAGTCTGAGCCTTAAAGGCCCGCAGGGAGATTTTCCGGAACAGATCACGACTGACGATGGGAAATTTATGTTCGCAAATGTCCCTCCGGGAGAAGGGTATATCATCAGCCCTCAGCGCAACGACGATCACCGTAATGGTGTGAGTACGCTCGACCTGGTGTACATTCAAAAGCACTTGCTTGGACTCGAGACGTTTTCAAGTCCGTATCAGTATATCGCTGCCGATGCCAACAACAGTCAGTCTGTGAGTGCCATTGATCTCATCGAAATCAGAAAATTAATTCTGGGTCTGCAGGATGAGTTTACACAAAACACCAGCTGGCGTTTTGTTGCCAACGGCAGCCCAATGGCCCCCGGACAACCGTGGCCGTTTGACGAAGCTATAGCTGTGGATGCTCATGCTGAAACCGGCACCTTCGGAATTGATTTTATTGGCGTCAAGGTGGGTGATGTCAACCAAACCGCACAAGCGAATGCCCGGCAAATCCTTCCGCGCAACGGAAAGAAAAATTTGCATGTGCGAGCGGAGTGTAAGGGACGCGTGGAGTCCGGCGATATTTTTGAGATTCAGCTCATCTTCCCGCAACAGATCACCGGTTTCCAGTGGACGATGCAGACCAAAGGACTGGAGTTTGTGGATGTGCAAAGCCAACACATCGATATCGGACGCCAGCATGTGGGACAACCTGAAAGCGGTTTTATCACCATGAGTTGGAATGGTGAGATGCTGTCATCAGATGTGATGACGGACGAGGTTGTGCTGACCCTAACGTGTAAGGCGACTGAAGCGGGCAGACTCATCAATATGATCCAGCTGAATAATGCTATCACGCAGACGGAAGCTTACAACGAAGCCGGAGAGGTTATGGGTATTAAGCTCGTCTTCGCCAGTCCGGGTGTCTTTACAGACTATGCCTTGTATCAGAATAAACCGAATCCATTTAATAACCAGACGTTGATCGGATTCCATTTGCCTGCGGAAGCAGATGCTACACTGACGGTGTATGATCTCAACGGGCAGGTCGTGAAGACTGTGAAAGGCAGGTATGCGGCAGGCTATAACTCAGTGATCCTGACGGAACAAGATGTGCCGGCCTCCGGGGTGTACTATTACAGGCTCGAGAGCGGCACCTATGTCGCCAGTAAGAAGATGATCTCTGTACGATAAAATTGTTCAGATATAAAGCAAAAAGCCCCGGCACAACTTGTCGGGGCTTTTTATTTCCAGTTTGCAGTCAGCAATCATCATCAGTTTAATTATGTAAACTGGGCGTCATTTTTCCAAAAATAATTAGGGTCCGCGAAGCTGCGTTAAAAGAGAATTTCATCTGTAATCGGCACAGTATCAAATCGGTACAGGTTCCTGCGGGGATGGGGGTTGCAGAGCGCCCGACCGCCGTGAAAATTGTCTGTGAGTGAATGTGAAAAATCGCTAATTTCACAGGCCCATCGGAATTTAGTAATTTAATGGGCTTGTAACACCGCTGTAATCCCTTTATTGTAAAAGAACCGACGTCTGTTTTTTATGCTATTTGAGCCATCAGATACCCGATCGGCCTAATACTGATTCGTTGAACCGACGTCATCAATACGAATTGATTCCTAATGAAAGTATTTTCTTTTGAGTCCGGTTATTCACACCTGATCACTTTTGTTTTTCTCCTGTTTTTTTCCTGCCTGGTATCTTCGGAGGTCAAAGCACAGACTGATTTTGCGCCTGGGGAGATTATGTTTACCGGGTATCGGTCTGATGGTACTGATGCTTTTTCTTTTGTCCTACTAAATGATGTTCTTTCCGGGACGGAAATCTTTATCACTGATTGGGGATGGTCGAATACTACGGGCTTCAGGGTTGATAATACTTCTGAAGGAGCGATTCAACTAACTTTTAATGACGATTATCCTTGTGGTACTAAAGTGATTTTCACAGCTACAAGTGGCTGGGCCAATCCTGTCAATGAAGATAACGTGGTTGTGGGTACGGTAACTATTTTGGTGAGTGGAGGTGCAAATGGACCGGAATTGTTTACTTCCGGAGATCAGTTGTTTATTTATCAAAATCCATTTCCTACAAGTGGAAATCAGGCGTCATTTGTGACCGCCATACAAATGAATGGCAATTGGGATGGTGGAGCTTTTAGCGATGATTCATCTCAGAAACCAACAGGGTTGGCGAATGACGAGGTAGTCGTGTTTAACTTTGAATATGATAATGCTTATTATAATTGTGAGGTATCGGTAGGACCTGTAACTGCTATCCAGGATGCAATAACAAATGACAATGGAGCTGGTGGTTTAGTTCCTGACGGGTCTAATAATTGGGTTGAGTCGCAAAATTCTCAAGGTGTTGACCCACCGTGTGAGTTTTGTTGTGCTACGATCGAAGAAATTAGTGGGCCATGCGAAGTAGAAACCGAAGAAGAGTTTACAATTGATATTACAGGCACCTTGAGTGGCGGCGCATCCTGGGAGCTTTATACAGCAGGTTGTGATGTAGGGTCTCCAGACCAAACAACGATGTCTTCCAGTTTTACAATTACAGCACCTGCTTCTGAAGGAACGGTTACCTATTATGTGAAATCGTCTGATGATGATTGTTGTTTATCCCTGGATGTCGTTATAGGTGGCAATTTGAATACATGTACAGAGTGTTTTGCAGATCCCCTTGAATGCGGCGATTGTTTTTTGCCTCCTGCTTTAATCAACCCGGACCTTGATTCAGGATGTTATGCTATTAAGTTGATATTCATTTTGGATGAATCAGGTTCTATTGTTACACCTGTTAATTACGCTCAAGATGTTGAAGATGGTGTTCTTGCTTTTCTAAATTCCCTTAATGGACAGGACATGGAAGTCGCCATTATTGAGTTTTCTTGTGAAGCACGCTACGTTACAGGTTATACTCCTATCGATTTCTCTTTGATTGCCAATATGGAAAATTACTTTAACGGTATACCATTTAACGGACAAACATACAACCCATTTAATCCGGGAGGCTCATGTGCTGGTACAAATTGGCATGATGCTATGATTAAGGCTGATGCACTGGAAGTTTCAGACATGCTTATGTTTTTTACAGATGGCGAGCCTACAGGGTGGAATACTACTTGGAATGCTTGTGGGAGTGGGAATTCCACTCAGACACCTGAAATTGTAAACCCTGTCAAACTTGCAAATAAATTCAAAAGCGAGGGTACTCATATGTACATGCTAGGTGTCGGAGGTAATATACCTGCTCAAAACTTGGAGTATATGAGTGGGCCGGAGGCGTATGAACCAGGAATTAATACCATTGGAACCTCAGATTATTCCATTGGTAATTTTGAAGACTTAGCGGATGATTTGTCCAACTTTGTAAATGAACTATGCAACACACCTTTGGAACTCTACAAAGAGGTTTATGGCGCTGTGTGTAATGGTGAACAACAGTTCCAATTTATCCTTCACAACCCCGGCACAGAAAGTGCAGCTACAGTCGTTCAGGTGATTGATACGTTCCCAACAGGGTATACAAATATCTCCTATAACGGACCCCCTGGAGTAAAGTTATGCATTGGCTCACAGTGTGATGATCAGGGACAGCCACAACCGGACAACGCGTTTATATGGACCATTAACTCTATTCCTCCCGGTGGGTATGACACGCTCACGCTTTCGGTAGAAGTACTGGCCTCCGGTGATTACACCAATATCGCCTGGGCTCAAGGATCCAATACCGGATTGGTGAGTGATACTGTGACCAGTCCAAATTTTGTCGATGACCTGGATCCGACGATTACTTGTCCGACAGATGTGACAATCCATTGTTCGGATAGCACCCTACCTGCCAATACAGGTATAGCGACAGCCGTCGACCCGGATGGTTCCGACCCTGAAGTGGTATACGAAGATGAAATCCTTCCCGGAGCCTGTATCAATGAATACATCATCAACCGCAGCTGGACCGCAACGGATGGTTGCTTCAATACCGATAACTGTGTCCAGGTCATCCTGGTCAATGATACTGTCCCCCTGATAGCCACCTGCGCGGCAACCAGAAATATCGTCGGCTGTAGTACCGATGTAATTACCGGTCCGGTGTTTTCAACGGATCAGGTCGAAACAACGGAAGCCGTATTTGAAGATGCGACCAATCAGGGTGTGGCTTTCGATACATGTGGAATCAGTGCTGTCTTTTACATCGATGTAGAATCCGGCTCATGCCCCATCATCGTTTCCCGCACCTGGACAGTAGAAGACATATGCGGGAATACCGCCACCTGCGTACAAACGATCAACATCAATGATGAAGTGGATCCGGACATCACAGCATGTGCTGTGGCAAGATCAATTGAAGGCTGTAGTACTGCAGATATCACAGGACCTGACTTCTCCACTTCTTTAGCGGCTTCCTCGTTGGCGGAGTTTGAAGATGCAACGAATCAGGGAGCCGTTTCCGATGATTGCACAATTTCAACCGTCGAGTATATCGATGTGGCTACCGGCACCTGCCCTACGGTTGTAACCCGAACCTGGATGATCAGTGATGCGTGCGGAAACAGCATGACATGCAATCAAACGATTACAATAGATGATACTGAACTTCCAACACTATCTGTGTGTGCAGTAGCTCGCGACATTGAAGGGTGCAGTACAGATGACATCACCGGACCCGACTTCTCCGATGTATCCGCTGCTTCTTCAGAAGCGGAGTTTGAAAACGCAACCAATCAGGGAGATATTGCCGACGGATGCGCGATCACCAGCGTAACCTACATCGATATTACTACCGGTACCTGCCCTATAGTCGTGACACGCACCTGGACAGTCGGAGATGCATGTGGCAATACGCAGACCTGCGAGCAAACCATTCAGGTCGATGATTCCATAGTACCGGACATCAGTAGTTGTCCCGTAACAAGAAATATTGAAGGCTGTAGTACGGCCGCTATCACCGGTCCTGATTTTTCAACCGTACAAGCTCCTTCCTCATTGGCGGAGTTCGAAGATGGTACAAATCAAGGCGATGTGACCGATGCCTGCGGCATCACCCTCGTCGAGTACATTGATGTGGAAACAGGTACCTGTCCAACAGAAATTACCAGAACATGGACCTTGACCGATGCCTGCGGCAATGTTTCGACTTGCGATCAGTTACTGATATTGGATGATACGGAGGCACCAAATATTTCATCCTGTCCGGTGACCCGGATGATTGAAGGCTGCAGTACGGCTGCCATCACCGGTCCTGTCTATTCAGCTATGTCTGCCGCTTCCTCTGTTGCTGAGTTTGAAGACGCGACCAACCAGGGAAGTGTAGTCGATGTATGTGGCATTGTCAACGTGGAGTATATAGACGTTGAATCCGGTACTTGCCCGATTGTGGTGACACGCACCTGGACGATCACAGATGGTTGCGGTAATATCTCTACCTGCAACCAATCCATTGAAGTGGATGATACGACAGCACCTGTACTGGCAGTTTGTGCGACCAACCGATTTATTGAGGGATGTAATGACGGGGCTGTAACAGATCCGGTGTATTCAGAAGTCTCCACAGCATCCACACAAGCGCAATTTGAAAATGCCACCAATCAGGGAAGTGTGTCTGACGGATGTGGTATTGCATCTGTATCCTATATCGATGAGAGCACGGGTACTTGCCCGATTGTGATTACGCGTACCTGGACCATCGAAGATGATTGTGGAAATATCTCAACGTGCGATCAGACGATTGAGGTCAATGATACCACTGATCCGGAATTAGCCACCTGCCCGGTGACCCGATTTATTGAAGGTTGCGATACGGATGCGTTGAATAATCCTGAGTATTCTGAAGTGCTTCTTGTATCTACCTATGAAGAGTTTTCGGATGCAAACAACCAGGGAGATGCATCGGATGATTGTGCTATCGTTGAGGTCACTACGATTGATGTGTCTAACGGCACCTGCCCGATCGTGGTCACGCGTACATGGACTGTTATTGATGACTGCGGGAATTCTTCTTCCTGTGAACAAACAATTTATATAGAGGATACTTTAGAGCCGGAGATCAGCACGTGCCCGGTAGCACGGGTCATCGAAGGATGCAGCACGGATGATATTACCAATCCGGTGTTTTCCGATGTCCTTTCAGTTTCTTCTGAGACGGTTTTTGAAAATGCCACCAACCAGGGAGTTACATCAGATGAGTGTGGTATCGGCGAAGTGAATTATATAGACGAGGTCACCGGCACATGTCCGATCATCGTTACGCGCACATGGACAGTTATTGACCTGTGTGGCAACTCAACATCATGCACACAAACCATCGAAGTAGAAGACACTACTGAGCCTGATATAACATCATGTGCCGTCACAAGAGTTATAGAAGGATGTGATACAACCGCACTCACCGGACCGGCCTTTTCTTCGGTAGGAGCAATGTCCACGGAAGCTGAGTTTGAAGATGGAACGAATCAGGGTAGTGTTTCTGATGCCTGTGGCGTTGTTACCGTAAGTTACATTGATGAGGCATCAGGCTCCTGTCCGATAGTGATCACGCGTACATGGACAATCGCCGACGATTGTGGAAACAGTTCTACATGTGAGCAAACCATTGAAATCGATGATACCACATCACCAGAATTGACATGTCCTCCGGATGTCACGATCGAATGCACCGAGAGCACAGATCCATCCCATACAGGTATGGAAAGTGCAACGGACAACTGTGGTGCATCACTTGAAGTGACCTACGATGATGTGATTACGGACAATCCCGAATGCGAACAAGCCTATGCTATCACAAGAACCTGGACGGCAACGGATGCCTGTGGAAACACAACCACATGTTCGCAGGAAATTACAGTGGTGGATTCAACCCCACCGGACATGGTTTGTCCGGATGATGTGACGATCGAATGTATTGATGACTCTTCTCCGTCCAATACAGGAGAGGGTACAGCTACGGACAATTGTGATGACGCACCGGTTGTCGTGTATACCGATATCACTACGGCCACCCCTGAAAACTATGGGTATGTGATTGAACGAACCTGGTCCGCTACAGACGCCTGTGGCAATGAAGCGACTTGTGTTCAAGTTATTACAGTTTTAAATCCGTTGGTGCCTGAAATACTCGGTCCATTCTTCGACACAATTTGTTCAGGAAGTCTGGTTGAGTTTGAAGCTTTCGATCAGGGCATCAACCCCACCTCTTTTGACTGGGACTTTGGTTCAGGCGCTAATCCTTCGGCCGGCGTGGGTGTGGGTCCTCATGAGGTGGCGTATACCTATAATGGTACGAATGGCACTGAGGGGGCATGGATTATCCTGACCCTTGGCACACCTGGCTGTGCCGATGTTTCTGATACTGTCGCCAATGTGCATGTCAATGAAATTCCGGTGGCCGGAATATCTTCCCCAACGGGAAGTCCCTGTGTCCTGGAGGATAAAGTTTTCGAAGCCGTGGAAGATGAAGTACCCGGATATAGTTATGAATGGAATTTCGGTGCACAGGCTAATCCTGCCAGCGCATCGACCTATGGGCCTCATTCCGTAGAATACTTTACCGGGGGCGTGAAAACCGTTCAGCTGATTATATCTTCCAATGAAGAAGGTGCTTCCTGCAGTGATACAGCCACACTGATGTTTGGCGTGTTCACATGTCCAGGAAATATATCAGGCACAGTGAAAAAAGATGATGGATCGCCTATCCCAAGTGTGAACTTAAGACTCTATGCCGATCAGAACCTCGATGGTGTACAGGACAACAATACAGCGATACGAAGTGTGTTTACGACCAGTACGGGAGCATATTCCATGGCGGTCATCACACCCGGCTATTATGTCATCGTGCAGACGCAGCCTGCCGGGTATATTAGTTTGTATGATGAGGATGCTTCCGAGGATTTCGACTCACTTTCCAATGTCAACACAAATGACAATATAATTCCGGTGACGATAGAGCCATCAGAACTCGACGCTGATAACAACTTCGTGGAAGTCACGGCACCGGGGATGATTACCGGATTTGTGTTTGAGGATTTTGACAACAATCAGGCACCTGCACCGGTGGAAGGATTGCCGGGTGTCACAATTGAATTACATACAGACAATAATCTGGATGGAAAGGCTGACGCAGGAGGTTATGTAGAATCCGTGGAAACTAACTCAACCGGATTTTACACGTTTGCAGATGTGGCAACGGGAAGTTATGTGTTGGTTGAATTACAGCCCGCAGATTTTACGAGCGTGAAAGATATTGATGTGTCCAATGACGGAGACCTGGTGCCGAATACAAATATGACCAATGATACGCTGCCGGTGACCATTACCAATGGGGAACTCGATGCGGGCAATTACTTTATTGAAAGCTCTGTCTGCAGTCGTTTCGTGACAACAACGATGGATAATGTTCCTGGATCATTACGGTTTATGATTGACTGTGCGGATGATGGTGATACCATTTCTTTCCACCCATTACTGGCGGATCAAACGCTGACCCTGACTGCCGGACGGATTGAGTTTGATAAAAGTTTGTATATCATATCGACCGTGAGTCCCACGATCAAGATTCAATCAAATGTCAGTGGTGCATTTAAGATCCTGGCAGGGCATGAAGTAGAGTTCAGAGGCCTTTCGATCACCAGTGGATTGACAGGCTTTCAGGGAGCTGCTTTTGAAAATCTAGGTGGGCTTACACTGCGGGACATTGCCATCTTCCGTAACATATTACTACCGGATACAGACTACCTGATCTTCAATGGCCTAAATGCGAATCTAACCGTTCGAGGAAATGTTCAATTAGAATCGCAGTAACGCATTCATACATCAAGCCTTGATCCTGGATTTCAGGAGTAGCAGCTAACAAAATAAAAAGGGGAATCAAACACATCGTTTGATTCCCCTCTTTCTTTTTTAGTTCAGGACATTTTTTTTAATACGCCCTCTACGTTCATTAGCAATTGATGTTTGCCAACTGGGCCTGGGCTGCATCAATTTCAGCTTGAAGCTCTGCTTGGTTTCCCTGTGTTCCAGCACATCCGAGATTGGCTTCGAGCGCTACCAGATAGGCTTCGTAAGCATCTACAAATGCTTCACAATTGGCAGTAGTTGGATCCAAGCCATAAGCTGTAGCAGCATCTGACAGGGCAGTAGATTCAGCCTGGACTTCAGTAAACCAGTTGCAACCTACCGGATCGTTTTTGTCATCTTTATCACAACCCATTGAGAAAAATAAAAGGCCACCCAGCAGGCAGGCCATAAGTTTTGACATTTTGTTCATTGTTTAAGGTTTTTGATTATTGTTTTAAGGTTTAATGCTGACTAAGTTAGCCATTTCAGGGAGGAACCAATACAAGTCTTGGTTAAAAATGGGATTTTATTGCAATAATTCCTGCAGGGGTTTTCCCGTCATGGCTTCCGGAACAGGGATTCCCATAGCCTTCAGAATGCTTGGTGCTATATCCGCCAGGCGACCATTCTGCAAGCTGTACTTTTTTTCATCCACGGGAAGATAGATCACCGGTACTGGTTTCTTCGTGTGTGCCGTATGGGGCGATCCATCCGGGTTGACCATGACATCGGCATTCCCATGATCGGCAATGATGAAAATTTCATATGCATGATCGCGGGCGACAGGGATGATTCGTGCCAGGCATGCGTCCACCGTTTCCGCAGCTTTGACTGCAGCGTCAAAGACACCGGTGTGCCCCACCATATCGGTGTTGGCATAATTGAGGCAAATAAAATCTGGCGGACCAGCCTGAATGGCTTCAATGGTCTTGTCAGTCACTTCCACTGCACTCATCTCCGGTTTTAGATCATAGGTAGCCACTTTAGGGGAGGGTACCAGTAGTCTGGACTCACCGGGATAAGGCTCTTCTTCTCCACCGGAGAAAAAGTAACTGACGTGCGGATATTTCTCTGTTTCCGCAACTCTGAGTTGAGTTTTTCCAAGCGAGGATAAATACTCTCCGAGTGTGCCCGAGATATCTGTTTCAGGAAATAAGATGGTGACGTTTTTAAAATCCCGGTCATATTGCGTCATGGTGAGCATGGTGAGCGGAATCAGTTTCATTTCATGATCATCCAGAATCGTCTGGCTCAGCGCTTCAGTCAGTTGCCGAGGCCTGTCCGTGCGGAAATTGAAAAAGATCACAGTATCACCATCAGCAACAGTACCGGATGGCTGGTCATGATCATCGGTCAGGACAATCGGCTGAATAAACTCATCCGTAATGCCTTCATCGTATGAATCCTGGATGGAACGCAAGACATCTTTTGTGGGAAAACCAGTTCCGTGTACAAGCAGGTCATAGGCCAGTTTCGTTCGCTCCCATCGCCTGTCGCGATCCATGGCGTAGTAACGACCGATCACACTCGCCACAGGAATGTTGAGGTGAGCTGTGGCTTCGAGGAGTTTGCTGATAAAATCTTTTCCGCTTTTCGGGTCAACATCTCTTCCATCGGTAAATGCATGGATCCGGATGTCACCACTAAAATGATCTCGACAAATGTCGGCCAGTGCAATCAGATGATTGATGTGGGAGTGAACACCGCCGTCAGAGACCAGTCCCATCAGATGCACTTTTCCCTTTGCATGAGCCAGGGAAGTGAGCAATTGTTCGTTTTTAGCGAGATCTCCGTTGCTAATAGCTTTATTGATCCTGGCCAGTTCCTGATAGATGATCCTGCCAGCGCCGATATTGAGATGCCCGACTTCGGAATTGCCCATTTGCCCATCGGGGAGACCGACATCCTCTCCATGAGTCACCAGGGTTGCATTTGGCTGGGTTTTCATCAGGTGATCGAAGAATGGAGTGTCGGCTTTTTGGATGGCACTTTCGGTCGGATTGGGATTCAGGCCCCATCCATCGAGGATGAATAAAAAAGCTTTTTTCAAAATAAATTAAATTTTTTTTTAATATTTTTTTGAGTCAGGATTTCATCAAAGATAGCTGTCCGGGAGCGTTCAAATTTTATAGGTGGTTTTGTAAACGGATTCCGGGTCGAATGAATTCAGTGATGAAAATGGTCAGAATTAATGGAAAAAGGGTAATCAGGGTAAACCATGAAATTTCAAATATTGATAATAAAAAACCACATACGTAAAGGTGTAAATATCAAAGAGTAAAATATTACTCGTATTGAATAATTCACAGCGTTTTTAATATTACGATAAGAAATATGTGTACGATCATTGTTAAGTTGTCATTTTCATTAGTACATTCGTAGAACGTCATGAATTGCATATGATGTAGAGAATTGGGCGACATTCATCAGACCATTCTCGAAGATTCTCTCTCACAAAGCGAATCTTCTATTCTTTTTCTCACCTTATTGCTACCACCCCGAGAAGGACATTTGGCAAGGTTGTTGTACCTCTGTCACAGGTGTTGTTGCTGTGATATTGGGTCAGCAGAAAGAGAATTTACATACTATCGATAAATGAGAATTACCACCGACTATTTGAGATCCCGGCTAACAATTTCTCACCCTTTTTCGCTAGGATTATTTAAGGCAAGTTTCCGTTTTAGAGGGGTAGCAGCAATGCTATTCCTGATCTCACTATTCGGAGGCCTGCAAACCCTCTCCGCGCAAAGTTTTAATTTCTGTACCAACTGTAACGGGAGTTCCGGAAACTGTGCATATCCCGACATAGAGACCAATCCTGACCTGACTACTTTATGTGTGGACATGGATATCGTATTCGTTCTTGACGAATCAGGATCTCTGGATGGATATCAAAATGATGTGGAAGCCGGCGTGATGGCCTTCCTTAATGCCCTGGATGGAACCGGGGTAAGGATTTCGATTATCGAGTTTTCAGCACTAGCGCGAACCGTCAATAACTACCAGCTCGTCAACACCTCTTACATCAATAGCGTACAAGGCTATTTTGATGGCACACCTTTTAATGGTGAAACCTACGACCCGTTTTCAGGAACTAACTGGCAGGATGCCATGGATGAGATTCTCGATCAGTCTCGTCCGGACCTGATTTTCTTTTTTACGGATGGTAACCCAACTGGATGGACCAACAATGGAAACGTAGACTATTGTGGAAATGGTAGCACTACGCAACGTCCGGAGATCGTCAACCCAATGAAGATCGCTAACTACTTCAAAGATGAAGGAACACACATGTTTGTGCTTGGCGTAGGTACCAACATCAACACACAGAATCTGATCCGCATGTCCGGCAGTGATCAATGGTCGACTGGTGAAACAGTAAACACAGCAGACTGGGCATTGGAAACCAATTTTGCAAACCTGGCAGACGGACTTCGTGATTTTGCTTTGCAGATTTGCGGAACGACCGTTTCTGTGACCAAAACAGCAACTCCCATTTGCGAAGGCGGAACAACCACTTTCACATTCACTGTTGTAAATACCGGAGATGAAAATACTGGCCAGGACCTGACGCTCAGAGATACATTCCCTTCCTCTTTGACCAGCATCGCTTGCGCAACAAACTGTTCAAATGTCTGTATCGGTACAGCCTGCAACCCCGACGAGCCCTCTAATACCTTACGTTGGATCGTAGGAGACTTGCCACCAGGAGATTCTTCTGTTTTAACAGTGACAGCAACGTCGACATCAGTAGGGTCTATATTTAACAGCACCACCGTAACCGGTATTAATATAGATCCAACCACAAACAATACCACCCTGATCGTATCCTCAGACCCAACTGTCACGATAGCCATTGATGATAACACGTTTTGTGATGGAGGTGTAGGTACCATCACTGCCACCGTGACCGGTGGTTCTGGAACAAACACACTGCAATGGCAACATGACTTTCCGGGAGGAGGTACCAATTGGGTCAATGAAGGCGGAAACGTGAATCCGTATGTTACACCCAACCTTGGTGTAGGTACACATACCTACCGAGCGCTTGTGACGCAATCTGTATCCGGATGTTTTGACAATAGTCCGAATGTGAGCATCACCGTTTCTGCAGACCCTACTGTTACAATTACCAACCCAAACCCCAACGTGTGTATTGGAGGTAATTCTGTACTCACGGCAAATCCATCCGGAGGAACGGGTACAAATTCATTTCAATGGCAACAATATATTGGCGCCGTATGGACAAATGTAAGTACCAGTCAGAGTTACGATACAGGACCCTTAAACTCTGTAGGCACCAATACCTACCGCGTGATTGTCACCCAAAACAGTTCTGGCTGTTCAGGCGTCAGTGCGAATACAACCGTCGTCGTTGTCGCTGATCCTACCATTACGTTTACCGAAACAGATACAGCCATCTGTGATGGTGGAGTTGTGACCTTTACAGCAACCGCCTCCGGGGGAACCGGCACTAATGTATATCAATGGCAATCCTTCAATGGCAGTGTATGGACCAATGTTGGTTCCAATTCAAATATTTATACGACACCGGCCTTAAGTACAGGTTCCTATACGTATAGAGTATTGCTTACGCAGGCAGTGGGTTGTAATGCGGTTAGCCCTGAGCAGGTGATCAATGTTGTCGCAGACCCAACCGTGAGTGTGGTCATCTCAGAGGATTCCATATGTTCCGGCGGATCAACCCTATTGACAGCGAATGTTTCTAATGGAACCGGCACCACATCTTATCAATGGCAATATAATACTTCAGGCAGTAACTGGAGTAATGTCGGATCGAATCAAAACACATACACCACGCCAACACTTACCACACCCGGTAACTACAACTATCGTGTGATCGTCACTCAGGCCAGCGGATGTCTGGCGCAAAGTTCAAATGCGGTGGTAACCGTTTTTGCAGATCCGACAGTCAGTATTTCTTCTACCGGATTGAGTATCTGTGATGGTGGCACTACCACCTTTACGGCTACAGTTTCGGGAGGAACAGGAACATCTGTTTATCAATGGCAATACAATACATCCGGATCCAATTGGACCGTTGTGGGCACCAACAACCCGGTATTTACCACACCGGTATTGACTCCGGGTACCTATGTTTACAGACTAGTCGTGACTCAATCCACGGGATGTTTTGTCCAGAGCACAAACCAAACCGTAGTCGTTTCCAATGATCCTACAGTTTCAGTCAGTATCAACAATCCAACTTTGTGTATTGGTGGAACAGCCACACTGACGGCGACAGTTTCTGGTGGAGTAGGCCCGATTACCTATCAGTGGCAGGAAGATGTAGCAGGAACATGGACCAATGTAGGAAGCAATCAAAACGCATATACTACGCCAACCTTAAATGCGGATGGGACCTATACCTATCGCGTCATGGTGACCAGAAATGCAGGTTGCGAAGTCATTAGTTCCAACCAGGTTGTGACGGTGGTTCCTGATCCGATCATTACTGTCGAACCGATAGGCTTTGTTGAGTGTGTGGGTGAATCTGATCAACTCTCTGTCACCGCTACCGGAGGTACTGGCGCCTATTCCTATCAATGGCAAGTTGGCAATAGTTCCACAGGTCCCTGGACCAATGTGGGCGGCAACAGTAGTACATATACACCTCCGAGTACAATTGCTCAGACGTACTACTACAGAGTGATCGTGAGTACTGCAGGCGCAGGTTGTGATGCGCTCACAAGTACTGTAGCGACTGTCGTGATCACTGATGAAGCCATCGTCAATATTTCAGTAAATAACCCCGTCATTTGTATTGGTGGGTCATCGACAATTACTTCTGTGGTAACCAATGGCTCGGGTACCTATCAGTATTTATGGCAAAGAAGTCCTGCCGGTTTAAACACATGGAGTCCGGCCTCTTTACCGAATACAAATCCAAATTATAATGTACCTGCCGGAAGTGCGGGTACATACGATTACCGCGTATTGGTTCAGGATGTATCCTGGGATTGTGGAGAGCCTGTATCCAATGTCGTCAACGTGACGGTTCAGGATCAGCCTGATGTTACTGTTAATACTGAAGATGCTTATATCTGTATTGGAGGAACTGCATTGCTTGAATCAAATCCTACGGGAGGTTCTGGAAACTTTACCTATCAATGGCAATCCAGTCCAACGGGTGGAAGTCCGTGGACAAATGTTTCTCCGGGAGGAACCGGCCAAAACTACAGTGTGGACGGAACAGTAGAAGGTACCACCTATTACAGAATTCTGGTGACAGACGCTGCAAACAACTGTACGGACCCTGTGTCCAATACGATTAGTGTCACGGTCATAAGTCAGCCGACCGTTTCTGTCAGCACGCTGACACCTGTGATCTGTATCAACGGTGTATTTACTATTTCATCTACAGTCAATAATGGTTCAGGCCTTTATTTATATCAATGGCAAACCTCTTCGAATGCTTCCGGGCCATGGACAAACATAACTGTCAATGGAGAAAATCAGGAATATACAGAACTGCTGACCACCGCTGGTGTACGGTATTATCGTGTGCTGGTGACAGACCTCGCAAATGGTTGTGGACAGATGACATCATCGGCGATTTCCATCACCGTTAATCCAAATCCTTCTGTGGTGGTAGATCCGCCGGGACAAACGGTTTGTATTGGAGGAAATGCGGATATGACCGCTGATATTACTGATGGATCAGGGGATTATAATTATCAGTGGGAATATAGTGAAGATGGATCCAGTTGGCAGGATGTGGCCAGTGGAGGAAACGGACCTGTGTATAGTCCGCCTACCGGGGACTTATCTGCTTTGTACTACAGAGTTTTGCTCACCGATAACGGAAATGGATGTGAAAGCCCATACAGCGAAGCGGTTTTTGTGATAGTTATTAGTCAACCTACGGTAGATATTTCAGCAGACAATCAGGTAGTATGTGTTGGAGGTGAATCCGAAATATCTTCTACCGTGACGAATGGTTCCGGTACATTTTCTTACCAATGGCAGCAAAGTCCAAATGGCAGCTCCGGATGGGGTAATGTACCTTCAGGAGGCACCGGACCTGATTATACAGTTCCAACGGCCACTCCCGGTACCCTATGGTATCGACTGATTGTGACAGATGATGGAAGTGGATGTAATGATCCCGTTTCAACCTCTGTACAGGTGACGGTTCAAAGTTTGCCTACCGCCACCGCTACTCCGGATGAAGATGTGGTTTGTATAGGAGGAACAAACTGGGTAAGATCAAATGTATCGGATGGATCCGGCACTTTTTCCTATCAATGGCAATCCAGTCCGGATGGTGCCTCATGGGCCAATATTACGAATCAGGGTAATGGTGTCGACTATGCTGTTCCTACAGGGTCAACCGGTACAACCTTCTATCGTGTTATTGTTACGGATGTTGCCAGTGGCTGCGGAAGTACTGTATCCAATTCAGCAGAAGTAGAAATCGTCGATCAGCCTGAAGTCAGTGTGCTGGCGGACAATGAGGTGATTTGTATTGGTGGAACTTCAACGGTATCTGCCACCGTAACAAATGGTTCAGGTCTGTTTGATTATCAATGGCAATCCAGTCCCACTGGTGCAGATCCATGGACGAATATTGGACCAAACAATCAGGATCTTGTCATTACAGGTTCCTCTACCGGTACCACCTACTATCGCGTCATTCTGGATGATCTGGCCAATGGATGTAATACACCGATCTCTTCTGCGGTATCCGTTGTGGTACAATCAGGACCTTCTGTAACCGTTTCGGCTTCTGCGGACAGTGTATGTGTTTTTGGAGTCGTTGAACTCACCCCATCGGTGATAAACGGATCAGGTTTATACCTCTATCAGTGGCAATCAAGCCCAACAGGGGCTGCTCCGTGGAGTGATATTTCCGGAGCCAATAATGAGCAATATGTGGCCTCTACGGTTTCCCCTGGCGTCACCTGGTATCGCATTTTCGTAACTGATCTCGGAAGCGGATGTGGGGATCCTGTTTCTGGTGGTACGCGCGTTGAAGTATTCGGGCAGCCGGATTTAAGTATAGACATTTCTGAACCTGTTGTTTGTGTGGGTGGTGTTGCTACGATTTCATCTACGATCACAGATGGGTCAGGTGTATTTGCCTACCAGTGGCAGGAAAGTACAGATGCTTCTTCATGGAGTGATGTTCCGGCGAATGGAAATTCTCCGGATTATGATGTACCCACAGTAGCACCTCTGTTGATGTATTATCGACTACTCCTGACCGATCTCGTATCAGGATGTGATGATCCTGAATCAGAAGCGGTTCAGGTTGCGGTGGTTCCTGGAGGATCTGTTAGTATAAGCGCGCAGGATGACACAGTTTGTCTGGGTGCTATTACGGTTATCTCTTCCACGATTACGGATGGATCCGGCACCTTTAATTATCAATGGCAAAGAAGCCTCGATGGCAGTTCCGGATGGGCCAATGTGCCTGCCGATGGAAATGGACCGGACTACACCGTTCCCACACTGGTGGCTGAAAGATATTTTTACAGAATTATTGTGGAAGACCTTGCCAATGGTTGTGGTGATCCTCTTTCAAATGTCGTTCCGGTAACTGTACAATCAGAACCAGTCCTCACGCTCGACGCACCGAATCCAACTGTGTGTCTTGGAGGCAGTTCAGTGCTGACAGCGCTTGTTTCGGAAGGATCCGGAAATTTTGATTTCCAATGGCAAAACAGTCCCAATGGTGTGAACAGCTGGACGAATGTACCTTCCGGTGGCACCACTGCAACCTATAATGTGCCGACAGGAGTAGCAGGTACATATTACTATCGTATTCTGCTTGAAGATCTGGCGAATGGTTGTGATGATCCCGCTCCGCAGCAGGTAACCATCAATGTAGAACCACAACCTACCGTAAGTATTTCGGCCACAACGACAAACCTTTGTATAGGTGGTACTTCCACAATCAATTCGACCGTAACCGGAGGATCTTCTTTCTTAAGCTATCAGTGGCAATCCAGTCCGGATGGTGCATCATGGGCAAATATCAATACCCAGGGGAATGGTGCATCGTATGCAGTTCCAACTGGATCACCTCACTCTACCTACTATCGCGTGTTGGTTGATGATGCAGCAAACGGATGTAATGATCCGGTTTCAAACAATGTACAAATCACAGTTCAACCCCAACCTTCTGTCATCGCTTCTGTCAATAATCCGGTGGTTTGTGTTGGCGGGTCAGCGTTGATCTCGTCTACATTGACCAATGGAACAGGAAGTGTCACGTATCAGTGGCAATCCAGCTCTACCGGGGGTAGTCCGTGGACGAATATTACAGTCAATGGCAATAGTGCAAATTATAGTCCATTGAATAATATCGCCGGTACCACATACTACAGAGTTTTAGTTAACGATGCAGGGAATGGATGTAATGACCCGGTATCAAACTCAGTTGAAGTAATCGTGCAACCACAGCCAACAGTTTCTGTGGCCGTGGATAATCCACAGGTTTGTATTGGAGGCATTGCGACAATCACTCCTACGATTAATAATGGTTCGTCATTGTTTGATTACCAGTGGCAGATTAGTCCAAATGGTGTTTCCTCCTGGACAAATATTACTGTCAACGGGAATAATGAAACGTATGAAGTGCCGTCTCTGACCGCAGGAAGTTTCTATTATCGCATCATTGTGACGGATTTGGCAAGTGGGTGTAACGATCCCGTATCGAATGCAGTGAATGTTGAAGTCGTCGAAGATCTTTCCGTAACCACTCAGCCTACAGATGTGATTGAATGTATAGGAGGTACGGCTACAATGAGTGTAACGACCTCCGGAGGTGCCGGTGTACTTTCTTACCAGTGGCAGTCCAGTGCTGATGGAAACGAGCCTTGGGTCAATGCTTCAGGAACCGGAGCTACGACAGCTACTTTTACACCGCCAAGTACAGTGGAAGGGGCGACGTATTACAGAGTAATCGTAAATGCAGGAGCAAGTGGCTGCGGTGAAACCATGAGTGAAGTCGCGTATGCGATTATACATCCGGATCTATCCATCACCGTACAACCTACGCCGGTACAGGAATGTATTGGAGGTACATCTACCATGACTGTCGCTGTGACCGGTGGAACAGGCACTGTAAGTTATCAGTGGGAATCAAGTACAAACGGCACCAACTGGTCAAACGCGACCGGACCGGGAGCCACAACAGATACCTATACCCCTCAGAGTAGTGTAGCGGGTACAACATATTACAGAGTTACTATTTCTACACCCGGTAGTGGTTGTGGAAATGTAACGAGTAATGTAGTGACAGCGATTATCTCTCCTGATATCGCGATTACCAGCCAACCTGCGAATATCACTGAATGTCTTGGCGGGTCGCTTACCATGAGTGTGACCATTTCAGGAGGATCGGGCGCAATTTCCTATCAATGGCAATCGAGTCCGAACGGAAGTTCAGGATGGGTGAATGCATCCGGTACGGGAGCGACAACAAGTGTGTATACACCTCAAAGCACAGTGACCGGTACAACGTACTATCGAGTCCTTGTCAATGCAGCCAACACGGGTTGTGAACAAGCGATCAGTAATAATGCGACCGCCACTATTACACCGGATCTGACGGTGGATGTTCAGCCCGTTGGGTTTAATGAGTGTGTAGGAGGTACTGCACAACTCACTGTTCAGGTCAGTGGAGGTACTGGTGCGATTTCCTATCAATGGCAGGTAAGTCCGGCAGGTTTGGGTACTTGGTCAAATGCTACCGGGACAGGATCAACCACAGCTACCTACACACCACCGTCCGGCACCCCCGGAACGCTGGATTATCGTGTGCTTATAAATGCCACAGGAAATGGTTGCGGGCAAGCAACCAGTCAGATCGCTACTGTGACGATAAATGCAGATGCTACGATTTCAATTTCACCGGACGACAATGAAGTATGTATTGGAGGTTCAGTGATATTGAACTCAACACTTTCCGGAGGATCTTCGGGAGTGAGTATACAATGGCAAATCAATGATGGTGGATGGAGTGATATTCCCGGCGAAACAAGTGCGACGTACTCTCCTTCTACAGGAGTAGCCGGTACTTCGCAATATCGGGTCAGAGTGATTGATGCGGGATCAGGTTGTAGTCAGCCTTTCTCAAACATTGCCACCGTTGTCGTAAGAGAAAATGCCACTGCGTCTATTTCTGTAGACAATCCTGAGGTTTGTATTGATGGGACAGCCCAACTGACTGCCATAATCACAGGAGGCTCAAGTGGTTTGAGTTTGCTCTGGCATTCCAGCACAGACAATATCAACTGGAATCCAATTCCAGGTGAGACAAGTGATACATATGATGCTCCAACGAATGTTGCCGGTACTACCTGGTATCGGGTACAGGTTTCTGATCCTCAGCCTTTGTGCGATGATCCGGCATCAAACTCTGTTTCCGTACTTGTTGTGGCGGATCCAACAGCAAGTATTTCAGCGACGAATGCTGAAATTTGTATTGGAGGATCCTCATTACTGACAGCAACAATAGGTGGTGGATCAAGCCAGCAGACGCTACAATGGCAATCCTTTAATGGTTCTGTTTGGTCCAATATTAACGGTGCGAATAGCTCGACATACACAGTTTCCGGTACAAGCGCAGGAACAACTGGTTATAGAATATTATTACTGGATCCAAATTCCGGATGCCCAGCCGAACTAGCTTCAAATGAAATTGATGTGGTCGTTCAGCCGGATGCTACAGTAACAGCATCTCCGGTTTCTACTGAAGTCTGTGTGGGCGGCACTGCCCTTTTAACCGCTGTAGTTTCGGGAGGTTCTTCGCAGCTGACGTACCAATGGCAATCCAGTCCGGCCGGTCAGGATGCCTGGGCTGATATCAGTGGAGCAAATGCTTCAACATATAATGCATCAACCGCTTCAGCCGGTAATACGGATTACAGAGTGCTGATCACCGATAACGTAAGTGGATGTAATGATCCGGTTTCCAATCCGGTTTTAGTTATCGTAAGACCTGATGCAACTGTGACCATCGCCCCTGTTTTATCAGAAGTGTGTTTAAATGGATCAGTGACATTAAATGCTTCGATTACCGGAGGGTCTACCAGTCTCACGATCCAGTGGCAAACAAGTCCTGATGGCTCTTCCGGATGGGCAGATATCTCCGGTGCGGATGCGCAAGGATATAATCCTCCGACAGATGCCGTAGGGACATTGTATTATCGTGTTGAAATTACAGATCTAACGAGTGGATGTAGTGATCCAATCTCGAATACAGCTAGTGTGGTGGTATCTCCGGATCTATCCGTAACATCACAACCATCGAATATTACCGAATGTCTGGGCGGAACAGCATCAATGTCTGTGACCGTAACCGGAGGATCAGGTACAACTTTCTATCAGTGGCAGTCAAGCCCGGACGGAGTATCAGGCTGGGCCAATGGAACGGGTCCCGGATCCACTACCAGCACCTATACACCCCTCAGTACTGTCGTGGGAACAACGTACTACAGAGTACTTATTAATGCTTCAAATGGGGGTTGTGATCAGGCAGTGAGTAACGTGGCAACAGCGACAATCACACCTGATATAAGTGTGACCTCACAACCTGTTTCCATTGCAGAATGCCTGGGTGGAACAGAGACACTATCGGCATCGATTACAGGAGGAGCCGGAACAATCAATTACCAATGGCAAACAAGCCCGAACGGAACATCCGGCTGGAGCAATGCAAGTGGTCCTGGTGTAACGACAGACACCTATACACCCCCGAGCACTGTTGTCGGAACAACCTGGTACCGGGTACTTATAGGCGCATCAGGCAGTGGTTGTGATCAAATCACAAGTGATACCGCACGTGTCGAGATCATTCCTGATTTGAGCGTAACTACCCAGCCCACAAATATATCTGAGTGTATAGGCGGAACAGCCACAATGGGCGTTAGCATCTCAGGTGGTGTAGGCAGTATCTCATACCAATGGCAGTCCAGTCCGAATGGAAGCTCCGGCTGGGCAAATGCATCAGGCACCGGATCAACTACGGCAACCTATACACCCCCTAGCAGTGTAGCGGGAACAACATACTATCGTGTGTTGATCAATGCCTCCGGAAACGGATGTGGACAGGCTGTAAGCCAGAATGCAACGGCCACGATCACACCAGATATTACCATTAATACACAGCCACAGAATATAGAAGAATGTGTGGGAGGAAATCTAACGATGACAGTAGCAAACAGCGGAGGCTCCGGTACCATTTCCTACCAATGGCAAGCCAGTCCGAATGGAAGTTCCGGCTGGGCAAATGCAACAGGAACAGGGTCAACCACAGCTACTTTCACTCCTGATAGTTCAACTCCCGGTACAACCTATTATCGTGTTCTTGTCAATGCATCGGATTCAGGTTGTGACCAGGCGGTCAGTAATAATGCAACCGCAATCATCAATCCTGATCTGACAGTAACAACGCAGCCCACTGATCTCGATGAATGTCAGGGAGGAACCGGCACTATCAGCGTGGTAGTCTCTGGCGGAACCGGTACTACTTCCTATCAATGGCAGACAAGCCCCAACGGCACCGATTCCTGGACAAATGCAGTGGGTACCGGCTCGACTACAGACACCTATACACCTCCTTCGACAAATGTGGGTAGCCTTTGGTATAGAGTCCTGATCAATGCTACAGGTAATGGATGTGGTCAGGAAATCAGTGAGGTAGTTGAAGTCACAATCAATCAGGATCCAACCGTAAGTATCACACCACCGGTATTTAATATTTGTACAGGTGCGTTTGTGAATCTCACCGCTACGATAAGTAACGGTTCTGAGAATGTAGGCGTGCAGTGGCAGGTATATGATTCGCTCACGACATCCTGGGTGGATATTGTCGGTGCTGTAAATCTTAATTACATGGTGCCATCGGCAGATACCGGATCGCTTGCGTACAGAGCCAGAATTACAGATTCTGGTTCAGGTTGTAGCGAACCGTACTCTTCTATCTCAACTGTCAATGTATATACAGGAGCTTCTTCCACCGTTTCATTGAATGATGTTGACATTTGTGTAGGTGGAACAGCGATTATCACCGCTGTGATTGTCAATGGTTCCGGTGGAGGAACGAGCATCTGGCAATCCAGTCCGGATAGCCTGACCTGGAGTGATATTCCGGGGGAAAATTCGACGACCTATAATGTACCGACAGCATCACCCCATACCACATACTATCGATTCTATACCGTTGAACCCCCACAAAGCCAATGTCCAAGTCCGGTCATTTCAGATGTTGCTTTGGCAGTTGTCAATCCGGATCCAACTGTAAACGTAAGTGTTTCAAGTAACACGATTTGCGTAGGCGGTGAAGCGGAATTAACTGCAAATATTACGGGTGGTTCACCTTCTCAGATTATTCAATGGCAGTCAGGTAGTGCGTTCAACGGTCCATGGACTGATATACCTGGTGCTAATGATACCACTTATGTTTACTCAGGCGTTTCGCCTACTACTGTGTACTTCAGGGTAAAACTATCAGATGATGGGTTGGGATGTACGCCTGAAATCACATCAAATCCGGGGTCCGTTGTAACCGTCAAAGCAGATGCCACTGTCACTATTTCAGCCTCGGCTAGCGAAGTTTGTGTAACCAACAATGTTGTGTTAACAGCTTCAATTTCCGGAGGATCAGGAAGTATTATCCGCGCCTGGCAATCCAGTCCTGCAGGAGCAGACACATGGAGCGATATTCCCGGCGCAACAGGAATAACCTATACGATCGTTGGATCAACCCCTTCTGATAATGATTATCGAATCACGCTTACCGACACGCTTCCGGATTGTGCTGACCCGATTTCAAATGAATTAAATGTACGGGTTAATCCAGATGCCGTTGTATCTGTGACCCCTTCAAATACACCTGTTTGTCTGGGTGGAAGTGCACCTATAGAAGCTACAGTGACAGGTGGATCAAGTGCAATTGAGTTGCAATGGCAACAGAGTGCCACAAACCAACCTGGTTCATGGTCAAATATTGCAGGACAGACAGGGAATATATACAATGCACCTACTTCGTCGGTAGGAACGATGTATTACCGAATGCGGTATACCGATCCGCTACCGGGTTGTGGAGATGGAATTTCTACCTCGGTGACAGTTGTCGTTTCCCCTGATGTTTCCGTTACATCTCAACCTACTAACCTGACGGAATGTGTGGGAGGAACGGGCACACTTAATGTGGCGGTCACAGGTGGATCCGGAACGCTGAGCTATCAGTGGCAGTCAAGTCCTGATGGAGTTGGTGCATGGGCAAATGCATCCGGATCAGGCGCTACGACTACTACGTATACACCGCCGAGTTCGTCAGTAGGCACTACCTGGTACAGAGTGCTCATAAACGCTTCTAATAGTGGATGCGACCAGGCGGTGAGTAATGTGGCGACAGTCACGATTACACCTGATCTCAGCATTACAAGTCAACCTTCACCTTTCTCAGAGTGTCTTGGGGGTACGCAACAACTTTCCGTTGTCGCTCCAGGTGGATCCGGAACAATTAGTTATACATGGCAAACCAGTCCGAATGGAACCTCTGGATGGGCCAATGCAACCGGACCAGGCGCCACAACCGCAACCTATACTCCGCCTTCAACAGCGACGGGCGTACTTTGGTACAGGGTATTGATAAATGCTTCTGCCAGTGGATGTGAAAGCCAAATCAGTGATACAGCTCGCGTCACAATTACACCAGAGTTAGTCGTAACGACCAACCCAACTGACATTATAGAATGCGTTGGGGGAACCGATATTTTATCAGTAAGCATCTCAGGCGGAACCGGAATTGTGTCTTATCAATGGCAATCCAGTAGTACAGGAGTTCCTGCCAGTTTTACAAATATTAGTGAAGCTATTAACAGCACCTACCAGCCATCCAGTGCAAGTGCCGGAACGACATACTACAGAGTCGTGGTGAGTGCTTCAGGAAATGGTTGTGATCCGATAGTAAGTGCCAATGCAACCGTAGTCATTTCTGATGATATCCAAATCACCACGCAACCCAACGGAGGAGATGTTTGTGTCGGAGGAGACTTTGATTTAAGCGTTGTTGCCAGTGGGTCACCTGGATTGAATTACGATTGGCAGCGCCAGGTGGGTGCTAACTGGATCACCGTGGGTACTAATTCTAGTACTTACAATACCGGACCATTGTCCAGTACAACAGTATACAGGGTTCGCGTTTATGCGAATCAAAGCGGATGTGAACCAGCCGTGTCAAATCAGGTCACAGTTAATGTATTCCCGGATATAGAAATTTCAAGTCAACCAGTTGGCGGTTCTATATGTACAGGCGGAGATATGGATCTGAGCGTTACAGCCAGTGGTTCGCCAGGCCTAAACTATCAATGGCAATACTATAATGGTAGTAGCTGGGTAAATACAGGTTCTAATCAATCTACCTTTAATACAGGAGCATTGACAGCAACTACCTTATATCGGGTGTTAGTGTATGCTAATCAGGACGGATGTGAAACTGCTACATCCAACGATGTTACGGTGATTGTGACACCTGATATTTCCATAAGCGGACAGCCGGTGGGGGGTTCTATTTGTACGGGAGGAAATTTCAACCTGAACGTAACAGCCAGTGGCTCACCTTCTATTCAATATCAATGGGAAATCAATCAAGGAGCCGGATGGTCTGTCATTCCCGGAGCCACCAGTGCGAGTTATAATACAGGTGTACTGACAGCCAGTACGGATTATCGTGTATTCTTATCGGCCAATGAAAGTGGCTGTGAAGATATCTACTCATCTGTTGTGACGGTTACGGTCACACCGGATATTAGTATTTCAACCCAGCCTGTGGGTAATTCAATATGTACCGGTGGTAGCCACACCATGTCTGTGACTGCCAGTGGTTCTCCTTCTATTCAGTATCGTTGGGAGAGATTTAATGGTAGTGTGTGGACGGTGATATCCGGTGCTACAGCATCATCATATGTCGCAGGACCTCTGACATCTACGACGACATACAGAGTATTTGTTTTTGCCACACAAAGTGGCTGTGAGGATATCTACTCAGATCAGGTGACGGTAACTGTATTTCCGGATATCAGCATTTCGGCACAACCTGTTGGTGGCGAAATTTGTACCGGTGGCAACCTTGATTTGAGTGTAACCGCGAGTGGTTCACCGGATATTCATTTCCAATGGCAGTCTTTTAATGGCTCCGTATGGGCAAATGTTGGTCTTGATCAGCCAACCTATAACACAGGTGCATTGTCATCCACGACTACATATCGCGTATTTGTCAACGCGGATGAAAATGGCTGTGAAGATGTAATGTCTTCTGAAATAGAAGTCACCGTTTATCCAGATATAGCGATCAGTGCACAACCAATAGGTGGGTCGGTATGTACAGGAGGCGATTTTGATTTGAGTGTAACCGCAAGTGGTTCACCTGCCATTCAATATCAATGGGAAGAATTCAACGGCTCTGTTTGGGTGCCAATTGCCGGAGCAAACAGTGCGAGTTATAATACAGGAGCAATGACTGCTTCTACAGATTACAGGGTTTCTGTTTTCGCCACACAAAATGGTTGTGAAGATGTGTACTCTGATATCGTCACAGTGATTGTTGAGCCGGATATTAGCATCAGTGGCCAACCGATTGGAGGATCAATTTGTGAAGGAGGAACATGGGTGTTGGATGTTACAGCCAGTGGCTCACCGGGAATCGTATATCAATGGCAGGATAGTACAGCCAGTGGCACATGGCAAAATGTAAGTGAGGTTGGTGGAACCACCTCATCATTTACCACAGATCTGCTCACGGAAACAACCTGGTACCGAGTTTATTTATCTGCAGATCAGAATGGATGTGAAGATATTTTCAGTAGCGTCGTTGAGGTAAATGTGAGCCCGGATATTGTGATCAGTGCAAATCCGGTTGGAGGAGCGATATGTGAAGGTGGCGATTTTGACCTGAGCGTATCAGCCAGCGGATCGCCGGCGATTCAATACCAGTGGGAAATACTGAGTGGATCCTGGACACCTGTTCCGGGTGCAACAAGCAATACATTTAATACAGGTGCACTTTTTGCAACTACGCAATACAGAGTCTTCGTGTTTGCTTCAGAAAACGGATGTGAAGACGTGTATTCGCAGATTGTGACCGTTACGGTTGAACCTGATATTTCGATAAGTGGCCAGCCTACAGGTGGTTCTATTTGCACAGGAGGCGATTTTGACCTTAGCGTTGCAGCCAGTGGATCACCGGATATTCATTTTCAATGGCAGGCCTTTAATGGAAGTACCTGGGTTGTTGTGGGTACCGATTCTCCTTTGTACAACACAGGAGCACTGACTTCGTCAACCGATTATCGCGTCTTTATTAGTGCAGATGAAAGCGGATGCGAGGATGTACTTTCTTCCACCGTCACCGTTGTAGTTACGCCCGATATTTCGATAAGTGGTCAGCCAACAGGCGGATCTATTTGTACGGGAGGAAATTTTGATTTAAGTGTCACAGCCAGTGGTTCGCCGGCGATTCAATACCAGTGGGAACGGTTTAATGGTTCCTCCTGGGAGGTGATCGCAGGGGCAAATGCCAGCACGTTTAATACCGGTGTACTGACAGGTACCACCCAGTATCGAGTATTGGTCTTTGCTACACAAAATGGATGTGAAGATGTCTACTCGAATGAAATAACAGTCACCGTATTTCCGGATATCGCCATTAGCGCACAACCGGTCGGCGGTTCGATTTGTGAAGGAGGTGACTTCGATTTATTTGTTACCGCTTCCGGTTCTCCGGATATCCATTATCAGTGGCAGGCATTCAATGGTTCCGTTTGGAATGTCGTGGGAACAGACGCCCCAACATACAATACCGGAGCTTTGTCAGCTACCACGCAATACAGAGTATTTGTAAATGCAGACGAAAGCGGTTGTGAGGATATTTTAAGTGCCGAAGTGGAGGTTGAAGTCTTTGATGATATTGCAATTACGACACAGCCTGTGGGTGGTTCGATTTGTACAGGCGGAAACTTTGATTTGAGTATTACAGCGAGTGGTTCTCCGGCCATCCAATTCCAATGGGAAATATTTAGTGGTGGTAACTGGCAAACTATTGCAGGAGCCAATAGTGCAAATTATAATACGGGTGTATTGACCCAGACCTCGACTTACAGAGTAGTTGTGAGTGCCTCAGAAAACGGATGTGAGACATCCGTTTCAGATCAAGTGACTGTAATCGTTACTCCAGATATAGCGATCAGTGCTCAGCCAGTTGGCGGTTCGATTTGTACGGGAGGAGATTTTGACCTGAGTGTCACGGCAAGCGGTTCACCGGATATTCATTTCCAATGGCAGTCCTTTAATGGTTCTGTATGGGCAAATGTAGGCCTTGACCAGGCTACCTACAATACTGGTGCGCTGACCAATACCACGACCTATCGGGTATTTGTCAATGCTGACGAAAATGGATGTGAAGATGTGATGTCTGCGGAAGTCACAGTAATCGTTACTCCAGATATAGCGATCAGTGCTCAGCCGGTTGGCGGTTCGATTTGTACCGGTGGAAATTTTGATTTAAGTGTCACGGCAAGTGGTTCACCTGATATTCATTTCCAATGGCAATCCTTTAATGGTTCTGTATGGGCAAATGTAGGCCTTGACCAGGCTACCTATAATACAGGTGCGCTGACCAATACCACGACGTATCGCGTATTTGTTAATGCTGACGAAAATGGATGTGAAGATGTGATGTCTGCGGAAGTCACGGTAATCGTTACCCCAGATATAGCGATCAGTGCTCAGCCGGTTGGCGGTTCGATTTGTACCGGTGGAAATTTTGATTTAAGTGTCACGGCAAGTGGTTCACCTGATATTCATTTCCAATGGCAGTCCTTTAATGGTTCTGTATGGACGAATGTGGGTCTGGATCAACCAACCTATAATACAGGTGTACTGACTAATACCACGACGTATCGTGTATTTGTGAATGCAGATGAGAGTGGTTGTGAAGATGTAATGTCTGCTCAAGTGGATGTTGTTGTTACACCGGATATAGCGATCAGTGCTCAGCCGGTTGGCGGTTCGATTTGTACCGGTGGAAATTTTGATTTAAGTGTCACAGCAAGTGGTTCACCGGATATTCATTTCCAATGGCAGTCCTTTAATGGTTCTGTATGGACGAATGTGGGTCTGGATCA
>JAUHXV010000102.1 GCA_030426765.1 Bacteroidia bacterium | reverse complement strand
ATCACCAAGTAAGAGTCGTTGAAAGAGAAATAAATAACAGACCAGTACGAAAATTTAACTATAGAACACCGAACCAAGAATATGAGCTTAAATCTAAAAGTTGCACTTAATGGTTGAACACAGCCGGCAAAAAAGAACAAATAATTCATAGACTTTTTGGTTACTTTTTTGGCAATGAAAAAAGTAACAAGAAAGGTGTAAGAATACAGAAACTTGTGGTAGCAGGTTTTGTTTAGGACATTTATAAACAATGCCCATTGTAAAGAAACGCTAATCTTAAACCAAGAAATTAACCCTTATCGAATCACGGATAAGAGTTGTGTTTTCACACCGTGGGTGTGCTTCACCTGCATATAATACAAGCCATCCGGTAGCGACTGAATATTCAACTGATGTTGCTTGGTGTTGATATTTCTGATCTGGTCGACCACTCTACCCTGCACATCAACAAGTATGATATCCTCGATTGCGGTTTTACCATTCAGAAATACATTCACGGTTTCCTGTGCGGGGTTCGGATATACGATCAGGTTGTATTCGTTTTGAGCTTTCTTGGAAAACTTATAGGTCAGCACGACTTCGTCTCCATCGACATCATAGGCGGTGCCGTCATTACCCATAGCGCCCCCTGCTTGCAGTGAGATAGGTATATCTATATAATCATCACCGTTTTTAAAGCCTTCCACATCATCTTCAATAATAAATACGACAGTGGCAATCACTCCATATCCGCTGGCTGCTTTTCCATTGGCTTTGGAGAAGCCTGCATCGATACGACCGTCCCATGGCACCTTGCCTAATGAGATAGACGGAGACCCTTCTGACAACCATGAATCCTGATGGAATTGAACCTCTACTGATGAAGAGTCAAGCATCCAAGTAGGGATGTTAAGCGAGAACTTAGCCCCGATCATATCTCGTACCGGTACTTCACTGGTACCAAAAGAAACATCGAGAATCACCACATCACCGGAATCCAGTGAAAACTGGACAGGAATCAATGAAAACTGGTAAGGGAGTCGTTGCTGCACATCGCGTGCCACCACATCATGGGCATTGTAATAATGCTCGTCAATAACATCAACATCTTCAGATGTAATGGCTCCGTCCCCATTGGCATCCAGGTATTGTGTACCTGATCCTCCGGAAGTCATACTCCAATCTTCCGCATGCTGACCAAACCAGAATGCGGCATCACTATATTCACGTTCGACACCTGATTCACCAAGTTTATAGCCGATCGACAACAGGTCATTCATGTCTACTCGTCCGTCCTGATCGGCATCACCCGGCCAAACGCAATCAATGATACAAGGACAGGATTCTGTTTCTGGTTCTTCGATCACCTCCACATCGACCTTTACGAGGTAACAGAGGTTGGTGGGTTGTACGCAGTAATAATATTCAAAGTGATCTGTACCCGTATATCCTTCTTCAGGCTCATAGACGAGCATGTTATAACTGTCAACAGTGTCACATGGAAAATCAATCGTCTGCAATCCCGGATAACTCATGAGCAACCCATGCTCAGGATCTTCAGTAATCAGATATAAAAAGTCCGTGTAAACAACCGGATAGTCAATAGCTAAGGGAAGGTCCTTTGTGGTCTGCAACTTGTAACTGAAAACATTGTCCGGTTCCAGATCCGTCACATGTATGTACACAGTGGCAGTTTCGCAATACACTGAATCCTGGAAGCAGGATGTGTAGGTGAACTTGTCTACACCTCTGTAGCCTGAGTTAGGTGAATACGAGAATGTACCATTTCCTGTATTGGTAAGGGTTCCTTTGGTTGTTTCGGTGAATGAAGTAAGGTCAAAATCGAGCAAATCATTGTTCAGAACATTGAAGCTGACCATCAGACCCGGTCGAACATAAAACTTGTCATCGCGTGCCTGAGCATTAATGACTTTGTCGTAAACCGTGACCAGGTATTCAATGGTTGTATCCTGCCCTATTGACAACTTGAAGGTATCTGTGCCTACGAAGTCATTATCCGGCTCGTAGGTCCAGGAGATTGCATCCATACTTTCAAGCGTTCCTGAAGATGGAGCTGTTTCCACCGTATAGTCTGAAAATGGTGTGAGAATCTCCAGAGCGTCTTTGTTCTCAAGATACTTCTCGAAGGTCATCTGGATCATTTCAGGATCGCTGACGAGGATGTGCACATTTCCTTTTGAGCAATTGCCCAGTGTATCACATGCGATGTATTGCACCCATGTATCTCCCGTAAATTCAGGATCAGGCGTGAAGAGGATCGAGTCACCCGCAGAGGTGATCGCTGCACTACCTGTGTTTAAAACGGATACGGTTGATATGGTGAGCGGACCACTGGTTGCTGAATCGTTTTGTAATACGTCTAAAGGAAAATCAACGCCGCCAACTTCCATCTGGTAGCGGTCATTTCCGGCTACTACGATTTCCTCTGCCACATTGATCCTGTATTCCTTAGTGACAGGGTGCATGGGAGCTGACAGCGTATAGTAGGAAATAATGATTTTCGTTTGACCGGTTTCTCCAAGCTCTGGTGTAAACATGAACTTAAGGCTATTGTCACCTTCAACAAACTGCACTAAACCTAATTGTGGGTTTGTCTGCTGAACAATGCCGTACACGTAATCGGTGGAAGCTGGAAACTGATCGGAAAAACTGGAGCCCGTGCTCCGCATGTTGATATGAATCGGATCACTCGTCTGCGCGTACGGATTAGTAACATACAGGAGTGAACATATCACTACCAAAAGGGTCTGCAGGTTGAACAGATTCTTCATTTTTGGATCCTGTAAGATTGTGCGATCAGTTTTAAACAGATGCAAGATACAAAGAACCCCACGTAGAAATCACATTTTAGCTTATTTTTATCACAAAATCTTACACGTTTTTCATATCTGGCTGATATTAAGGTGTTTACCAAAGGCCAAAGTAAAGAAAAGGTTAGAAAACGGTCAATAAATATTGTTTATTATCATGTTTTTCAGACACATAATCAGTTTTTTATAAAATCAGAAAAAATGTATAATATTTGTCAAAATGCGTGAAGGGAAACTCTACCAGGCAATCGTCCAACTCAATGGACATGAACTCAACCGACTCCACCGGTTTGTAGAGAGTCCTTTTTTCAACCGAAATGAACCCATCAAACGATTATTTGAATGGATTAAAAACGACCTGAAAAGCAACCAACAGGAGCCTGTTGCCCCTGAATCACTTTGGGAAGTTTGTTTCGGAAAAGATCAGGCCTTTAATGCTTCCCGATTCAGAAAACTCCAGAGCGATTTGCTCAAAACCGTTGAAGATTATTACGCGCAGGAAGCTTTCGAGGCAAACCCTATTCATAAAGCCAAATACCTGTTGGAAACGATTTACGATAGAAACCTGGAAAAGCTAAAGACCGGAGCTCTGAAAACCGCTCAAAGGCTTGTAGAAGAACAGGAATTAAAACCTGCTTCATTTTATTACTACCAATATGAACTGGAACAAAGTATCTATGACCTCAGCCGAGTTCAATTGGAAAGAAGTACAAAATCAAACATTGAAAGCATCGCCTTAAATCTGGATCGATTTTATCTGGCAGAAAAATTGCGTTATTACTGCACGGTTTTAAATCACCAACACGTCGCAGCACTTGATTACCATATGCTATTTATGGATGAAATTATTCAGCATGTTGAAACTCATAACTACTCCGATGTTCCTCCGATTGTAATCTATCATCAGATTTTATTGACCTACAAAGAACCAGAGAAAAAAGAGCACTATGAAAATTTAAAACGACTTATTGACAAACACATCCAGTTATTCCCTGAGACTGAGGCAAAGGAGATATTAGATGCTGCATTAAACTATTGCACGAAAAAGATCAACTCAGGAAACGCAGAATACATACGCGAGATGTTTGATTTATATGTCCACTCGCTCAATACAGGTGTTCTTTTAGTAAGGGGACAAATCACGCCATGGTCCTTTAAAAACATTGTTACCACAGGTTTAAGATTGAAAGAATTCGAATGGATTGAGAATTTTATTCAAACGTACAGTGTACATCTTGATCCAAGATTTCGAGACAATGCTATCACCTTCAATTTAGCACAACTTTATTTCTACAAGAAGGAATACAACAAGGTGATAAGTCATTTGAGCCAGGTCGAATACGAAGACATGACCTATAATCTCAACTCCAAGACCCTGCTGATGGCTAGCTACTACGAACTTGATGAGATCGAAGCCCTCCACTCCCTGCTGGATACCTTCCGGGTATACCTCAATAGAAATAAGGAACTGCCCGCCACCAGAAGAAAACACTACCTCAATACGATCAGCCTCGTCAGAAAACTCTCCAGGATCAAAGCCGGTGACACCAAACAAATCGAAAAACTTGCCCGCGAAATAGAGAAAACTCAGGGCGTGGTCAGCCGTAACTGGATCCTGGAAAAACTCAACGCGCTAAGAAACTAAACTACCCAGCATACCTTCAGAATTCTCGACCAGAACCAACATCTGAGGAAAAATTTCGCAAACCACTCTACCTTTACATCTTCCAAATGATATCTGCCATGCGTTTTTTAAGTTTTATTTTTTTACTGTTGGTCGCCATAAGTTGCCAAAAAACTGTATCCCCTGAACAACAAGCCATAGATCACGCACAAGCCGCCTATGATGCAGCGCCTTCAAGGACAAGTGCAGATACCCTGATCATGGCGCTCGAAGCGTTTGTGGATGTGAATGGATATGCAGATTCCACCTCAGCCCGCTATTTGCTCAAAGCAGCCAGGCTGTCCGGTGAATATCGGCATCCCATGCAAACCAGAGAATTGTACAGATCCTACCTGGTAGCATATGCAAGTCGTCCGGATCAGGCAGACATCCTGGCCGAGTATATCACCATCACTGAAAAACTGAGACTCACGGATCTGAATGATGTGCTGTATAAATCATTTATTAAACGATTTCCGGAAGATAAGCGGGTGGCTGATTTTCAAAGTAAAATCCTGATGCCGGAAATGGCCGTAGATTCGTTTGTACGTTATACCGGTCGTACAATGTTTAACGATTCCACCTTTCGGTTGGATATTCCAAAAGCCAAGGTGTATGTTGAAATCGCTCAGGACCTCGTTATGACCGATCCCGGCATCCCCAGGGCCGATGAATATCTCCATCACGCCGCAGAAACATGCAGAACACTTCGGGATGTGAACAAAGCCATTGATCTTTACGATTGGATTATCGATTATTATCCAAATGGTGAGAGAGCCGCCACTGCTTTATTCCTGAAAGCGTTTACACTGGACAATGATCTTAAGCTGTATGAAGAAGCCGGCGAACAATACAAATATTTCCTCGAGTTGTACCCGGAAAATGAATTTACCGAATCAGCGCAGTTTCTCCTGGATAACCTTGGTCGATCTGAAGAGGAACTCAATAAGTTACTAAAGGAAAACCCACAGAATATTGTGCAGTAAACGTAAAGTCGACATGCTGCTACGAATCAGAGGATGATATTGATCTGCTGCTTATCAAAAGGATTCAATGCCGTCCCCTCCACTTCGGCTTCCGCCTCTATGTAAAACTCGGAATGCACATTCTTTAATGCTTTTGCCGCATTGACCATTTTACGGAGTACAAAATTTTTATCGCCCAATTCATCCATATCGGATTTGATCAGCGTGAAGGGCAACTCAAAATCAATAACCATGGGTTCGTGCGCAGGAATAAAAATATCCTGAATCAGGTCTATCTCCCCGATTTTATACATATCTGTCAATCGCTTTTTCCAGCGGCCTCTGATAAACTTTTCTGTGAGGACGATCCTGATCTTTTTGACGGTTTGATCGTGCATCGAGGTAAACATAATCTGACCTTCCACACTACCCGATTTGCCCAGTACCTGTTCAGGTAAGATCATTTCCACCTTTACGCCTTCAATCCCTAACCAACGTTTCACTTTTCCAAACATGATCATACATTTTAAACTCTACAGCAGGGTCTGAGAACTAACATTACGTGTACTCAGACAAATCGCCTCATCCATGACTCCCCGAGTGGTGTGGTCCACCGTTTTAGAAAATCCTCCCGGGTCGCCACCAGATTATCAAAGACCAGAGTATTCATATTCATGACTCCTTCTGTCAGTTTGTGTTTTAACTCCGCCAGAGGCGTTAAGTGAATTGCTTCCTTTTCGTCCATCCAGGCGACATGGTCTCTCAATAACAACATTCGCCCGTATTTCTGTTCCAGGTATTTGACAAAAGCCACAGATTTATCGATCGAACAACCACTTGCGGAAGATTGGGTCTCGTCGACGACCAGTACGACGAATAAATCATGCATCACTCCGCCGATGGCTTTCAAATCCTGATTATGACTGGTCCATTGGGTGCAGAAAGCATCAATCTCCTCATTGATCGCATCTACATCGCTCTGGTCAAAAGGTCTGTCAGCCTGATAGATCCAGATTCTTGATTCGTCCGGAAAAGCAAGGAGATTTCTCATGGTGTGTGTTTTTTTCCCGCGCGCTGAAGCGCTTAGTTTTTTCCCCGCAATGCATTGCGGGGTTACATTTTATGGATAACAAATTTTCTTTCTCGTACTGAGCGCGAGGTATTATCTAATTTCTCCCCGCAACGCATTGCGGGGTTACATTTTATGGACAACAAATCTTTCTTTCTCGTGCTGAGCGCGAGGTATTATCTATTTTTTTCCCCGCAATGCATTGCGGGGTTACATTTTCAACATTTATGTTTCTATTCGGTTCAGGACCAATTCGGAGAGGTCATAGACCATCATCTGATCCTGTCGGTCTGTTTCTTTGAGGCCATCGGAAAGCATGGTCATGCAAAACGGGCAATTGGATACGACGACATCCGCGTCCGTAGCTGCTGCCTCTTCCGCGCGCTCGATATTGATGCGCTTTTCGCCGGGTTCGTCTTCTTTAAACATCTGCGCACCACCGGCTCCGCAGCACAAGCCATTGGATCGGGTTCTGCTCATTTCTTTGAGTTCCACATTTACAAGATCGAGCACCTGCCGTGGAACTTCGTAGATATCATTGACGCGGCCGAGATAACATGAATCATGGTAGGTCACTTTCATGTGGTCCGTCCCGTACTTTACTTTGATCTTACCATCCTCCAGCAGTTGTCTGATCAACTGCGTATGGTGGATCACCTCATAATGACCTCCCAGTTCAGGATATTCATTTTTCAATGTATTGAAACAATGCGGGCATGAGGCCACGATTCGGGTGATGCCATACTGGTCAAGGGTACCGATATTTTGATGGGCCAGCATTTGAAATAAAAACTCATTTCCAGCTCTGCGTGCAGGATCACCGGTACAAGCTTCTTCATCCCCCAGAATCGCAAAATCCACTCCTGCGGCATTCAGGAGTTTAACAAGCGCCACACTAATCTTCTGCGCGCGCGGATCATAGCTCCCGGAGCATCCCACCCAGAAAAGGTAGTCCGGCTTGCGACCTTCGCCTGCCAGCTGGCTCATTGTCTTTATGTCTATCATAGGGTTATCCATACAACGCTTCCTTTATATTCATGCCCAATCATTCGGATGGCTCGTTAAGCAGTGAAGTCCATTTCGATCGCGCATCCGGTATCTGCCACACCGCACCGCTGCTCTCGAGTGCATTGAACATCGGCATCCACTCAGCCGGACCTTTGGAATCCATCAGGATCTGATACCGTCGCATCTGAATGATGGGTTCGAGTGGATCGATCATCACCGGACAAGCCTCCACACAGGCATTGCAAGTGGTGCAGGCGTAGATTTCTTCTTCCGTTATCCGATTAAACAAAGATTGGCCATCATCAAAGTTGTCTATGGTCAGTTTCCGATCCGAAGCATCCAACATGTACTGCCGTGAACCGGAGGCTATTTTCGTACTGACCTCTTCCACCCGATCCCGGATATCCATCATAACCTTACGAGGTGAAAGCTTTTTACCGGTTTGATTGGCCGGACAAACTGCTGTGCACCGGCCACATTCTGTGCAGGTATAGGCGTCCAGAATATTTTTCCAGGAAAGGCCTTTGATATCATTGGCGCCAAAATCAGGCATTCCGTCCGTTCCTTCCTCCGGAACATAATCTGACGGAAGGCTCAGCATTGATCTCACCTCATGCGTGATCTCCGGCATATTGGTGATTTCACCTCTTGATTTCAGGCGGGCAAACCATGTATTAGGAAACGCCAGGAAAATATGCAAATGCTTACTGAATGGAAGGTACAGGATAAACCCGTACACCACCAATACATGTGCCCACCAACCGATGCGCTCGATAAACATCAGCCAGTCTTTGGTAAACTCAGAGAATAACAATGGGCCAAGCCAGCTGCTCACAGGCGTAAAACCTGTCGAAGGATAGTGTACCGGATCGATATTTTGCAGCATCACATCCGCACTATTCATTGTCAGAATCGCCACCACAAGCAGAATCTCACCAAACAAAATGAGATTGGCATCGAGTTGTGGCCAACCCACCATTTCTGCTTTCCAAAAGCGTGCTACTCTAATGATGTTCCGACGGATCAGGAATATAAAAGTGGCTATGAGGGCAAGTGCAGAGAGCACCTCGATCATACCGATGATAAAGGTGTACAGTGACCCGAGGTATTGCGCAAAAA
>JAUHXV010000019.1 GCA_030426765.1 Bacteroidia bacterium | reverse complement strand
TTGCCAAGCGATGATTGAATGTGGTGAGCCCGCCACGAAGCGGATGTGCAGGACCAAGGATAAACACTTTCATCTTATCTTCCATCAGTTTCACGGTTTGCGCCTGCAAGATAAGCGCCCTTTTCCTTCTGCCCTACTTTGCCGGTTATTGATATTCCAATACATTTAACGTTGAAATGAGCAACTTCCCTCAATATTTTGCTGTTTTGGTTTCCCTATGAGTGTATACAGACGCATTGTAAATGTTTTGGTACCGGCATTCCTATTTGCCTCCTGTGCGACGTATGACCGAATGGATTCAGGTGATCAGATTCCGAGCGAGCATCCGACCGGCCGAAAAATATACCTTGTCGGAGATGCAGGAAAATATCAGGATGGAAAGAAGAGTCCGGTATTGTCCGGTTTGCATGCACTTTTCGAAAACTCCACTCATGAAGACATTCTCCTATTTCTGGGTGATAATATCTATCCGAATGGTATTCCCATCGAAGAAGATACGCCTGAACGAAAAGCGGCCGAAGCATCACTTCAGGTACAACTGGACGTCGCTCAAAAATTTAACGGAAGAGTATTTTTTATTCCCGGAAATCATGATTGGTATTCCGGTACCAAAGGACTTAAAGTCCAGGAAAAAATGGTGGAAGACGCGCTGGGAAAAAACAGCTTTCTCCCTGAGTCAGGTTGTCCTTTAGACAAATACGACGTCTCTGAGGATATCGTCATCATTTTTGTGGACAGCGAATGGTATATCACCCATTGGGATCGGCATCCGGATATCAATGATGACTGTGCAATCCGCACGCGCGAGAATTTTATTCAGGAGTTTAAGTCGCTGGTGAATAAAAATCAGAATAAGACGATTATCCTGGCCATTCATCATCCACTTGCTTCTCACGGGAGTCACGGCGGCCAATATGCGTTTCGACCCTTACGCATACCGCTCAATTTTCTTCTCAAAACCTCCGGTGCAAGCCCCGCAGATGAGCATTTTCCAATTTATCGGGAGTTATCGAATAAGATCACCACAATCCTGCAAAACCACGCTAAGGATGTGATCGTAGTGTCGGGACACGATCACACACTCCAGTATCTGGAAAAGGCCGGGATCCCACAAGTCATCAGTGGTTCCGGATCAAAACACAATGCGGTGCGTCATTTCCCAAAAGATACCACCACCTTTGGCTATGGTGGAGAGGGATATGCAGTCTTGCATCTGGAGCCTGATCAAACGCAAATCCAGTTCTATAATCCGTATCACCATCTGCTGCATTCAAAAAACCTAAAAAAGGATCCACTTACGATTCGTGACTTTTCGAATGAGTTTCCTCAAAGCACATCCATACAAACTTCTATCTACCAACAGGATGATCCGGATAAGACATTGCGCTACCAGGCAACAGACAAACACATGTATCGCGGATATTATTATAATGCATACCGATATCCTGTTGTCCAGCTGGACACACTGTTTGGCGGACTGACTCCGGTCAAACTCGGAGGAGGGAATCAATCGGTTTCGCTTCGCATGGTCAATCCGAAGGGCAGGGAATATGTCATGCGCAGAGTCCGTAAAAGCGCCACCCAATTTATACAGGCAAAAATCTTCAGTGAGAATTATGTAAAGGATAAACTGGAAGGTTCTGTGGCTTCAAACTTCCTGCTTGATTTTTACACCTCCTCGTACCCTTTTGCCCCATATGTAACCGGTCATCTGTCTGAAATCGCCGGTGTCTATCACGCCAACTCCAATATCTATTTTGTTCCAAAACAAAATGCCCTTGAATCGTATAACAAGCGACTGGGAAATGATTTGTATCTAATTGAGGAACATTTAAGTCCGGAGCATAAACATATGGAGACACTCGGTGATTCGGATGATATCATTTCTTCTGATGATGTGCTGAATGATCTCCGAAAGGATGAAAAGTATAGAGTAGATCATCGACAGTATATCCTCACCCGCCTTTTCGATATGTGGATTGGAGACTGGGACCGCCATGAAGATCAGTACAAGTGGGCGGTTACGCATGAGGCCGATGGCACGATCACCTATGCGCCCATACCTCGTGACAGAGACCAGGCGTTTCCCAAATTCGGGCGTTTGTTTACCTCTGTATTGACGCCCCTGATTCCCCCTTTGCAATCCATGCAGACCTTTGACGTGGATATTAAAAATGTCATTGCCTTTAACTCGGTGATCTACCGACTAGATAAAAGCCTTATCCAATCAAGTGAACTGCATGAATGGCTCGATGCAGCGGAATATCTTGAACAGACCCTTACAGATGCACGGATCGACAGCGTCTTTTCCTATATGCCAGAACAGTTTGACGATCACAACCTGGAAGACATCATACACTTCCTCAAATCGCGCAGACAACATATCTCCAAATGGGCGGAAGAATATTATCGCCATCTCAATAAAAATGTTATCATCACCGGAACAGATAAAGACGATTTATTTACGGTCTCGCGACTTCCTGACGGATATACACGTATCCATGTACAACGCATTAAACATGATATTACACCACAGGATGTGTTGTTTGATAAAACATTTCACGATAGTCTGACGAATGAAATCTGGCTCTATGGCCTTGATGATGAAGATCAGTTTTCGGTCACCGGTTCATACCCCTCCGGAATAAAAGTCCGGCTCATCGGAGGTCAGGATCACGATACATACGAGGTGGAAAATGCTCGCCGAATTAAAGTGTATGATTACAAATCAAAGAAAATCACGCTCGAAGGCAAGGGGATTAAAAAATACCTGACCGATATTTATGATCTGAATCACTATAACTTTTACAAGTATATCCATCATACGCACATCATCACACCGGCGATTGCCTCCAACCCGGATGAAGGAGTCATCATTGGTGGAGCGGCTCAATTTCTAAAATACGGTTATGACAATCATCCGTTTACACACAAGCACACGCTTGGGGCCGGATATTTTACAGCGAGTAATGGTTTTGCCATTCGATATACCGGTGAATGGGCGCATGTTTTGAGAAATAACAATCTGAAACTGGAGAGTTTTTATACAACACCTGCGTTCAGTCAAAACTTTTTTGGATATGGGAATGCGTCCGATATTCAAACCGGTGAAGGTGCGGAAGTATACTATCGAGTTCGTCTGGAACGGTTGAAGATGAATGTGTCATTGATCAATAAAGGCAGGCTGGGAACGGAATGGAAGATCAGTCTCCCCGTTGATTACTATCATCCGTCGTCCAATGAAGACAGATTTGTGGAGGACTATTTTACCGGCGACGAGTTATCCCCTAATGTATTTGCCGGTATCGAAACATCCTTTTCGTATGAAAATAAAAATCAAAAAGCATTTGCCACGCAGGGTATGTCTTTTGATCTGAAGGCCGGATGGAAGCAAAATCTCGAGGTATCTGAAGGCAATTTTGGGTACCTCACCTCGACGTTACAGGTTGATTATCCTTTGACGCGAGACAAACAATTTTGCCTTTCTACTGCATGGCATGTGCATGCTAATTTCAATGACGGGTATGGCTTCTATCAGGCGGCTGTCCTTGGTGGCCGTTATGGACTGCGCGGGTATCCCAATCAACGTTTTTCAGGTCAAACCGCTTATTATCAAAACACGGATCTGCGTATGGCGGTGATAGACTTTAATGCCGGCGTTTTACCTGCTACTCTAGGTATCTATGCAGGTTTTGATTACGGACGTGTGTGGCTTCCGGATGAAAACTCGAAGAGATGGCATACCTCATATGGAGGCGGCCTGTTCATGCATTCGCTTCAGTTGCTCACACTTCGGGCGTCTTTATTTGCCTCTGAAGAAGGCAGTCGGTTTGTTTTTGGAATCGGATTTGATTTTTGATTTTAATTTCATTTTAAAAAGGAATTGATCCTTTAAGTAGCATCCTCTAAACCACAAATTTCCCGGACGTTTTACTCTTCTGGAGCTTTTACTGTGATCATGTACATCACCACTCCGCCAACGACAATGGCGGTTGCAATAAAGGCTGTGGCTGCACCAAATGCATACCATACGATTCCGGTAATTGAACTCGCAAGAAAAGTACAAACGCTTTGAAGCCCTGAATACAAGCCAATTGCCGTGGCCGTATCTTTCCGTTCGGCGATATTACTGATCCATGCTTTCGCGACGCCTTCCGTAGCAGCAGAGAAAATGCCATACGCACCAAACAAAATCAGATATCCCGTAGCCGACAGCTCAAATGCCATCCCCAGATACACGGCAACGAAAACACAAAGGCCGAAGATGAATATTTTCTTCAAACCTATTTTGTCGGCCAGCACGCCTAATGGAAATGAAAAGAGTGCATAGATTAAATTGTAAAAGATGAAGCCTCCGATCACCCAGGTATCGCTCATGCCTGTTTCCTTAAGCCGTAGGATTAAAAACAAATCCGAACTATTTACCAGGGCAAAAATCAGAAGGCCGATGAGGACTCTTCGATACAACACAGGTGCCGCTTTCCAATATGAAAAGAATGAAAACGGATGCGCCCACTTTTTCTTTGTGGTTTGGTGAGGGGACTTGTCTTTTAATAAAAAAGTCAGCGCAACGGCCATCATACCCGGTGCGAAGGCAAGGAAGAAAAGTGTTTTATAATCTTCCGGGTAATAATACAAATACACCAGCGCCAGCAGCGGGCCGATTACAGCACCTAAGGTGTCCAGCGATCGATGGAAGCCAAATATTTTCCCTTTGTTTTCCGGGCTGGCCTCATCTGAAAGCATGGCGTCACGCGCACCTGTGCGTATTCCTTTTCCCAACCGGTCCATGGATCGCGTGAAAAACACCCAGACGGGGTGTGCAATCAATACCATCATTGTTTTCCCGATGACAGTCAGAGCGTAGCCCCACTGAATAAACGGCAGCCGCTTCCCTGAAAGATCGGATTGCTTGCCAAAATACCCTTTGCTGATCCCGATGGTCGATTCTGCAAAGCCTTCCAGAATTCCAATCAGTGCAATAGAAAATCCGATACTGCTGAGATAGATCGGCATGACGGGATACAACATCTCACTGCAGATGTCCTGAAATAAACTGACCACCGCCAGTATCCAAACTGATTTTGTGAGGTATTTCACTTCGGGTTTGGGTTTACGTTTGAGGCGTCACAGGTTCAATCAAATCCCACAAGTTGCCATAGAGATCTTCAAAAACGGCCACCTTGCCATAGGGTTCCGTTTTTGGAGGGCGAACAAACTTTACTCCTCTGGACTCCATCGCCTGGTAGTCACGATCAAAATCATCGGTATATAAAAACAGAAAGACGCGTCCTCCGGTCTGGTTTCCAATTCGGGTGGATTGATATTCACTGGTGGCTTTTGCCAACAACAAGCAACATCCTTGTGTCTGTGAGGGGGCCATCAGCACCCATCGCTTTGACTCATTTAATGGTGTGTCTTCAACTAAAACGAATCCCAGTTTTTCCCGATAAAAACGTATCGCTTCATCATAGTCTCTGACCACCAGTGCTACATGTGCGAGAAATCTATTCATCATGATCGTACGTAACGCAAGTTACGTCTTAACGAATTGAAATCAGAAAGGGAAAAAGAAAATGGGCGTGCTATTCGGCTGAAGTAAGCCATTTCAGTAGCAACCGAACCCCATAGCCGGTGGAACAATATCCTTTTCCAAGGCCATTTGGCTGAAAGCCTACGCCTGCGATATCCATATGTGCCCAGGCGGGGTGATTGTCCGTAAAGTATTCCAGGAATTTGGCGGCCGTTACAGATCCCGCATATGCTTTGTCACTGAGGTTGCGTATATCTGCGATATCAGACTGCATGTCTTCCATATACTCATCAAACATCGGCATGGGCCACAACCGTTCGCCGGTAGCTTCGCCCGCCGCTTTGAGGGATGTCACCAGCCCTTCGCTTTTTGAAAATAAGCCTGCTGCCTGGGGCCCGATGGCGCCCACGATGCTACCGGTAAGCGTAGCCATATCTATAATGACATCCGGTTGGTATTCTTTTATTCCATACGCCAGTGCATCGGCCAGAACGAGTCTGCCTTCGGCATCTGTATCAATCACTTCGATCGTCTTTCCGGCAAACGAAGAGATCACATCTCCCGGATTGATCGACAGCCGATCCACACTATTGTCTGTCACCGGAGCTATGGCGGTTACATTGACTTTCAACTTGAGCCGGGCACAGGCTTCGATTGTGCCGAGGACGGCTGCTGCACCGGCCATATCACTCTTCATGTAGTGCAGGTTGCGAGGCGTCTTCATAGAGATGCCTCCGGTATCAAACAGGACACCTTTACCCACCAGCACCACTTTCTTTTTTGCCTCCGGATGTTCGTAATGCGTAATAATACATTTGGCCGGATGCTCACTTCCGCGGTTAACCGCAAGTAGCGCATGCATACCCTGATTGATCAGATCTTCTTTGTCCAGAATGGTTACAGAGTATCCGTGTTGCGCGGCGCTTCTCGATGCCCAGGCGCTCAGCGTGGCCGGTGACTTGTGACTGGAAGGGGCATTGACCAGATTCATAACCTCCTGTTGCACGAGCCCTACGGCAACTCCCGACTGCGCGGCGGTGATCAGGCTATCTCCGGAAAGAAAGGTAGAAACTCCGAGTGAGTTGGTCTTTTCGCGATCTGAATCGTTTTTTTTGTAAAGTCCCAGATTATAATATCCGGCTGTCCAACCGCTCATCGTGGCCTCAACAACCTCCTCATTAGTGAGGTGTTGCAACCATAACCCGGTTTCCCCCTGGCAATCGCTTTTGACCTTGATGGCGATTTTTTTGGCCAGCGTATAGGCTTTCGGTGGTGACAGCGTACCATTTTCCGGGGCATAGACCACTTTTATCCTACGACCCTGCACGTTGCCAAAGAAAACCGACATGGGCGCTTTTATCGCTGAAAACTCTTTTAAAGAAGGGAGGGTTTCTGCGGGAATGACTTTGGAGAGCAACTCCTGATATACTATTTCTGCCTTATCCCGGGAAGAGGGAACGCACAAAACGTCGACTTTCTCCAGCAATTCCTCCGGCGAGGATAAGGCATGTAATTTCATTTATTTATCGTCTTGTTCTGAAAAGAATAAGTATTCGACAGCGGCGGGGAAAATATCCCCCCAGTATTTCTCCTGATGTTGGCCCTCAGGATCGATCACAATGTTAAATTTAGTGAGTTTACTCGAAAAAGCCCCATGAAGCAGTGCTTTTTTAAACTGGTGGATGTGCTGACTCATAAAGCGCGTCTCTTTTTCACCTGCATAGATAAACATGCGCATAGGGAGTGTGTAGTTGTATTTAAACGCATCAAAATAGATCTCATCTGAGTACCAGAATGACGGGCTAAGGATCATCAGTTTGGAAAAATATTTGGGGTGTACGATCCCGATATATGCACTGATCAGGCCACCCATACTACTCCCGCCGATCCCTGAATGCTCCCGGTCGGCTTTCGTCCTGTAGTGCTTGTCCACATAAGGCTTTAGCGTTTCGATGATAAAATGGGCATAATCTTTTCCCTGACCATCACCAAACTTCCTGTGATGGTATGGGCTGTATTCCTGGATGCGCTCACTACCTCCATGGTCAATCCCGATGACAATGATCTCGCCAATTCCTTTTGCGGACAGATCCATGAGGTGTTTGTCGATCGACCAGCTGCCGAAAGGCGCTTCATCGGAAAACAGATTTTGGGCATCCTGGAGGTACAACACAGGATAAGTCCGATCCGAATCATAATAATCGTGTGGCAGCAGCGCCCAGATACGTCTGCTTTTACCGAGTTGAGGTATCTCAAACCCGGTATCGATCAGCTCAATAATCGGGTAATGAGGCATTGCCTGCGTAAGTTGAGAGGTCGGCGGCATTAGATGTGTTTAGACAAAAACGGCAAAATCGGGACGCAAAATAGCAAAATCGGGTGGAAATGGAATCCCGTCAGCGCACAGTCTCCGTGCAGGGTTTGATTCCTTTAGGCAAAAAGGAAGAACCACTCGAATAATGGTGCTTTCGGGCAGGGTGTTCGATCACCAGCAAAATCTTTTTTACATTTATAGGGATGGACAGAACCTATGTATTTCTTTGTATTTGCTGTGAGTTTAAAGGCGGGGCTTTTTTACGCCAGCTCAAGCGTCTGGGACATATCGTTTTTTTGGTTACCTCCGAAAAGACGAAACACGACGCCTGGCCCCATGAAGACCTGGAAGAGATCTTCTATATGCCGGGGGACGATGGGCGTGCATGGGATATCGAACAACTAATTGCCGGCGTGGCGTTCCAGTTCAGATCGCATAAGATCGATCGCATCATCGCTCTGGACGATTACGACATCTGGAAAGGTGCCCGCTTGCGGGAAGAGTTTCGAATGCCCGGCATGGGTGAAACGACCGCAAGGCATTTTTTTGACAAACTCGCCATGCGCATGGAGGCTAAAGAAGCCGGCATTCCGATTCCGGGTTTTACCGCTCTCTTCAATGACGAGATTATCCGAGATTTTCTGCGTACCAGCACGGGACCATGGTTGACAAAGCCTCGACGGGATGCTGGCTCGCTTAACATCCGTAAAATTGCCGATGCAGACGCGTTCTGGAAATGGTCTGATGAAGCCGGTGACAAGCGTCATCAGTTTCTGCTCGAAGAATACCGACCCGGCACGATCTGTCACGTGGACGCCCTGAACTACAACGATGAAACACTCTTTACCCGTTGCTCTGAATACCTGGATGCGCCCTTCGAAGTAGCGCATGGTGGTGGGATTTTCCAATCCAAAACGATGAGCAATAAAGATGCGCTGGCGAAAAAGCTCATCAAACTCAACACGCGTGTGCTGGATGCCTTCGGGCTACGTCACGGAGCCAGCCACACGGAATATATCGTTCGCGATGGGGGTAAGGAAATTCTCTTTCTGGAAACCTCTGCCCGATGCGGAGGTGCTCACCTGACGGATATGGTGGAAGCGGCCAGTGGCGTCAACCTGTGGACGGAATGGGCCAATATAGAACATGCTGTCATGACCGGAAGAAAATATCACCTGCCACTTGTCGATGAATTACACGCGGGCATCATTGTGACGCTGAGTAAATTCGAACACCCGGACTACAAAACGTTTACGGATCAGGAGATATGGTGGAAGCTGCACAAAAAGTACCACATCGGTTTTATCTTCCAACACAAATCTGAAAAACGAATCAAGGAATTATTAGGTTCGTACGCGGAAACTATCCAGCGTGACTACTCGACCACTGTTCCGTTAAAAGAGTAAATTATTCGCCCTCGTAGAAGCCAACACTTCCCCCTACCCAGGTTTTGTCTTTGTTGAATTTTACGCCGATCATTTCTCCCCTGCTGAGGCGCGCCAGGTTGTTGACCAGCATCGGTCTGGGTGCACCTTCCGGCCACACCATCATGATCCGGACTTCGACCTTTACCGCATCGCCTTCGTCAGTGCGAATAACGGGCACATACTGCACTTTCTGCTGGAGAATAAACTGTGATTTATCCTTCACATTATAGATGTCTTCAGGCTTCACATGGAAGACCACACCGGTCCCGGAGAAAGAGTACAAGGGTTTTAAAACGTAGTTTTCCAAATCATCCGGAATGCGATCCAATTGATCCAGAAAGATCGTCTCAGGCATGAAATCGCATTCAATGAAGGGCATCATGTACTTCGAAATTCTGAAGAACCAATTGGGATGTCCAACCCAATGCACATCGTGCTCATCTGTAAATCTGAATCTGAGTTCGAGGTCTTGTCGCGACATCAGTTCATCAAAGATGACACGATTGAACAGCCGTTTGATGATTACGGTCTGTCCTTTTTCATTTTTATAGCACAGTCTGTCGCCCTGTTTGAAAATATCCTGTACACAGGCGATTTTAATTCCGGTAGCTCTGTGAGCGGCATGAAAATCAATCTGTGTGGCTTGCTTGAAAGGTTCGACATCCATAAGGACGACCTCATTGGGATCTTCATCGCCCACAATGATATCCTTCAGCATATTCGCATACGCATCACTGGTCAGGCCATTAAACAGGTGGTTGATATTCGTAGGAATATCAAAATGCTTGCGATACATCTGAGCGATAAAATCCTGGTAGAAATATAAAGAAGGAAACCCCTGTACTTCGATCAGCATGGGTTCTATATCGCCATGTCTGTCCACACACAAACCAAAATCCATTTGCAGAAACTTGGTGTGTTCATTTTCGTTGGGCACTTTCGTCCCCGGCGTCATAGAGGCTTCGGTGATCTGTCCGAAATCTGGTCGCAGGATGCAGTTGGCCACCTGATGGCAAGCAGTAAATAATTTTTGTTTCAAAAGGGCAGGTACAAAAATGGGTGATTCTGCCACTCTGAAGGCGGGTACGTGATTAAACTGTGCACTCAGATCATCAAGAAAGATTTTGTACCTCTCCTGAGAAAACTGGCCATTGAAATGGTTTCGGATATCCGCTATCATAGAGTGAAATATACACTAATTACGGTTGACTTCCTTTTTACATTCAAAAGTCATTCCACACTCCAGCGGTATTCTTAGGACAAGGGAAGCTTAGGAGGGTAATTTTAAATGGGATGGGACAAAATAATAGCGGCGCCTATTGCGGTTTGAAAATTACCCCCCCTTCAATTAGGTGAGTGGCATAACAAAGATTAAACCTGAATACGGGAAATGGAGACTTCGAAGGGAAGGGGTGTTTATTACCAATGTTGGTATAGTGCCATTTGTGTAAGGAATCCTTAAATATCTCCTTTATCACTTAGACAGAAAAAGAATCGCCTCCTGTGGGGAGGCGAACAACTGGGGGAATTACCCCCAGCGCTGTTTTCGTTTATTTCCAGTAAAAATAAGCAGAAATATCAATATGCTTAACGCAAATCCTGTATTTTTAGTTTAAGCTAAAAATAGACAACTTACTTCCAGCCCCATAACCCCATGAATGTCATCGTCTATATTGACGGATTTAACCTGTATTTTGGAATTGACCGCAAATTCGGCAAGAAATACCTCTGGTTAGATCTGGAGAGTCTCTCTAACTCTCTATTGAGAAATGGGGATATTTTGGTGGGTGTAAAGTATTTCACATCATTACTTAGGAATAATCCGGAAAAAGAGCAGCGACAACAAACCTATTTACAGGCATTACAGGCTCATACTTCGTGCCGCTATTATTATGGTAGGTATCAGGTGGGAGTAACGACTTGCTATAATTGCAATATAAATTGGCCCTCACCAAAAGAGAAAATGACTGATGTTAACATAGCAAGCCAACTGCTAAAGGACGCATTTACAAATGAATTCGATAAAGCGATAATAATTTCTGGGGATGCTGACCTTGTTCCGCCAGTTAATATAATAAAGCAATACCTTCCAAATAAGATTGTGGGGATATACTTCCCCCCTGATCGGCATTCAATTCATCTATCTTCAATAGCGCACTTTAGTGCAATTATTGGAAAAGGCAAACTAAGACAAAGCCAACTCCCTCCGAAGATCACAAAGCCAGATGGTTTTGTTTTACACCGCCCACAAAACTGGGTTTAGCTTTTCCTTGCCAAAGTATTATATAGTTCCCCTTAGGAGGGCATACCTACGGCCACTACTTTACGCCGGGCCATAACTGCGTCAATGGCATTTTTGATAAATCCGGGAAGGATCATATCACGGGTGTGAGCCAGTCGTTCCGGATGAAGGGCATTGTGCATCATTTCCTCATAGGTATCCAGCCCAAACTGATCGATGATCATCTCTTTTTTATCCGGGCGACGGAGGTAATGCACCATACCATCCGGATGGGCTTCGGGGTGGAATTGTGTCCCAAACCAGGCATCTGAAAATCGAACAGCCATCAAGGCACGGTTTTCATCGATATCCAGATCAGGATTTTCCATCGCTGTAACGACAGCATTCAGGTCGTTAAGGCGCTTTTCATCGGGGAAAATGACTTCATACTTCCTGAAGTCTGCTCCGTAAAACGGATTATTGATAAAAGCAAACAAAGGATCTTCCTTGCCTTCTTCCGTCAGGTCTACGGGAACGATTCCAAAAGACTCTTTAGCGCGGGTAGAGATCGTGCCTATACCGAGGTGATGGCAAACCAGTTGGAATGAGTGACAGATAAAAAACACAAACTTCTTATCGTCATGTTTTTCATTGTATTGCCAGAGTTGGTCCAGGAGCGGGAAGTATTTTTCATCCCAGTCTCCTTCCATCACCAGGGGATGTCCGGGACCGCCGGAAGAAATATAGATGTCGTAGTCCAATCCGGGAACTTTGCCTTCGTGGCGCACATCAAATACATCGTATTCGATGACACCAAATTGATCCGCGATCCTTTCAATACTGGCCAATCCCATATTCTCGACATTCTTATTCATATCGAGGATGGCCATTCGTATCGGACGGTGTGTCTGCATGTTGTTCCGGATTATTACAGTATTAAAACGCCCGGAGGCGTTTGGCTATTTCGGCATCTTACCTTCCAGGGCCGATTTCATAAAATTACCCCATTTCACGTGCATTTTGCCGGATTTATGGGCTAACGCTTTTTCAATCGCCATTTCAGCGGCGTTTTCCACTACCCACTCAAAATTGGCTTCCCCGACACTATTGACATCTGCATCCGGGGCCGGATTGCAATAATCAATGGCCAATGGAATACCATCGCGCACGGCAAACTCTACAGTATTAAACTCATAGCCGAGCGCATGGTTGATCTTCAGCACGAGTTTGTGAATCTCCTTCATCAGCTTTGGGCTATCCAAAGGTGATTTTTCAATGTACCGCAGGTGATGTGGATTGCGAGGTTCGTAGGGCATGACTCTGACTCGGTCACCTCCGAGATAGTAACAACGGAAATAGGCATCAAAATCGATGTTTTCCTGAAGCATCATCACCAGCTGGCCTGTTTCGTTGTATTTGGCAAACAAATCATCGAAGCCTGTCACCTTATATACACTTTTCCATCCTCCGCCGGCATGAGGTTTCATATACAATGGAAATCCTCCCAAATAGTCAACAATGCCTTCCCAATCCAATGGGAACTTCATGTTGCGAAAAGACTGCTCATTTGTGTCATCGGGACGGGTATGCGATGGGAGTAAAACTGTTTTTGGGACAGGAATCCCCATCACTTCCGAAAGGCAATTGTTGAAAAACTTTTCATCGGCACTCCACCAGAATGGGTTGTTGATCACAGCCGTTCCGGTCAGCGCGGCATTTTTCAGGTAGGACCTGTAGAAAGGAACATCCTGACTGATGCGATCGATGATGACTGCATAATCAGAGGTTTTGCCCTGGATGACTTCATCCACCATGACAAATTCAGCTTTTACCCCTTTCACTTTTTTCTGGTTGATTCGATCTACGAATGCCTGGGGAAAACTGTTTTCTTTTCCGAATAAGATGCCGATTTTTTTCATGCTCGTGATTTGATTATGGATTCGTTTGGCGACAGACACCTCTTAACCTCACAGGGGTTAAGCAGATATGCTGTTGAAAGATACTGTGAGAAAAATGTACTTTTTCAGGAATCGCAAAAATTAAACAGAAACGACTCCGTTTTCTTCTGCTGCAATCCCGCTGTGTACGTAGCTATCCGCTTTGGTGTCGTTGATCCATTTGGTACCATCCAGGAGGTAGCGGAACTGATATTCCTTGCCTGCTTCCAGGTCGATCGTTTTGGTAAACGAACCATTTTTCAGCTTGCGCATGGCGGCACCTTTTGGATCCCATTCGTTGAAATCACCTAAAACGGCTACTTTTTTAGCCCCGTCAGCCTGCTTGGCACCCAGGGTGAATGTTACTTTACAGACTGGCTTTGACTTGAGAAATTGTTTCTTAAGACTCATAATTGTATTGATTTTAATGCAGGCCACATGCCCTTTGAGGCCGCAAAGGTACGCATAATCCGCCATAAATCAGGGGTAGCTTGTAAAGCTATTGTTAATGTGGACAGGCCATCTTAGTGATCCAGAAGTTCCTTTTTCTGGGATTCGAAGTCTTTTCGAGTTATCACGCCACGCTCCATCAGTTCGCCCAGATCTGCAATGCGATCCAGCACGGTCGCATCATAATATGATTTGGACTCCAGTAAGTCGGGTTTGGGTGTGTTGAGGTAGGCCACCTGTCGATACCCGTTTTTGACAAAAGCTTCAAAATCCGGTTGGCTCCTTAACCAGGAAAGTGCTTCGTTGTGATAGATTTCTTCAAACTCCTGAAAACCGAAATCCACGGCACTGGCAAGGTGAAAATAGGCCTGACTCGCATCCTTTTCCATAGAGTGACAACAACTCAGCATAAAGTGCGTCTGAGGATCATTGTAGTCGTACTGCAGCGCATCTTCAAAGTACTTTTTCGACAACACAAAATCACCAGCCCGGAAGGCAATAAACGCATCGCGAATTATCATCGTGCCACGGGATTTGCGTACACGCGTCGGGTCAGCTTCCTTCGGCTTTTGAAAGAGCTTGCTTTTCTTCTTCTCCTTAGGCATTGTCGGTTGCCCGGAGTTGTATTTGGCATCGAACTCACTTTGCGGCATCACGGCAAGGAGAATACAATCCACCACCGAAAGCACTGCAAGGCCTACCAGAAACCATGGCATTCTTTCTTCCGCGGCGATCATCAGCGCAAAAAAGAATCCACCAAAGTTGAGGATTCCTAAAGCGCGTTTTCCAAGGTATAGTCTGTGTACCCCAAACATTCCCAGGGTCAATGCAAGCACCGCAGCTACTTTTTTGGATTTACCATCTGCCTCAGGCATACCCGGTTGATACGTATTGGGCTGTGGGGCACGGGGATGAATCAGGTTGCTCGGGGGTAGCGTGTTGTTACGCACGACCGGCAGCGCCATGCCTTTACTCGATATGGCATACAAAGGCGTATCTCCCGCAATATTCTTCAATTTAAATTTCCCGACATGTACTGCCTGGAGCCAGGCATGGTTGCGGATGTCTTCAAAAACCCGCTCAGAAATATACACGCCTCCGGGTTCACAAAGCGGTTCAATACGCGCCGCGACATTCATCCCATCCCCAAAAGCATCTTTTCCATTAAAGCTGATATCGCCTACGTGAATACCGATTCTAACCGGCACTTCGGGATCCTTTTTAAATTCGATCTGCATCTCGACCGCACACTCCACAGCCTTAACGCTGCTATGGAAAATGGTCAGTGTACCATCCCCAAAAAATTGCAGCACTTCCCCACCATATTTCGCATGCAGGTCAGACAGGATTTCCCGGTGTCGGGAACGGAGCATCATCGCTCGTTCCTCGTTGATGTGCATCAGATGCGTATACCCCACGATATCCGTGAATACAATGGCGGCGAGCTGGCGAACAAACTTTTCTTCCATGAGCAAACAAAGATAATAAAAGGGGAAAGAAGAAAGGTGTGCAGCCCGATGGCTATACAAGCCCTCCCGGATTCATTTCTACCACTAAAAAACGGAGTTAGCTTTCTACTAACTGGTAGCCCACTCCTTTAAGGGTGATCAACTGTACTTCGGGATCCATTTTAAGGTATTTTCGGAGCCGCACGATATAGACATCGAGATTTCGGGAGTTAAAAAAATGATCATCCCCCCAAAGCTGTACCAGGATATCTTTTCGTTGGACAGGCGAGCCGAGTTGGGCGGCCAGCATTTTCAACAATTCATTCTCCCGATGAGACAGGGTAACGATATCAGATCCATTTTGTAACTGCATTCGAACCGGGTCGAATTGAAATTTTCCAAACTTATACAAGTTGGAAGTCATCCGCCCGGACATGGAAAGCAAATTGTTGATTCTGGCCATGAGTTCATCCAGGCTAAATGGTTTGCGCAGATAGTCATTTCCCCCTGACTTAAATCCTTCCACGACATCTTTTGCTTCACTACGCGCCGTCAGAAAAATGATAGGCACTTCCTGATCGGTCGTTCTGATCTGCTTACCGATCTCATAGCCACTAGCGCCAGGAAGCATGATATCCAGTACGCAGAGGTCAGGTTGAAAATCGTCAAACACTTCGGCGGCTTCATTTCCCTTCTCAATCCATTTGACCTGAAACCCATTTCGCTCAAGATGGTCTTTCACCAATCCGGCAAGTACCGCTTCATCTTCGACATACAGTATTTTGGTTTCTGCCATGAATGTACAACGCTAGTTGAGTCGGGTTGAAGAAATGAACGTGTGATCCTGCTCGGTCGAATGTGACGCTTCATTTTTTTCGTTATCCTGCTCTGGTGAGGCCGGAAAAACCATTGTAAACGTAGATCCTTTTCCAAGGTCACTCACGAGGGAGATTTTACCATGGTGCTGTCGAACCACATCCGAGACATAACTTAAGCCCAGGCCATGGCCTTTCACATCGTGTCTGTCCTGCTGAGGGACCCGGTATAGTTTTTCAAAAATTTTCTGATGATAATCAGGGGCAATGCCAATCCCATTATCTCGAATTGAAAGTTCAATTGTCTTTTCCAATCTGGTGAGGTGGACGTGAATCTCCGGGTGATCGCCTCCATATTTGAGCGCGTTGTCAAAAAGATTGTAAAACACACCACTCATGTGGGTCCTGTCACCATGGATGGAAAAACCCTCTCCGTGTGTTTCGAAATGTACTTTGGTCATTTTATCCTCAAACTGCACTTTCATGCGATCGATCACTTCTTCCAGCACCTCTTTGACATTCATCTGATGAAACTGCACTTGTGTGGTATTGCTGTTCAAAATCCGTTCGACAAGTAATCCAAGACGATTAAGTTCTCTCTGGCAGATATGGATATACCGATGAGTCTGCGGGTTTTGCATGCCGGCGGACATATTTAGTGATTCCAGGGCAACGCTCGCAGTGGTAATCGGCGTCTTAAGTTCGTGTGTGATGTTACTGACAAACTCATCGCGTAGTGCATTAAGCTGAATTTGTTTTTGCAGGCTACGCCAGATATAGTAAAAGGCAGCGGCCACCATGACCCATAGGAAGAAAGCAAAACAAAAATGTGGGATCAGCGATTCCATGATATCCGCCCGATCATGTGGGTTGACCAAGGCGATTTTCCGATCGGACACCATATCAAACTGTGGGATACTCATCGCAACATCCAACACTGTATCGCTGCCTTGCCAGGATACCAAATGATACGCTTTGTAATCACCGGTGCTATCAGCAAGCCGAATTCGATTCATCACCAGATCACTCAGCGTAGAGGCTGTGCTGTCTCCGGACGTCAGTCCTGCTGTCAGTTCCTTCAACAGGCGCCCTCTGAATTGATGTCGTTGACTCGCTTTGAAATGTTTGGCGTCCGGCAGCTTGTCCGACGGGCACGCTTCAGCGCCGGCGACAGAATCGGTCATACTAAACACAAAACGAAACTTATGCGCGCTGTTGGAATCCTCGTAGTTGATCGCCGGGTACGCAGACAGTCGGGTAAAGATCAGCGAGTCTTCGACGTCGCGCATGGATGAAAACATCACTTGTGTGAGTTTGTCCTCCATGACCCGGTGAGCATCTTTGTACTCGTTGTTGAGCCACAAATACTCGAGTACACCCAGCAGTAATAAACTGATGAGCATAAGGAAGCGAGCCAGTGATATATCGATATGGTTGCGCATGTCGTGATACAAAAATAGGGCACTTCCCGGCAGCCTGTGCCATCTGTTAACAATAATTAACCTTATTCAGGCTACGAACCGCTCACTTAGCACGTACCTTAGCATCCGAAATCCAAACACATGATGAAATACGCATTTTACGCTTTGCTGTTGCTGCCTTTCTGCCCACTTCAGGCACAGACTTCCGGCATTGTCATTTATGAAGAAAAGACAGATCTGCACAGCATGTTACCCCCAGAGCGGGAAGACATGAAGGACATGATCCCACAGTTTAACACCTCCCGATTCGAACTGATTTTTTCCGGCACAGAATCTATCTACCAGCCAAAGAAGGAAGAAGAACTTACGGAGGAAGAGTCTATGCATGGGGGCAGACGCATGCGTTTTGGTGGCCGTGCCAACCGCGTCGTGTACAAAAACCTTGATCTCGATACGATGATTGACTCCAGAGAATTTATGCAGAAACAGTTTCTGGTCGTCGGTGCTCCGAAAAAACGCGCATGGAAAATCGGTATGGAACAAAAAGAGATTATGGGGTATGCGTGCCTTCAGGCCTCTTTCCAGGAGGACTCTGCCAATACCATCGTAGTCTGGTTTTGTCCAAGATTAACCGCATCCAATGGTCCGGCTGATTTTCAGCACCTGCCCGGAATGATTCTGCAGGTGGATATCAACAACGGACAACAAACCATCACGGCAACTGAAATTACACTCGAAGAAATCGATCCGTCTGTTCTGGAAGCTCCTACGAAAGGAAAGGAAGTCACCCCGGAAGAATTTGAAGAAATTCAAAAAGAAAAAATGAAGGAGATGGGCGGCAATCCCGGTGGACCCGGTAGTGGCCGTATGATCTTTATGAGAGGTTAATCTATGCACCAAACAGACAATTCCATGACAATACTCAACACACCTTTGAGAAAGTTTTTCTTTCTGGTATTGTGCTCCATACTTTCCCTTCCTGCTATTGCACAGGTAAACAAAACCACCTTCCTGGGTACTATTCAGGACGAAGCAGCTTTACCCTTACCGGGTGCGACGTTGATGGTCCTGCACGCGGCGGATTCGACGCTTGTACAATTCGGAACATCGGACAACGAAGGCACTTTTACCATTAAACATGTGCCTAAAGGAGAGTATCTGCTGAATGTCACCTTCCTGGGTATGGAGCCGGTCTTCAAACCAATCACTGCCGGAAATTCACATGAAGAAAATCTGGGTGTCATCCAATTACAGCCAAAGAATAACATTCTGAGCGAGGTCAAGGTAGAGGCTGATCATATGCCTGTTGAGATCAGAAAAGACACCATTTCATACAACGCAGACGCTTTTCAGACACAACCCAATGCAGTCGTTGAAGATCTGCTGAAAAAACTTCCGGGCCTCGAAGTGGGATCTGATGGGTCGATTAAAGCGCAGGGCGAAGAAGTCCAGAATGTTTTTGTTGACGGGAAAGAATTTTTTGGTAATGATCCCAAAATGGCCACGAAAAATCTCCCGGCCAAAGCCGTTAAAAAAGTCAATGTCTATGACAAAAAGTCTGACATGTCTGAGTTTACCGGCATTGATGACGGAGAACGTTCGAAAACGATTGACCTCGTATTACGGGAAGAGTTTAAGAAAGGGTTGTTCGGAACTGCTGAAGCCGGTTATGGAACGGATGAACGGTATAATGCGAAAGCATCGATCAACCGTTTTACGAAAACAAGTCAGCTATCCTTTCTGGGACAGTTGAACAATATCAATGACCAGGGATTCTCGTTTACGGATATTGTCAACTTTTCCGGAGGCATGCGCGGAATGTCCGGAGGTGGAAACCGAAGAACGTTATTTACAAATTTACCGTTCAATGAAGGCACTACAGATGGATTGGTCAACACGGCTGCGGGAGGTTTAAATTTCAACTGGCAGAAAAGTAAAAAATTCAATCTTCGCTCCAGTTATTTTGTCAATAGTGTCGACAAATACCTGCTTCAAAATTCTTATCGGCAGAATATCTCTGCTAACCCCTTTGATACAGATGAGGACAGTAAAAACGATACCCGAAATCTTGCGCACAATATCACGTTGAACTCCGACATAAATCCGGATTCTTTTAACCAGGTTCGTGTCAACTTAAACCTCAATTTCAACAACGGTGATGGCCTGAATACCATCTTTCAGCAGAATATAACTCCGGACAGCATGGTGACCAGCCAGTCAAATAACGAAACCAATAACAATGCTGACAATATAAGTCTGAATGGCGGGATGACTTACGTCCGACGACTGGGCAACCGCGGACGAAATTTTTCACTAGCGGGCAATGTAACTGCAGGTGACCAGGATAGCGATACCAAACTCGACGCACTGACAGAATACTTTAATACAGGCAATCAGGATTTACTGGATCAACAACAGTACACGACTTCCAATAATCTGACTTTGGGGGGCACATTTTCGTATACCGAGCCTTTGAAGAAGAGACGTTTTCTTGAATTCAATTACGATATCAGTCACCAGTCGACCGATTACGATCACCTCGTTAACGATATTGAAAACTCAGTTGAAATACCCAATGACACATTATCCAACCAATACTCCTCTACGTTTTACTACCATCGGCCCGGTGTCACCTTTCAGTATAGTGGCGAAGTCAATACAATCAATGCCGGGATTCAGTATCAGGCGTCTGAATTGCGCGGGGATCTCAGTCGACAGGAGACAGATATCAAGCAAACGTACAACCACCTGCTTCCTTCTTTCAGCTGGCGGTCGAATATGGGCAATGGAAAATATCTGCGCGTGAACTACAACACCCGTATAAACGCACCTTCGATCACACAATTGTCTCCCGTCATCGACAATTCGAATCCCCTTCAATTGTACATAGGAAATCCGAACCTCGATGCAGAATACAATCACTCCCTTCGAGTGGGGTATCACTCCTTTAGTCAGTTTTCTTCCACGAGTTTCTTTGCCTCGATCACCGGTAATATCACAAATAATAAAATCATCACCTCGCGGTTTTTTAATGAAGATTTCAGAGAGGTTTCGACTCCAATCAATATCGATGATGAATCGGGGGTCAGCATGTATGCCTCCTTCGGTCGACCCTTTAAGCCCATCCACAGCCGCGTCAATCTGAGTGGAAATATCGGACTGACGAAAACACAAAACGTCGTAGGGACAGATCTTGTCAATACCAATCGATGGAATCAGATGGTGGGCATCAGTATTTCGAATATGAATTCAGATGTCCTCGAATACCGAATAGGCGGAGAATGGACTTTTACCAATAACCTCTATGCGTCCGATGAGGCACTGGATCAGAATACAGTGTTGCAAAACTACTTCGCTGAATTCACCCTCACCATCTGGAAGAAGTGGACCTTGACGGCTTCCTATGATTACAGAGCCTATTCCAGTGATCAGTTTACAGAAAACCAGGTATTGCCTTTGATGAAAGCGTCTATCTCCAGGTATATCCTGAAGGATGATAAAGGACAACTCAAGTTTTCTGTCTTTGATGTGCTGGATGAAAACAAAGGCGTATCCATTACCGCCAATCCAAACTATCTGGAGAGTATCACTTCAAACTCGATCGGCCAGTATGCGATGTTTTCATTTATCTATTCTATCCGGGGAGCCGGATCCACACCGCCGGGAGGTGGTTTTCAGTACAGGAGGCATCCTTAGGTGAGACCTGAGAGGCAAGACCTGAGACCTGAGACCTGAGACGTAAGACCTGAGACGTAAGACCTGAGACGTAAGAGCGGAGGGCTGAGGGCATGGGGCATGGAGTGTCTTGAATATTGAACGATGAATGATTCAGGGTATTTGCTTTGCGTTTTCTTTGCGGCTTTGCGAGCGATAAGAACTTCATAGTGCATGGATCGCCTTTGGTATAGCTATGGCGATTAAAAGCAGAAGGCTGAGAAAAAGTAAAACTGCGCCTCTGCGTCCCTGCGTGCCATTTACATAGAGACTTAGGAATTTCGCACCATCCTCACCAAAGATATAAGTAGCAAGAAGTGAGATGTGAGATGTGAGACCTGAGAGCGGGGAGCGGAGGGCTGAAAATAGCAAAAGTAAAAATGCGACGCTGCGCGCCTGCGTGCCATTTACATAGAGACTTAGGAATTTCGCACCATCCTCACCAAAGATATAAGTAGCAAGAAGTGAGATGTGAGACCTGAGAGCGGGGAGCGGAGGGCTGAGAAATAGTAAAAGTAAAACTGCGCCTCTGCGTCCCTGCGCGCCAACTAAAACTGAATGATCATTGTCTCAAGCGTCTAAAATCTTGCTACTCCCTACTGGCTACTCCCTACCTGCTACCTGATACAACAGAGTCAGCCTGAAGTTTTACCTTTGTGGGCCGAAACCGCCCTTTTTTTGCGAAATCACAGGGCAAGCCATCAATTGTTAATAAAATTAGATTTTCGCGTACCTGAAAAACATCCGGATATTGAATACCGTTTATGCCTTTTACAGGCCTTATCAGGCTGATTTTCAAGGCTCTCTCCTTCTCCAGACAACAATGAACAAGACACTTTATACACTCATTATTCTTTTTTTAACCCTGTTTACTACTTCACCTTCGGCGATTGCGCAGGAGATGGTGACGAATGTTGAACGCTGTAAGGCGCTCAATCAATCAAGTCCGATCAACAATATCTGGGTTGATAAGGAAAACATAAAATGGGTCTCCAACACCGAAGGACTGCACAAGGTACTGGCTATTGATCTGGTGCAGAAGGTACCGATTCCGGCAGGACAAACCTCCCTGCTGACTATTCGAGGCGGGAATGCCCAAATCGAATGGAATACGGCTGAAATGCAGGCGGCTCTGGGTGGAGTGGAAATCTCAAGTGCTTCGTACGATCCGTCATCGGAAACCATTTGGATCGGGACGCAATTTGAAGGCGCTTTCCAGGTTTCACTCTCCCCGATTCAGGTGCTCCAGCGATTTAATACAAAAAACAAAAAACTGACCTCCAATCAGGTCAATGATATTTTTATTCAGAAAGACGGCAAAGTCTGGATCGCTACCGATGACGGTATGTTGTCCGGAAAGGATTCGAAATGGTCACTGGAAGAGCGTTATCTGAATTTTGTGGGCGTCGATGCCTGGGGCGATAACCTTTGGATCCTTGGTGATGACTTCCTGTGGCAGGTAGATCAAAGAGGAAAGTGGAATCCCATTGCGATTGAATTAAAAAATGTAGAAGGGAAACTCCGGGACATTGCTGTAGACGAACGAGGACGTATCTGGATTGCATCAAATATGATGACAGGATATGATGTTGAAAGTGGCATCTATCAGGAGTTTGGTCCGGGACAATACTTTACAAGTCAGTATGTCAACTGTCTGGATGTCGATCACGATGGAACGATCTGGACCGGCACGGATGATAAGGGACTGTACCTGATTCAGTGGGAATCCTCTATGACGGTCAATATTGTCATGGACAAACCCCTCGACTGTCAGTCAAATGCATCAGTGGCAGAGTTATCCGCAAGAATCGTTGGAGGTGAAGCACCCCGGACTTTCGTCTGGAGTACAGGAGCTACAACTGAAAAAATCACTGGTCTGGCTGCCGGCACTTACCAGGTGACCGTGACCGATGGGAAAGGAATCGTCAAGACTGCGGAATACGAAGTGCCGGATCCTTCCGTGTCCATTTCGATCGAGATTGTCAAACCTTCTTCCGGGTCGGCCGAAGGAGATGCCAGTGCCAACCTGCTGGTAGAAGGAGGTACAGGACAAATGAGTTACCTGTGGGATAATGGAGAAACAAAACAGTTGGCCGAAAAACTGACAACAGGGACACATTCTGTCACAGTCACCGATGAAAACGGATGTTCGGTAACCACCTCTTTCCAGGTGCATGAAAAAGTAATGCCGCTTTCCGTGACGCTGGAAGTATTGGCCCACAATGTGTGTGCAGACGGAGCGAACGGAGAAATTCAGGCTGTGATCAAAGGAGGAAAAGCACCCTTCCTGTATCAGTGGAGTGAAAACGGAGCCACCGAAAAGAAAATATCGAATCGAACGGCAGGTGCCTATTCTGTGACCGTAGCAGATGCTGCCGGTCAGACAGCAACGGCTGATGCCACAATCACTGCACCTGAAACTCTTGTCGCTGTGGTGGAAAATATCTCGGCAACTAAACTTGGTGTAGACAATGGCCGGGCACAGGTAAAAGTCAGTGGCGGTACTTCACCCTATAGTTATCAATGGGATAATGCAGAAACCAGCGCCCAGGTCAAAAATCTGTCTGCCGGTTCACACACCATGACCGTGACAGATGCCAGTGGATGTACACTTGTGGAAACAGTGGTCATTCCAGAAGATATAGCCATGCTCGGTGTGCTGATAAAACACTCAGGAGAAATCAACTGCGCAGGTCAGGCTACGGGATCTTTGTTATTGGATATTTCCGGAGGGAAACAGCCCTATACATTCTTATGGAGTAATGGACAGACTACAGAGAATGCAACCGAATTAACTGCGGGATCGTATTCCGTCACGGTCACAGATGCTGTAGGTTCAAGTTTTACAGCAACGGCTGAAGTGGATGAACCTGAACCCCTCACCCTCATCGCCACTGCGGATGCTCCATCCTCCACGAATGGACTGGATGGAAAAGCTTCCGTCAAAGTTAGTGGTGGCACCGGGAAATATCAGTACGCCTGGGACAATGGGGAACTTAATCAGAAAGCTTCCGCTTTGGCCGCAGGCGCGCACACCTTAACAGTTACAGACGAAGCAGGTTGCTCAAGTACGGCTACCGTCGAGATCAGTGAAAATATTCTGGAGTTGTCCGTTGTCCTTGAACAAACCGAGACAGTTAAATGTGCGGGGACTACTGAAGGCATCATCCAGGCGGTTGTACGTGGGGGTAAAGAACCGTTTACCTATTCCTGGAGCAATGGTTCGGATGCATCAACCATTGCGAATGTCGGCGATGGGCTGTACACCCTGACGGTGGCGGATGTAACGGGACATACAGCGACATCTGTCATCACGATCAATTCACCCCAGCCTATTGAGATCACCGCCAGAGTAGATAAATCTGCTTCGACCAATGCACAGGATGGAAAAGCTTCTGTCTCGGCTTCTGGAGGTTCAGGGAAATATACATATGCATGGGATACCGGCGAACAAACGGACAAAGCATCTGCGCTTGGAGCTGGCATCCACAGTGTGACGGTGACTGACGAGAATGGATGTACAGCCACTGCAGAAGTAGAGGTCACGGAAAATATTCTTCCCCTTTCCGTGAGCATAGATCAGAAGGCTGAAATCAAATGTGCTGCAACCACCAATGGTATGATAGAAGCGATTGCTTCGGGCGGAAAAGAACCGTTTGTGTTTCGCTGGAGTACAGGATCAGCTGCCCAGGCTTTGAATGAAATTGGTGCCGGAGCCTATACGGTGACCGTCACGGATGTTGCCGGCAACTCAGCTTCAACTACCATCACCCTCACTGCTCCTGCACCATTGGAGGTAACCATCGCTGTAGAAAAATCTGCTTCAACAAATGCACAGGATGGCGTTGCGTCAGTACGCGTGATCGGCGGAACCGGAAAGTATACCTATGCCTGGGATACAGGTGAGCAAAGCGATAAAGCATCAGCCTTAGGAGCCGGAACGCACCTTGTGACCGTGACGGATGAAAATGGTTGCACAGCTACCGCAGAGGTGCAGATCACGGAGAATATACTTCCGCTATCTGCAGCTGTAGAGCAAACCTCAAAGATTGCGTGTGCCGGCGAACTCACAGGTGGCTTGAAAGCAATGGTTACAGGTGGTAAACCACCGTATACGATTCAATGGAAAGGACCGGGCAAAACGTATACCGGTGAATCTATCACGCAACTCGCAGCCGGACAATACGCCATGCAAGTAGAAGATGTCAATGGCACATCAGCGACTGCTGCTTTTGAGATTTTGCAACCAAAACCTCTTCAACTTATTGCGGAGGATATTTCACCGGCGAATACAGGGGATAATGATGGCACCTTAACCTTAAAAGCCAGTGGCGGAACCGGAAATTACAGCTTGCAAGGAAGCTCCTGGTCATCCGGTGAAAGTGCATTGCGACTTACAGACCTGGCACCAGGCGATTATGCATATCTAATCACGGATGAAGCAGGATGTACAGCCCAGGTGCAGGCAACAATTACCGAAGAAATATTGCCGCTATCCGTTTCCATCAATCAGACACAGGAGATCTTATGTGCAGGTGTTGGAGCTGCAGCGGTGGAAGCTGTTCCCAAGGGCGGAAAAGGACCTTTTACCTACAACTGGAGTAATGCTTCTTCAGGATCTGCTTTATCGAATTTGACCGAAGGAAAATATACTGTGACCGTCACCGATGTGACCGGCCAGAAAGCAGATGCCTCTTTTGAAATCGAAGCACCTAAGAAGTTAGTCATCGAAGCTGCCAATCTGCGTGCTGCGACAAATGACCGTATCAAAGACGGAAAGGCTCAGGTGGATATAAAAGGAGGCAGTGGTCCTTTCACCTATACCTGGAATTCCGGTGAGACTACAGCACAGGCCAGTCAGCTTCCGCTGGGTGATGGGACAGTTGTTGTGACGGATGCCAACGGGTGCAGCGCTTCAGCGAGCTTTACCATTACAGAAAAAGTACTTCCGGAACTCACCGCTTCCCGACTCGCTTCCGGAGAACCAATCCGTATGGAAAAAATCCAGTTTGACGCGGATAGTATTGTGATTCGCGAGGATGCCATTCCGTCGATTGATGAGCTCTACGAATTCCTGTATGACAATCCGACGATCATCATCGAAGTGTCCGGACATACCAATGGACTTCCGGCGGATGATTATTGCGACCGCATCAGTACGGCGCGCGCAAAATCTGTGAAAGACTATCTTGTCAGTAAAGGCATCGAGGATCGCCGTGTAATCTCTGTTGGCCATGGCAAGCGCAAGCCCATCGCAACGAATAAAACGCCTGAGGGCAGGAAGCGGAATCAGCGGGTGGAAATCAGGTTGATACAGATTGAGGAGTAAGCCCATTCAGCAAGACACCCTGAATAGAAAGCGCTGAAATTCTGGCTCTTACTGGAGAGTCGTTTTTTGGCATTATTGGGTTATCTTTGCCCCCTTCAGGGCCCATAGCTCAGTTGGTTAGAGCACCTGACTCATAATCAGGTGGTCCCAGGTTCGAGCCCTGGTGGGCCCACCTAATTAAGACAGATCTGCAGCAGGTCTGTCTTTTTTTTATATAACTTTCTCGAGCTCAACCTTGGGAGGTAACACCTCCCTATCCCGGGACACCTTATAGTGTATTATCCAACTCTATGAAAATGTCCGGAAAAGCATCCTTTTACATCCTCTACAGCAAAACAGTTGACAAATATTATTCAGGCATCACCGCAGAAAATATTTATTCCAGAATTGAAAAACATAACACCTCGCATTATGGACACAAATGGACATCGGCTGCCCAGGATTGGGAACTGCAGTTAGAAATTCCTTGTGATTCATCTACAATAGCCAGAAAAATGGAATTATATGTGAAACGAATGAAGAGTAGAAAGTATATCGAAAAGATAATTTCTAATAGGAGTCAGCAAGAAACGCTTAAAAAGTTCATAGAAAATTCCTAAATCTCCAATACAGGATACCCTCAAATACTTTTCTCCACTAAATTCCGCCGTTCTCCCCCCTTTTTAAAATTAATTTTACCCCAAATGCAGCGAATCCGGCACTTAAGGACTTCTATGAGTATAAGCGCTTTGATGTATTCTTAAAAACGTTGATAAAACAATTCTAAAAGATGAAAAATATATTTCTATTATCCGTGCTGCTGCTCTCCATTTTCGCGTGCCGTGACAATATCGATGAGCAGATTGAAACCAAAACTTACTTTAATCCGCCCATCATCAATCTGGATGACTTTCAGGAGGAGGTGATTCCTGTGAAGGCTTCCCTTGCCGGGGTCGTCATCGACGAAAACGGATCCCCTGTGCCTTCTGCTGATGTGACCCTTGACAACGAAAGCACAACCTCGGACGAGAATGGCCGATTTGTACTTCGAGATGTGGACATGAATAAGGCTGGAACCTTTGTCCTCATCAAAAAGGATGGCTACTTCAATGGTTCATCACGCTTTTTTCCGAAAGAATCTTCCATGAATTACGTGACGATTAAGTTGCTCGACAAAACACCTATTGGCAACTTTTCGGCCGACGATGGTGCCACGGTTCAATCTTCTGAAGGTATCTCGATCAAGTTTCCGGCAGAGAGCATCATCACGAGCGCAGGCGCCCCTTACGACGGGAATGTAAATGTGGCTGCACGATGGTTAAACCCTACCGCTCAGGATCTGGGACAGATTATGCCGGGGGATCTCCAGGGCGTTAACCAATTCAATGAAGAGGTAGCCCTGGCTTCATTTGGTATGATGGCTGTTGAGTTAACCGACAATGCAGGAAACGAATTAAATATCGGACAAGGACAAAAAGCAGAATTGACTTTTCCGGTTCCTGCAGAACTAAAAGCGAATGCACCAAGTGAGATTCCGCTATGGTATTTTAATGAAACCTATGGCCTGTGGCAGCAGGAAGGGACGGCTACGCTCCAGGGAGATTTTTATGTGGGTGAGGTAAATCACTTCTCTTTCTGGAATTGCGACGCACCGTTTCCCATTGTTTTCCTTGAAGGCCAGGTAGAAACCAACAGTGGCTTGCCAATCGCAAATGCGTATGTACGTATAGAGATTGTTGGATCAGGCAATGCCAGAGGCGGTTGGACCGACGACGAAGGATACTTTGGCGGAAAAGTGCCACGGGATGAAGAACTGGCCATTACAATCAGCTCCAATTACGGATGTGAAATCTATTCTACGACCGTAGGCCCTTTAAGTGCAGATCATGACATGGGTCTCATTGTTTTGGACGAACCTGAGCTCATTGAAATATCCGGATCTTTACTGGATTGCGACAGTGATCCGCTGTATGATGGATGGGTAGAGGTCACGCTGGATGGAAATAAATTCTGGTCAGCGCTAGACGGTAGTTCGAATGAATTTCTGATCATAGCCGCCGATTGTAATAACTCCGGAACCTTTGACCTTGTGGCAACCGACTTAGGAGGACTTGAACAAAGTGATGTCCATACCTTTAATGTGGCGCCAACGGTTGACGTGGATGAAATCGTGGCATGCGGGAATGTATTGACTGACTATTTTAAAATTACGATTGACGGAACGGAGACCATCACCTTAATAGAAGGAAGTGCAGTAGACTCAGTTGGGTCAGGTGAGTTTATCCTGTCAGGCTTCATAACTCCGGGCAATGAAAGTTATTTCTACCTGTTTTTAGACCAGGTGCCCGTTGGATCATATGATGAGAGCATCCTGAATAGCATCTTTGGAAGACTTGTGACCAATGATTATGGCATTCTGAACCTGCAATGTTCGGGAGTATGTGGCATCGATGAGATTATATTTGTTGAAATCAGCGATGAAGGTGTACCGGGCAGAATCAAGGGATCTTTTACGGGAACACTTCTGTACTCAAGTTCGCAAGGGGGACAAATGTCATTAAGCACGGTGGCAGAATTCGATCTGCCGATGAATCCCTAACCATTAAAACATCACATTGACAGGGAGTCATTCGTTTGGCTCCCTATTCATTAAGACAGTCATCGATTATTGAAACCCATTAGCGAAAGAAGCATTATCGAAGGATGCCAGAAACTGGATCCCAAGTTCCAACGTGAATTGGTCCTGCGTTACTCTGCGCGCTTGATGACTGTAAGCAGAAGATACTGTATAGACAATGCCATGGCGGAGGATATCCTTCAGGATGCCCTGATCAATATCCTCCGCCATATTATTCACTATGAAGAGAGAGGATCTTTTGAAGCGTGGATGACTCGAATCGTCATCAATACCGCATTAAAATCCTTCAAAAAAAGTGCTTTTAAAAATGAAGTGCTGGAGTTGGATCAAATGCCGATGCCGCCAATTGATCCCGAAGTGTACGCAAAAATGGGTGCTGAAGAGTTAATGGAACTCATCAACAAGTTGCCCCACGGATTCAGAGAGGTATTCAACCTCTACTCTATTGAAGGATACAGCCATAAGGAAATTACAGCATTATTAGGAATTAGTGAAAGCACCTCTCGTTCACAGCTCACCCGGGCACGAGCCCTGTTGCGCAGACAACTTGACGCAAGAGAATTAAAAAGCAAAACCGCCGTATGACACGTTCAAAATTTGAGCATTTCGCCTCATCAAAAATCACACAGCATCAATCACTTGTTGATGCAGATGCCTTGTGGAAGGCGGTAGCTCCCGAAGCCCCAAAAAAGAAAAGAAGGGTTGTATTCTGGTATTTTCTAACCGGTCTTCTGGTGACCGGGCTGGTATCAGCTATTATGTGGAGCAAATCAAACACGCTTGCTACTGATGGCGATAGCCAAGCCGTTGTCCAAACTGAAACGGGACAGCAACATGCTGAAACGCCAATCGAAAATACTGTTTCAAATAATCTCTCTACCAATAAAGTTCTTCCATCGTCTCATCCAAAAAACAATATTCAAAAGGATGAAATTGCTATTTCAACTAGCCAAAGTGAAATTGAATCATCTCCTGGAAACGAAATAACTGCTAGCCAAGGTCAGCGAATAGGTTCGACTTCAACAGCTTCAGAAAGTCGCCCAAATGAGATTGAAAACAATCACGCTACAACCCCTTCAGTTGTAGAGAATAACACTATCACAAGCGTACAAAACGAAAACCAACAACCGGATGGTGATGTCATACAGCCAGATGTCCGCATCAATAAAATAGGACATGCAGATGTTGTCATTGAGAAGCATGAAACACAACAGACAAGCGACATATCCACTTTATTACTAGACGTCGAACCAAGTATTCCTGATAGCAATCGAGCGTCGTCCAAATCCAAAGCAACATCTAAACACAAGGTCGTTTATTCTATCGGGGCTTATGGCGGGATCAGTGGCACTTCGTCTACATTAACCGCAAAGCAGTCAAGTTCAACATCATATCTGAATGCCAGAAATCAGACGGAGGAGCAATTGGAAGGGATTCAGTTTGGCCTCGAAATTGGTGCGGAAATCGTTAAAGGGCTGGCCATTAAATCCGGCGTTGAAGTTTCCCGCATAGCGCGCGTATTCTCGTTCACCGAAGAAGTTATGGTGGTGGATAGCGTATATGGTTTGAAAGAGATTTATGTCAACAACCAAACACAGGACACCATTAACATATACGGACAAACACCGGTCATCACTACTACAGCATACAATAAGAGGATCTACAACAATATTTCCCAAATAGATATTCCTGTAAAAGTTGGCTATACCTTCCAATCCGGAAAATGGCGTTTGGGTATGGATGCAGGCGCTATCATCAATTTAAATACAAGCTATACCGGCGAGATTTTATCTCCGGATGGTTCGTTCTATGATTTGAAATCCGATCCTGAAAACTGGTTTAAAACAAATGCCGGGATAGCCTTTTCCGCAGGCTTACGTGCAGGGCGTATGCTTGGTTCTTCGTTTGAAATGTATCTGGCTCCTGTGTACAGGTCACCTTCAGTCTTCAGCACCGATGCCAATCCGATCGAACAAAAACATGCCAGGCTTGGGGTTAATCTTGGGTTGCGGTATTTGCTGGGTCACTGATAGTGCAATCAGGTAGTAATTCTTCTAATTAACTTTAGAAGAACTATGCACCTCAACCCTTTCAATTCCACTTGGATAATCGATTATATTTTCAAATGGTATAGAATTCCAGCGTTACAACGTATACTATTTCACAAAAAGTAAAGCCGAACTAACTAATCTTCCATCATGGGTCACTACACTCATGGGGTACATACCCGTAGACACACCTGATATATCAATTGCAAAATCGGACTCAGCAACATTCTTCTGAAAAACCAGGTTACCTTTCATATCCATAACAATACATTGAAAATGTCCAGCCGGCCTAAAATCATTTAATCTTACTTGAAAGAAACCCCATGAAGGGTTTGGCGAAACATGGGAGGTAATCATCATGTCAACTTTGGGAATAGATACGACACCATCTGGATCATATACCACAAGTTTAAGCCCCTCAGAAGTACGGCTGTAAACAAAAACCTTATCATCCAGAAATTCAAAATCAACAGGATTTTCAATTCTTTCCTGGGCTGAAGATTCTAAATAATAGATGTTACCACCTTCCGGGTTGTCGATTACAGAAGCTTCAATGCTTCCTGATTCCGGGTTGTATCTTCCATAATATAGTCTCCCGAGAAATCCTTTTAACCTGAAATCAGGATCGAAAGAAACTGGAGACGGATCCTTGACAGTGCCTTTATTAAATAAATTGTATCTGGATAATCCAGCTTCTTCATCAAAATTGTAATAGTAAATGGAATCATTCGCATATTCTGAGTGAATAAAATCTACTTGCTCGGCTCCCCTTAAATCTTCTATCTCGTACAGATCTCCAAATACATCAGTTGTAAAATACCTGATTTGACCAAAACCATTCCTTCCTTTAAAATAATAGTCTTTATTAGATAAAGGGGGCTCATGAGGAAATCCGTATCCAAGCCATTTTAGGCTTTGATATTCAAGCGGCACATATCCGGGAAAGATTGTCTGTGTAATATCCAGGAATGTATCCTGATCAGAAGTGTACTGATATATAAATTTGGTTCCATCCTCCTGATGATCCACCAATTTTCCATAATTACCATTAGTATTGTATATCGCTTTGGGTGTAAGTGCCACCAATTGCTTTGCATTTCCCTGCAATTCCCTGTAATAACCTACTTGACTCCAGGATTTAGAATCATAGTCGAATTCAGATCCCACAAAGAAGCTTCCATTTATACTACCAAAGGCTTCCAAATTGTCCTTTAAGACAGAATACCTTCTGGATAATAAATTCGTAGTTTCAAATTCCGTATTATGATACAACGTAACAGTGTCTCCACTCTCCTTATTCTCGGCCTCAATCGCCAAATTATTTCCGGCAATATTAAGCGCTAAAAACTCAGATATTCTTAAATAGTTATACAAACTCCCTGGAGCATTATTGTCGTAAAACACTTGTGTTGTCTCAGGCGTTCCTTTAGTTAAATACCATTGATCGCCAATACCAAAGAGCAATTCATCACTATTCCGAGTAATAAATCTAGTGAAGCTCCTTTCCATACTGAAGCCCGTATCGAACAGCCAATAGGACGATGAACCATCCGTAACCAAAATGTTTCTTACTCCTTGACTATTGTCGCATGTATAGAATAAAATGAGACCATTCACTTCCGACAAGAAACTTGATTCTCTATCTATTAATACTTCATTTCCGTCAGGATCTGAAACTGTCCATAAGCTTTGCGCTTTTGCAGGAAAAGTAAAAAGATTGAGGAGCAGGAAGAGGTAAAGCGTTTGTTTCATATTTTTTTTCAAAATAATTAGTAATACTGTTTTAAAAGTATATATATATATATATATATATTGGTAGTTCATCCGAAAATAAATATTTTCTTCCTCCTTAACACATCTGAACAGGAGCAACTTGTGTCTAATTGATTTGGACCGAAAAAGTCCTCCATCACCCCCATTTCACATCATTCCACCCCACTCCCCGCATGATATGCAAAGCATACAGTGCTCCTGCGATCAGCAGGACAGAAATACCCAGCAATACCCAGTCATACTCAAACAGAAAATACTGAGGTACCGCAAAAATCACCGTAAATAATATGATGAACATATTGCGGATGGAAAAATTATCCTCGTTTGCCTTTTTTAACGGGAAGGAAAACGGAAGCTTGTCCAGCAGCATCCACGCATACAAAATCACACCCAGCAGCACAGCACCAAATCCGAAAAGCAGATTGGGTAAGATTTTTACACCAAACGCAAAAAGCCCAAGCGTTGAAACAACGACCACGAAAGGAAAAAAGAATCTGACAATGCATGCTTTTAAGGAAGCGCGCAACAGTATGCCCGGTCGTTCAATCGGAGGTGTGAAGTACACCCAGGCCGCGTTGTACTGCTCCGTGTAGGGCAATTGATACAAAGCCGTAATACACATAAACCCACTCAAATACATAGCCCATAAGAACGGCATGGTCAAGCCGGATGTCTGAATATCAGCAGCATGAAAATTGATTTCATCCCAATTTTTGAATACCATGAACCCCACCAAAACAAGCATATACCCTATCATCGGATACACCTTTAGCCTGAAGTCTCTGTTGCGTACCACCATGCGCCCCACAAAAAAGAAAAACTGTCGTTCTATATTATTTCGCGTCCATACGCGACCAAACAACCCCATGACACCTCCCGAAGAACCCGCCCGGATGATTTTCCTTTTCCCGGAGTCTTCACTTCTGTTAGTGGCCGTCATCATCGAAAGTTTACTGAGGAACGAAGGCGCCAGATAGCGTACCATCACCCAAAAGCTGGCAACAGGCAGAAGGACGGCCAGAAAAGCACCTATAACCAGAGGCAAGTCAAATTGAAATGAATACAACATTTTCCAAGCGCAAGCAAACCAGTAGGAGGGTAATATCCATACATACCAAACATCACTCAGGCTTATACTTTCCATCACCGTTCGATCGAGAAGATGGGGCAATACCTGAAAACTTCCATACAATAATGCTGTGAAACCGATTTGAATAGACGTGATAATTGAATCAATTTTTCGAAGGGAAAACAATCTAAAAATGAACAGGTAAAGCGCGTTGACAATTGCAAAGGTGAACACCGTCAGTAAGATCAGGATCGGGATAAACAAAAATGCTCCCAGAATACCTCTCGAGACCCACATGGCTACAAAACCAGGGAAAGCAAGCGGGACCAGAATTTTAGAAATATGTATCAAAATATGCAGCAGCCTGGCAGTGAGAAACGTCTCAGCGGAAACAGGCTTTGGCAGGATTATGTAATTGTCCTTTGTGTCCAGCAGGATATGACTGAAATCTGTAACTAAAAACATCGCCAGCATAAATCCGAATGAAGCCAGATAAAGCGTCAAACGTGACAAATCATCATCAAGGAAAAACATGAACAGAAAAGTCAAGCCCATTATAAAGGCCATGACCATAGTGAAGGCTGTTGCCAGCTTCGTTTCTCCTTTCCCACCACTCGATCGGACTTTGTTGATTCCGGTGGCTGTGCGATCATCCATCGCGAGTTTGATCAACAGGATGGTCCGCAGATGAAAAACATCAACTCCGAAATGCCGGTACAATCGCTCTGGCTTCATCACAAGCCACAGCATCGCCTTGTTGAAGTAATTAATCATGGCGCGGTGAGGAATCCAGATGCAGCGCATCCATGATACTGATGGCAGCATTCGAACTGATATGACCGGTCGTAAGGCTGGCAAACATTTGCTCGAGACTTTTATCGCCTAGCTGCATTCGCAAGTCAGACAAGGTACCATTCGCTACCACCACCCCATCATTAATAAGTACGATTTTGTCACTGACTTTTTCCACCACATCCATCATGTGACTGCAGTAAAAAATCGTCTTCCCGTCTTTAGCCAGGCGATGGATCAGGTCTTTCACCACCAAAACACTGTTGGCATCCAGCCCTGAAAGCGGTTCGTCCAATATGATGATCTCCGGATTGTGTAATAAGCCGGAAGCGATCAGGACTTTCTGCTTCATGCCTTTGCTGAAAGAATCCATCCGCTGATCCAGATGGCCACTCATCCCCAGCGCGCCAAATATGCGCTCGATACGTGCCGTCAGCAGGTCCGCCGGAATCTTATAGAGTGCACCTATAAAGGTCAGAAATTCAGATGGTGTCAGGACATCATACAGGTCATTGGTTTCCGGGATATACCCGATCAATTGCTTGATACTGAGAATATCTTTCCTGATATCCTTTCCCTTAATGTGAATCTCTCCTTTGAAGTCCGAAATCAAACCGCAGATGATTTTTACCGTGGTCGTTTTTCCCGCTCCATTGGGACCGATATAGCCTATCACCTGTCCGGGGTAGACGTCCAGATCAATACCCTTAAGCACATGCTTGGCACCAAACGATTTATGGAGATTTCGGATTGAGATTAAAGGGTCCATGTTCGCAAATTGTGACGGAAGATAGGAAACGAATCCTCAAATCATGAAAATATCCCTTCATCAGCAGACAAACGATCATTCTTTTCTGAACGCCTGCGATTCTTTAACGCTGAGTGAGCCTGATGCTCATTTTTACGATAGGTCACGCTGCAACACACCCTTTGGATAAATTGTATATTTACGGGTATTCATTTCAAACCCGTTAACGCTTTCAATGACATGAAAATCACCGGATCTATTGCCCTTACTATTTTTTGCCTGATGATAACTATTGTTGCCTGCCAGCCCAAAGAGGAGGTAGCTGAAACACCGGTTATAGATATTGAGGCAATCAAACAGGAGATACAAGACAAGGAAAATCAGTTTGCCGAACTATACAACCGCAAGGAGATGAAATCCATTGGATATTACGCGGATGATGCGACCACGTTTGCACAAAATAGTCCGCCACTCGTGGGCAAACCAGCTATTGTGGAGTACCTGATGGAAAACCTGGATACGACCAATCTCAATCAGATCACCTTTACCACCCATGAAGTTTTTCCCTCCAGTGATGGAGAGCAAGTAGTCGAAATCGGATATTACAAAGTGGTGGATGGCGAAGGGCTCACGGTCAATACCGGCAACTACATGACCCTGTTTGTAAAACGTAATGGTCAATATGTCTGCCTCAGGGATATGAGTGCTTGTGATATGCCACTGGAATTGGAATAACCGGCTATCTTAAAAAACAAAAAAGGCTATCCGCAAACATGTGGGTAGCCTTTTTATTTATCGCTTTTGAGAGTGGTACAAACTAACGTCTCCTGCCCCCGCCACGACTGGCTCCGCCACCTCGCATTCCCCCACCACTCGGTCGCGATGAAGACCTCGAATAGGAACTCGAGGGTCGACTTGACGGTGAGTATCCTCTTGATGAACGTGTAGAAGGTGTAGTAGATGGTCTGTTAAACGAAGGTGTGGTGGATGGGCGAGTTGATGGTGTACTGCCTCGGGATGGTGTCGTGGATGGACGCGTTCCGGCAGAAGCTCCCCGTGAGGGCGTCGTCGCTGGTCGGGTTCCGGCAGAAGCCCCTCTCGAAGGTGTATTAGAAGGTCTTGTACCTGCCGTAGGCCTGTTACCTCCTCGATTGCCATAGTTGCCCTCGCGATTATGATGGTTTACCGTATTCGAGGATCGACGACTATTGTTGTAGTTGTTAAAATTATACTCATTATGAATATGCACCCCGCCATGGTATCCACCATGATATCCATATCCATACCGATACGGGTAATGATAAGCATGGTAGGAAGCAAATGCCATCACTGAAAAAGCAAAGAAGTACGATGGATAATATCCATAATAGTACGGTGGATGATAAGGCACATACGCAGGTGAATACACATATCGAACGATCGGCGTGGTCTCCACTATGACTACCTCCGTGGTGGCAGGAGTTGACTCAGGCACAGGCTCATCTCCGGTATATCCCGGATTGGCGGTGACGGCAGGCTTGGCAGGTTCTGGCTCAATGACATAATCCTTTCCATAAAGATCTTTATCCCCCACAATCTGCATCGTGACTTTATCGTCTTTGTCTTTCGAAACCAAAATAACCGCCACATCCTGAACTTCATCTTCAGTCACATCGACCTGAAGAATAAACGTAAAGTCATCTTTGTCCTGTTTTGTAACTACCTTAATAAAGTCTACCTTCTCGTCCAGATTTAAATCCAGATTGTTGATCTTGGTTTCCTCCAGGTTGAGATCTTTTTCAAATTCCTCGATGGTTTTTGAATTTTGAAATAAATTCAAAACAGCATATAAATCCAGATTGTCTCCAGGCAATCCCAGTCTGGCGGTGTCGGCTTCACTGACATCCTGACCCACAAGTAAAACGGGCAGGCAAAAGAGCAAGAGTGTGGTGAAACATCTGTGTGTATAGACTTGAAACATGATTTCCTTTTCTGTTTAAAAGAGTAGCGCAAAATAAACAAAATCCCTGCAACGATAGTTTCACAGCGCTAAGCGGCACAAGCCAGAATGCTACCAGAAAACCATTCAGCGACTATCCTTCGCAGAAAAATACTAATCCTCACAAGTTAGCTTTAATCACCTCTTCCAATTCTTCTTCAGTCCCTTTGCCATACCCAACCTGCGTAAACACTATATTTCCATCTTTCCCGACAATATACAACGTAGGATATCCGGAAACACGATACGCTTTGGCTGTATCCTTTCCGCCTAATAAAACCGTATACGTGACTCCGCGTTTCGCCAGAAATTCATCAATCTGATCTTCCTCCTTTGTATCGTACGGATCTATGCCTACCATCACTAACCCTTTTTCGCCATAGCGTTCATGCAGATCCTGCAGTGCCGGAAGTGCCTGCATACAAGGGAAGCAGGCTTTGTAGAAAAAGTCTATCACTACCACACTTCCACGCAGTTCAGAAAGGCTCACAGAATCGTCGGTAAGGGAAACTAATGTCCATTCCGGAGCGATGGTATCGATCGGCAAAGGTTCCGGACTCTTGTACGGCACATAATCTTTCAGCACCACATGGTCCGGGATGGTTTCCAAATTGATTTGAGAATCAACCTCATTATTGTCAAGGTCATATTTCAATAATTCGATCCGTTCGTACTGATACATCGTATCCCCGCTCATCGCGATATCAAAGGCCGCTACATACTGTACAGGGATGGCATCCTGCTGATGGATCCAGAAATGGTATTCGATTCTGACAACCTGAAACATATCCGCGCTGTCATTTTCGGGCAGGACATCCACACGAATGTGATCACTGATATAGCCATTGATCTCTTCTACCCCCAAATAATGAAATGAATGATCTTCATCGGTCAAATCTTCTTCCTCCGGAAGCGGATGGCTTTTGCGACTTGTCAACGGATCATAAAAGGTGTAGTTATGACTGAAGTCACTGATCTTATCTGCCCACAGGGACTTGACCATGATCCTACCCGTACTATCCTCCGCATTGAAATTGACAAAAGCCTCACCTGTGTACATAACATCTCCATAGTACTGATCGGCACCAAAACTCTGGTAATGAAAAGCGGATGAATACAAGGTGTCGTCTTCCAGTTTTTTAAAATAACAGTTGAACGCCGTTGAATTTGTATCCGGACCGGACATATACTTCTGACTGTGCATCATTTCATAATACCCGCTTTGCACAGATTGACATTTGGCAAAGGATTGTTTCAGAATTTCAATGGCATCCTGGCCGGGGGCCATAAAAAATAAACATGAAAAACAAAGTGTCAGGCAGGCTTTCATAAGGCTTACTTTTTAAAACCTGATGAAGATACAAATTCGAAAAGAGGAATTGCGCTTTTTCTTATCGCTTCTTATCGCATGGCGTATTTAAACCACCGGACGATTTCGGAATTCCTGCGCTCCCTGTCTTTTCCATCCAGAGAATGATTGCCTCCACGCAATATAATAAGCTGGTATTCCTTTCCGTGTTTGTTAAGTTGGGTCGCCAGATCAAGACTGTGTTGCGGATCTATTGTCTCGTCTGCACTTCCCGCCATAATCAGCAATGGTACGTTGATTCGATCTGCCCATTGAATGGCTGACCGCGCCTGATGATACGGTTCCGGATTGGCTTCATAATCCGGCCAGATGGATCGCGCAATGGCTGTGGCTTCCGGATGACTTTCCATGTAGGCCGAAAAATCTGTGGTTGCACCGTAGACCGCAGCGGCCTGCAATGGGAAACCTGATTTTAACAACATGAGTGTCGTAATGCCTCCTCTTGACTCACCTAGCATAAACAGGTTTCGCAAATCAACATACTCCCTTGACTTAATAAAGGGCAGTACATTCCAGACATCGGCCAGATCTTTTCCGCCGACCTCATCAATCCCTTCTCCGCCTTCACTCTGACGTAAAGCAGGTGCCACCACAACGAAGCCTTCACTCACCAAGGTGTGAAACAATGCCAGATAATCAATAGTCATGTTGTCCCGGATATACCCTCCTCGATTAAACAAAATCACAGGTAATTTTTTTTCTTTCGACACCGTATTGGGACGAGCCACATAGGCCACTACTTTCAGGTCCATGCTTTCATACACCAGTTTTTCATACACAAAACCAGTGTCTGATTTGAGTTGGTCATAATAGTCGCTTGAAAAATAATCGCTGGCATCGGGAATGCTGTCATAGACGGGCAGACTAACCGGATCAATGGAGAGAATCTTTCCTCCTGTTTGCCCGAAAGTAAAAAGAGGAAGGAGGGCAACTATAAAACTAATGAAAAATCTGTTCATATTATTTTGTTTAATACTACCGGCGTATGGCCGGAAATAATTCAATCGACGATTATGGGCTATATTCTCTATAAGGGCAGTTAAGTGAAATGATTTGCAAAATACGGAGTAAATTTGCTCTCCCCGAAAATTCACATAAAATACAGCGGCGTATGCAAATGAATGATAATCACATCAACTACGTAGAGTTTAAAGCTAGCGACCTTGACAAAGTAAAATCCTTTTATTCAAAAGCATTCGGATGGCAATTTACCGATTACGGACCCGACTACACTGCGTTCAGCGAAAGTGGCCTGGAGGGAGGATTCGAACGCTCCGACGAGAAAATCGTTCAGGGGGCTCTGATCGTATTATATCACCAGGATCTTGAATCCATACTGGAAACTGTAAAAGCCTCCGGAGGCGCCATAGTCAAAGACATTTTTTCATTCCCCGGTGGACGCAGATTCCACTTTTCTGACCCGGCCGGAAACGAACTCGCTATTTGGTCTGACAAGTAATGTCCGGCATACGCTGCCTGCATGACAGCATAACATGATTGGCATCACTAAAACCTGCTCAATGATTATATCCTGCAAACATCTGTGCTTACTGTCTGTCTCACTCACAACTCTGCTGATCAGTTGTGCTGAAAAAAAAGATGACACTGATTACCTGGAACTGTTCAAAGCATTTCACGAAGCTGAAAATGAGTACAGTGAGACAAAGTGGGATTATCTCAGTGACACCCTTAAAGTCTGGTACACGAAAAATGATCCAAAACCTGATCTGAAATACAAAGGTCAGCCCACCGATGGTTGGGACGAATGGGATATGGCCATGCGCACCATATCGTATTATGATACGATCTGGTACGACCCGGAGTTACGTGCGGTGCAAGGGTATTTTAATGAAAACAATGATTTCTATGTGCTCCTTGGTGCCTCGCCTAATGTGACACTTCGGACCTACACCTATAATGATGCAGGAAAGATCACCGACCTGCGCTATGAAAAGGTGAATGCTGAGAATACGCTGAGCAAAGCCCACATGGATCCTGTCTATCAATGGGCAATGATTCACGAACCCGAGGAAATTTCCGCCATTTTTCCGGATAATAAGTTGGTACCCTCTGCGGATAATGCGATGCGTTGGAAGCAACTGATCATACGGTATCGTACCCGCAATGAAACACGTGAGAATCCTACTGTTGAATAACGCCGATCTTCAAATCAGGGGTTTCTCAAGTATGTAAACACCTTAAAAAGGACTCTTTTGCTGGCAAGCGGTTTTCAATTGCTATATTAGGATCACTAAAATCCCAATGTGTTGTTGAGGCCACTTGAATACCTTTTAGCCCTTGCAGACACGATTCAATCTGTGCATTATGAATTGTCTTCCCTACATCCTTTTTCTTATTATACTGGTCGCTTGTCAAAATAATACTGATCCCAAAACGACCCCGAAAACAGTTTCAAAAGCCATGTGTGCGCCGATCACTTCTGACAGTGCCTGGTACAAAGAAAATCAGGTCGCTCCTTTGTTTGAGGATCTTGGTGAATTTCATTATCCAATTCAAACCAATAATCCTTTAGTGCAGCAGTATTTTGATCAGGGTCTGGTACTCGCCTATGGGTTTAATCACGCAGAAGCAGCTCGTTCGTTTTACTACGCTGCCAAACTAGATCCTGATTGCGCAATGGCGTTCTGGGGTTTTGCTTATGTCCTGGGGCCCAACTATAATGCAGGCATGGAACCTGATCACTACGAACGTGCCTACGTGGCGATTCAGAAAGCCATTCAGTTGTCCAGTAAAAACGAGAACGAAAAAGAAAATGATCTTATCCACGCTTTGGCTTCACGGTATGTCGAGAAACCGGTAGATGACAGAAGCGAACTCGATCAACGATATGCTGAGAAAATGAAACTACTTTATCAAAAGTATCCTGATGATCCGGATGTTGCTGCCCTGTATGCTGAATCGCTGATGAATCTACATCCCTGGGACCTTTGGACTGCAGAGGGAGAAGCCAAAGAATGGACACATGAAATTCTCGCTGTTCTTGAGCATACATTCACCTTCGCCCCCAAGCATCCCGGAGCTCATCATTTTTATATCCATGCAGTAGAGGCTTCACAAACTCCGCAAAAAGGGTATGTGAGTGCTCAACTTTTTGACGAAGGGCTGGTACCCAATTCAGGACACCTGGTGCACATGCCGTCTCACATCTACATCCGTACCGGAGACTACCACAAGGGCACACTGGCCAATATCAAGGCGATTCAGGTGGATAGTACGTATGTCACACGCTGCCATGCCCAGGGAGCGTATCCGCTGGCCTATTACCCGCACAATCAACATTTCCTGGCCGGAACAGCAACACTCGAAGGGAATAGCCAATGGGCACTATATGCGGCAGATGCTATTTCACAAAACGCAAATCGCCAATTAATGAAAGCACCCGGCTGGAGTACGATACAACACTTTTACACGATTCCATTTTTCGTCTACGTTAAATTTGCCAGATGGGATGATATTCTTAAAATGAAAAATCAAGTACCGGACCTACCCTACCCCGAAGCCATTCTTGCTTATGCGAGAGGAATGGCTTACGTTGGCAAAGGAAACTTACCTGATGCTGAACTCGAACTGCAAAAACTCAGTAAACTTGCAAAGGACGAATCGCTGCGGGAACTCACCATCTGGGATATCAATTCCGTTTATGACATTGTATCGATTGCTGAAAAAGTACTCGCGGCTGAAATTCAGGCGAAGCAGGATAATTATCAGACAGGCATTCAGTTGCTCAAGGAAGCGATCGCAATTGAAGATAATCTCAACTACAATGAACCGCCGGATTGGTTCTTTTCGGTTCGTCACAATTTGGGCGCTCTACAATTAGCTGCAGGTCTGAATCAAGAGGCGGCAGAGACGTATCTTGAAGATCTTATTCACTTTCCTGAAAACGGTTGGGCACTGAGTGGGCTTTCACTTGCATATGAAAAATCAGGCGCTGCAGAAAAAGAGAAACTTACTAAACAAAGATTTAAAAAAGCCTGGGCGCATGCGGATGTGAAACTTACCGGGTCAGAAATAAAGTAGTCTTACAAACAAAGTAAAACGATGGCAGTACTACAGGTCATAACAGATAATGCAGTCGAACAAAAATTCCTTTCTTATCCGGGCAAAGCAAAACGAAAGCTGACTTATCTGAGAAAACTCATTCTCGAAGCAGCCAAAGAATCAGGTGAAGTCACCGCGATCGAAGAAACGCTGAAATGGAATGAGCCCAGTTATATCGCCAAAAAAGGCAGCACCATCCGGATGGACTGGAAAGAAAAAAATCCGGATCAGTATGCCATATATTTTAAATGTACCAGTAAGCTCGTACCTGCTTTTAAAGAAGTATATGGTGACCTCTTTACCTATGAAGGCAATCGGGCCATTGTCTTTGATATGGATCAAAAAATCCCTGAGCAGGCGCTCAAAGACTGTATCTCAGCGGCACTTCGGTACCACAGGGTCAAACAACTTCCGCAACTTGGGCTATCGGGATAAGGTTGTGTTGTACGGCAAACGATATATAACATAATCACAGGTGTCGGATCTTCAATTTTCAGCTTGTTTGTGATCAGGCGGATGAAAAACATAGGTGCGCTATGGAGGCCTGAAAGCTTTTCCTAAATCCTTGCATCGCATGTTGCATCACCTAGATCTTGTTTTGTAATTTTATCAATTCAATACCAAGAAAAAGATTTAGCGTGTTTCGTCATCTTTCAATTTTTGCCCCGTTGATAGTCACCTGGGTATTGTGCATTCCGATCTGCGGGAACAGCCAGGCCATCGTTGAAGAAAAGATCTATGCACAAAGTCAAAAGCACTGGCTGCTTGAGATTCCGCTTTGGATTCCCGGGATACGTGGGCAACTGGCTTATGGCGATATCGATCTTACCCCTTCCGATGGAGAGGATGACAAGTTATTTAAACAGTTGTTCCACAAAACCAGCGTCGAATTTTATCTCGTGGGCCGTGCCATGTATAAAACACCAAAAATAATATGCCAGCTGGATGCCTTCTCCGGTGCATTAGGCAGGACCTATGAATATGTTCCGGCTGACGGAGGCATGGAAAAAGAGCTCGTATACCTTACCACGCAGGTATTCTTCCCCCGACTATTTGCAGGATACAATGTTCTGGACATCGGTGACCAGGAGGATTTCAATCTGGATGTATACCCATACCTGGGGACGCGGTATATGGATGTGATACTACATTCAGATGTGTTTGGCCAGGGACAGGTGATTGATTTAAAGCCCCGATGGATCGAAGTATTGTTTGGCCTGTACATCCCCATCGAATACAAACGCTGGAAACTCGAACTGCAGGCCGATTACGGGATTTCAGGAAAAAACTATTCATGGGTATACAGCAATGCTTTGCGATACAGAGCTTCTCAACTGATCGATTTTCAGATTGGCTGGTCACTCATGAATGTACGACTGCGAAAATCAATTGACCACGAGGAACTAAAACTGAAGATGAATTTGTTTGGCCCTACAGCAGGCATTGGCTTTTGGCTGTAGACACCATTCCCATGCTGTGCAAATGATTTTTATAGAGATAATAGTATAATGATGAAAAAGTATTTGATCAAAACCACTTCACTCTTCTGCTTTCTGGCGCTGCTGTCCTGGACTTTTCAATCGAGCGATCAGATCAACAGGGCATCCTGGCTCATCGGTACATGGGAGAACAAGACTGCGCGGGGCAGTGTATATGAGTCCTGGAAACGGATTGATGGCAATGAGCTCTTCGGATTCAGCTATTCGCTCAATGGAAAGGACACGATCATCTTTGAGGAAATCCAGTTAATCCAGGATCAGGATAGCCTGTTTTATATTCCTACCGTCAAAAACCAAAATGACGGTCTCCCCATTCAGTTTGCGCTGACGTCCATGACTGATACCTCAATGGTTTTCCAACACCCTTACCACGACTTCCCGCAGAAAATTACCTACAGGCTTATTCACCAGGACTCACTCGTAGCATCGATCTACGGCGAGCATCAGGGCGATTCCCGGACCATTGAGTTCCCTATGAAAAGGATTGAGTAAGCACTTCTCAGCCCAACTGGTCAAATAAAATTGTCGTAACAGCCTCATTTTCACCTTTCTGAGCATATTTTGAATTTCCCTGCCGGGAAATGAACCAATTGCACAAAATCCCGTTTTGTTCATATATTTGTTTAGATATTAAAACAAAACAATGGATCAATTCTCTATCTCTCACCTTCAGCAACTCTCTGGTATCAAAGCCCATACGATCCGAATATGGGAACAGCGCTATGGCGCCCTGGAGCCGGGACGGTCTGAAGGAAATACACGATACTACGACAGCCACCAGCTCAGAAGGCTGCTCAATATTGTCAGCTTACTGAAGGACGGATACAAAATATCCCATGTCGGCCCCATGAAAGATGAAGAACTGGCCCACCTCCTTTCTCTGAAACTTGAAGAAAAAAGGCTGACGGAGGATAAGAATGAATATTATGTGTCCCAGTTGATGGCTGCAGCGGTCAGTTACGATGAAGCTCATTTTAATGCCGTCTACCAACAATGCATTCAAAAGCAGGGACTTAAAAACACGTATACGGAAGTCCTCTATCCCTTACTCAACCGAATGGGACTGATGTGGGAAATTGATTCTGTATCCCCGGCCCAGGAGCACTTCAGCAGCAACCTGATCAAACAAAAAATATTCTCCGCGATTGAGAGTGTTCCTCTGGCGAACAAATCCAAACGAAAATGGATGCTCTTTCTGCCCGAGAATGAATTCCACGAAATCGGTTTATTGTTTGCCAATTTCCTTCTTCGCGAAGCTGGTCATCAGGTCGTCTACCTGGGAAGTAATGTCCCGCTCAATACCCTGGAAAAAGCAGCGCAGGAAATTCATCCTACAGACATCCTTTTGTTTTTTGTGCACTACCTGGATCATGAAGAAGCAGCAGCCTATCTAAAACAAGTTAATACACTGTTTCCGAAAACGAATATTCACATTGCCTCATCTAAGACGCTCACTGAACATATTGCCAAACCACGCAGAATAAATTTCATCTATTCACCGGAAGAACTTATCCATACACTTAATTCAAAAACCTGATCCACTACAACTCTTTCACTATGTCTAAAATCGCCATCATCGGTTCTGGTTTCTCCGGTCTAAGTGCTGCCAGCTACTTAGCAGAGGCAGGACATGAGGTGCATGTCTTTGAAAAAAATGAATCCACCGGGGGGCGAGCCAGACAGTTTACCACACCATCGGGCTATGTTTTTGATATGGGGCCGAGCTGGTACTGGATGCCGGATGTGTTTGAAAAGTTTTTTAGTGATTTTGGTGTCGACATTAGCGATGCGTACACGCTCATGAAGCTGGATCCGGCTTTCGATATCGTATTTGGCGATAAGGATGTCATGCAGGTGCCTTCCGATGATACAGCCTTGTCAGCGCTCTTTGAGTCCATCGAGCCCGGCAGTGCGCGCAAGCTGGAAGCATTCATGAAGGAAGCCAAGTACAAGTATGACACCGGCATGAACGATTTAGTCTATAAACCCGGATTGTCTTTGAGGGAGTTTGTCGACATGCGCCTCCTGAAGGGCGTTACGCGGTTACAGGTATTTTCTTCGTTTAGCAAGCATGTAAGAAAGTATTTCTCACACCCCAAACTCATCGCGCTCATGGAGTTTCCCGTACTCTTCCTGGGGGCGATGCCGAAAGATACGCCGGCCTTGTACAGCCTGATGAATTACGCTGGGCTCAAACTGGGCACCTGGTATCCGATGGGTGGTTTTGGTGCTGTTATACGGGCGATGGAAGATGTTGCTACGAGTCGTGGCGCGACTATACATCTCAATAGTGAGGTCGAGTCCATTTGCACGGAAAAGCATTTGGTCAACGGTATCGTGGTCCATGGCGAACACTTGCATTTTGATGGTGTCATCGCATCAGCGGACTACCATCACGTAGAGGAAAAACTCCTTCCTCAGGCCCTGAGAAATTACACGGAAGCCTATTGGGATAAAAAAACGTTTGCGCCTTCATCGTTGATTTTCTATCTGGGAATTAATAAAAAGCTTTCGTCACTGCACCACCATACTTTGTTTTTTGATCACGATCTCGAACAGCATGCGATTGAAATATACAAGCAACCAAAGTGGCCTTCAAAACCTCTCTTCTATGCCTGTTGTCCCTCCAAAACAGACCCGGGTGTAGCACCTGAGGGGCACGAAAATCTCTTTCTGCTTATGCCCCTGGCTCCCGGACTGGAAGATACCGACGAACTCCGGGAAAAATATTTTTCAATCATGATGGAGAGACTGGAGGCTCATGTGGGTGAATCCATTACCTCACATATCGATTATAAACGCAGCTATTGTGTCAGGGATTTTAAGGCAGACTATCATGCGTATAAAGGCAATGCGTATGGCCTGGCCAATACCTTGCCGCAAACGGCTATCCTCAAACCAAGTATACGGAATAAGAAAATCCGTAATCTGTTTTATACCGGACAACTCACTGTGCCCGGACCGGGCGTGCCGCCTTCGATCATTTCAGGAAATGTGGCTTCTCAACAACTTCAAAACTATCTCAACGATCTATGAAATCGCTTTTTGATCATGTCTCCGTGGAATGCAGTAAGCTGACAACCAGAGCTTACAGTACCAGCTTTTCGCTGGGCATAGGATTTCTGGGTAAAGAAATCCGCCATCCGATTTATACCATATATGGTTTTGTGCGCTTTGCCGATGAGATCGTCGATAGTTTTGAAGGATATGACAAAGCTTGCTTATTGGCAGAATTTAAAGCAGAGACCTATCGGGCCATAGAGCGAAGGATATCCCTCAACCCGATCTTAAATGCGTTTCAGGAAACCGTCCATCGATACAACATTGCACATGACCACATAGAAACATTTCTGCAAAGCATGGAAATGGATCTCGCGAAGGTCGACTATACGCCTGAAAAATATCAGACCTACATTCTTGGTTCCGCCGAAGTCGTCGGCCTGATGTGTCTGCATGTTTTCACCAATGGAGACATGAAGCTGTATCGCGAACTGGAACCCTATGCCATGAAGCTGGGTGCCGCATTTCAGAAAGTCAACTTCCTTCGCGATATCAAAGCAGATTACCAGGGATTGGGGCGGATCTACTTTCCTCAAATCGATATGTCCAATTTTACAACAGAAGTCAAAAAGGAAATTGAACAGGAAATTGAACAGGATTTCAAAGAAGCCCTGATCGGAATCAAAAGGTTACCGGCTTCATCCCGGGGCGGCGTATATCTCGCATACGTTTACTATCGCTCTTTGTTTAAAAAAATCAAACGGGTGACACCCGCGCAGGTACTCACTAAACGAATACGGGTCAGCAACCCACACAAATTTGGACTTATGATCAACAGTATGGTCCAGCTCAAAATGAACACACTCTAAACACACACCTGACGATCATGCATGTATTTACGGCTGAACAGTTTTTACCAATATCCATTGACAAAGCGTGGGACTTTTTTTCGTCTCCCAAAAATCTTGCGAAGATCACGCCTCCTTCCATGGATTTCAGGATACTGACAGATCTGAATGAGAATGATATTTACGAAGGCATGTTGATTGATTACCGTGTAAAACCGCTGTTAGGTATCCCGGTAAAATGGCAAACCCGAATCTTCGATGTAAAGCATAAAGCCTCCTTTACGGACGAGCAACTTAAAGGGCCTTATAAACTCTGGCGTCACACGCATACGTTTATTCCGCAGGAAAATGGTGTTTTAATGAAAGATATTGTCCGGTATCAACTACCTTTGGGGTGGCTTGGCCGGCTTGCGGAGAAGCTGATCGTGCGGGATAAAATCAAAAGCATATTCCATTACAGAACCCGGGTTCTGAACCAAATATTTACCTGACATGATGACTATACTTACCAACATCGGCATCGTTATCCTCGCTTTCCTATGCATGGAATTTGTGGCGTGGTTTACGCATAAATATATTATGCACGGCTTGCTCTGGATCTTACACAAGGATCATCATAAAAAGGTTTCCAAAGGTTTTTTTGAGCATAATGATTTCTTCTTTTTGATTTTTGCTCTGCCCGGGATTGCCGGTTTGTTTTTTGGGATGCAGGCAGGATATAATTACTTGTTCTGGATCGGACTGGGTATTACACTCTATGGATTTTGTTATTTTTTCGTGCACGATATTTTTATCCATCAGCGCTTTAAGTTTTTAAGAAAAACGGACAACGCTTACTTCAAAGCAATTCGTCGCGCACACAAGGTGCACCACAAACATCTCGACAAGCATGATGGGGAATGTTTTGGCATGCTCTGGGTACCTCGAAAATATTTCCAGAACAGTCACACCTGATCCTCTGCATGCAATACACTTATCTCTGGGTTAATTTCGGTACGATCATTATCCCTTTTCTGTTTTCGTTTCACCCCAAACTTCAATTTCACAAACAATGGAAATACTACCTGCCTGCCATGGTGCTGGCGGGACTAGTGTTTATTGCCTGGGATGTGCTTTTCACTCAGATGGGTGTATGGGGTTTCAACAAAGATTATATCACGGGAATACATCTTGTCAATCTTCCCCTGGAAGAGGTATTGTTTTTTGTTTGCATTCCTTATGCATGTGTGTTTACCTACCATTGTCTCTCGCTATTTTTCAAACTTTCATGGCCCCCGCAAATCGAAAGAATCGTGTGTATCGGTTCGGCAATAGTGCTCATCATCATCGGCCTTCTTTCCATGCCGCGCGCATATACATCGACCACCTTTATCTCACTTGGTGTTTTGATACTGCTTGCAAGGTTTGTCTTTACCATCAGCTGGTTTTCCAAACTGACCTCGGTGTATGCGGTATTGCTGATTCCCTTTTTTATCGTCAATGGTATTCTGACCGGTACCGGACTTGAAGAACCTGTAGTATGGTATAATAATGCAGAAAATCTTGCGATCAGGTTGGGGACCATTCCTGTCGAGGATATATTTTACGGGTATGAACTCATTTTTCTGAATGTACTCTTCTATGAGTATTTCAAACGGAGATTTTCGAAAGTCTCACCTGCTGAATGATTACCCTTATACTCTTTTAAAGCTAAATAAGATATTCACCGCTTTCCAGGATAATTGAAATTGAGAAGGAATTGTACTGGTAATCAGATTCATCTATATCACCTCCAGCCCATTTTAAATATTTCCTCCTTTATTATCGAATTACAAAAGAAAAAATCGAATTAGCAGAGTCTGTCAGCGAATCCCGCTATACAACGGGAGGGGATAGCGGAAGGGATTTTAATTCTTCTTATTCTACCCCCTTTGCCCCCTAGCGCCTCCGCAGAGTAGCTATAGCGCTCGCGGAAAGGGGGTACCGATTTTCAAAACTTCAGTATATCAAAGAGATTCGCCTTGCTCACATGTTTGAATCACTGATTAAGCAGATTGCGCCGACTACACCGATTTTTTCCCTTTGGGAAAATTTTTTATTGGATTGAAAAGTCAATTTCCACTAGAAAAGTCCTGTCACGCTAAATTGTCTGACCAACCTAATGCCTTCTTTTTGTGTTCGCCAGAGCAAAAAGAAGAAAGAGCGAAGAATAAACCTTAAAGCCTCCCCTAAAAAACAGAAAAAGAAAAGTACTAAACGGGAGTTTTTAGCGTGACTAGACTTTTTGGTTACTTTTTTGGCAATGAAAAAAGTAACATATCTGTGCCTTTTAATTACCCTAAATTTGTCAATTATTCAGGGATATCCCTGAACTTGCGAATAGTTTAGGGCCGGAATAATAGCGACAAAAAAGGTTTCTGGACATTGACTCTTAAATGAGCTAAGTTCATTAAGAATACCTTGGTAAGGTTATCCTGCTTCAGCATGGTAAATTATTTATTAATCCGTGCGATGATCCGAACGGGTCCTCCGCTTCCCCCTTCGATCAGCATCGGCAATGCGATCAGGTGAATACCTTTGGCAGGTAATCGGTCGAGATTCGCCACATTTTCAAAACCGGGGATGTTTTCACCCAGCAGAATCCTGTGGGACATAAACTCGGTGCTTTGCCCATAGTCGATACTGGCTACATCCAGCCCAACGGCTTTCACCGATCGGTTGTCCACCAGCCAGGCTGCGAGCTCAGGATGAATGCCCGGAAAGTGTAACAGCGGAATTGCCTCTTCGCCTTTCAGGTCCGTACCAAAATACAGAAGCGGATCGGGATAAAATTTCCCATAACCGGTCCGAAACAGAATAATTACATCCTCCGGAAGTGGCCCGTGCTTTTTCTCCCAAATCGTTACGTCCTCAATCTGAATCTGATAATCTCTGTCGTCGAGAGCGCGGTGGGAAACATCGATGACCACGGCCTCACCCATGAGCCTTTCCAGCGGAATCTGGTCTACGGTTTGCCTCCCTTCCGCAAAGTGCACCGGGGCATCCAGGTGCGTCCCGCCATGTTCGGGCGCGAAAAAACTGTATGAACTGTAGTAAAAGCCATGATCATTGACCCCTTCAAATAAGGTATCGAAAGTAAACCCGCGTGGGTTGTTAGGCCAGTATAAGGTCTTTTCTGAAAATGGGTAGGTCAGGTCTATCCATTTGCCATCATGATCAGAAGAGGATTGAGCAAGTAAATCCGGATTTGAAGAAAGGCAACCAAACACCAGAAGTAAAACGAAGGAGATATTTTTCATACCTCACAAGATATCTAATTCGACCTAAACCTATTAAGGTAAACCTATCATACAAGGCTGACCGTAACACATGCATCGAGGGCTTGTCTGCATATAGGAATTGCCTTGTCGTTGACCAATTGAGCGTTCGATGTGATTAAACAAGAGCCTCTCGGTATTGTTTTCCCCCCTTCAGGTATTTTTTGATGAGTGCAACACCGTCCTTTGCGGTTTCTATTTTAATCAAACTACAAACCATGAGGATTATATCATTTTCTATTAAAGCCCTTCTTTTGCTGGCCCTTCCGGCCTTGTTTCTGACAAGCTGCAAAGACGACGAAGTACAACCTGACACGGCTACGATCCACGGCACCATCACGATCGATAGCGTGAGCCTTTGGGAGACCTGGCAGGACAGCGGAGAAATCCAACTCACAATCTTCCCGGAATTTGTTGCCGCCGTACCGCCAGCCGGAGCCGGTTGGGGAGAGATTCCCGCAGATCTTTTATACCCGGGGTTTCCAGGAGGCACGTTCGCACTGGGCGCGCCTTCGAATGCGCAAAACCCGGTTATCATAGACCTGACACCAGGCGTGAGTACCTATCACTACGAACTCGAAGTAGATCCGGGCACTTACTCTGCTCTGGCGCTTGGCTACCGGCATGACCTGATCACCGACCCAAGTCTGCGAACCGCCACCTTAGGTGTGCACTGGGGCAATCCATCCGTAGTCAGCCATGGAATCGTCATCAAAGCCAGTGTGATGGGAAATGTGATCACCATCTTCGACTATCCGGCACCATCGACATTTACACTGAATAAAGGAGATAATGTGGAGTACAACTTCAGAGCAGACCTCTCCTTCGTGGAATCGTGGTTCTTCCAGTAAAAAGAAGACTCCTTTTTCTTACAAGCCTTCTCCTTTGCTCCTTCAATATCACCGGCCAGTGGGATCTGTCCGGCAAAATTATTGACGCAGCATCAGGAGAAGGCTTGTCCTATGTGAATATCACCTTCAGCAACCACGTACAGCACAGCACCACCAGCGATCAACATGGTCAGTTTACCATCACCGGCCTGACCCATCCGGCCTACAACGTGGTGTTTTCGATGATTGGGTACCAGGCCGTCAAAATGGATAGCATCACTTCCGCTACCGGTCCGATCCGCATCGAGATGCACCAGGAGACCTACCTTACCGGTGAAGTAGTCGTATCCGCCACAAAAAAATCACAAAGCCTCAACCTCGCGCCGGCGAGTGTGGGACTGGTCACCCGCGCAGAGATCGAACAAACCGGTGTGCGCTCTTTTGATGATGCCTTCTATGGAATCAATGGTGTCGTCGCGACTCGTTCCAGTGGTTCAAATGTCCAGGCATTCTCTATCCGGGGATC
>JAUHXV010000018.1 GCA_030426765.1 Bacteroidia bacterium | reverse complement strand
TGAATCGTATGGATAATATCCACACTGGTATTATCACATGCATCCGTCACCGTATAGGTGCGGGTAATCACAATTGGACAGGTGCCGCTACTAGTCTGGCTACTGGAAACGGTCAAAGACCCATCAGCCGTACAGGCATCGGAGATCTCCAAATCGCCTGCTAAAAGCTCAAGTGCTGCAACTGTTGTGACCGCTGCCGGAGCATCTCCCTCTACACAGCCTTCAACCGTGGTTGGATTTATACTCCCGGTCACCACTGGTGCAGTAGTATCATCCACATGAATCGTATGGATAATATCAACACTCGTATTATCACATGCATCCGTCACCGTATAGGTGCGGGTAATCACAATCGGACAGGTACCGCTACTGGTTTGGCTACTGGATACGACCAATGCGCCATCGGCTGTACATGCATCTGAGATTGCCAGATCTCCGGCTAGTAATTCGAGCGCAGCAACTGTTGTAACCGGTGCGGGAGCATCTCCCTCAACACAGCCTTCAACCGTGGTTGGATCTATACTCCCTGTCACTACAGGAGCTGTGGTATCATCAACATGAATCGTATGGATAATATCAACACTCGTATTATCGCAAACATCTGTCACCGTGTAGGTGCGTGTAATCACAATTGGACAGGTTCCGCTGACTGACTGGCTGCTGGAGACAACCAATGAAGCATCTGCCGTACAGGCATCTGCAATAGCCAGGTCGCCTGGAAGAGCCTCCAAAGAAGCAACGGTACTGACCGCAGCAGGAGCAGCAGAAGCATCACATCCTTCAACAATAGTGTTTAATATATTCCCTGACACAACAGGTGCAGTGGTATCATCCACATAGATCGTATGGATTATATCCACGCTTGTATTAGCGCATGCATCCGTCACTTTGTAGGTTCGGGTAATCACAATCGGACATGTACCTGAACTCGTTTGACTACTGGTGACTACTAATAAAACATCCGGCGTGCATGCATCAGAAATCTCAAGATCACCTGCAAGTGCTTCCAACGAAGCTACTGTAGATAAAGGAGTTGGCGCTGCACCCACTGTACATCCTTCAACTGTGGTGGGCGTAATGGAACCGGTTACAGCAGGTGCTGTAGTATCATCCACTAATATGGTATGTACAATATCCACACTCGTATTGCCACACTCATCGGTTACTTTATAGGTTCGGGTTATAGTGATAGGGCAGGTTCCCGAGCTGGTTTGGCTGCTGGACACCACCAGATCACCATCCACCGTGCAAGCATCAGAAATCGCAAGATCGCCCGGCAAAGCTTCCAGGGCCGCAACACTTGTCAATGCAGCAGGAGCGTCTCCGACCGTGCAACCTTCGACTGTAGTGGTGGTGATACTTCCCGAGACACCAGGCGCTGTTGTATCATCAATACTGATGGTATGGATAATATCCACACTCGTATTCAAACATTCATCAGTGACTTTATAGGTTCTGGTGATCACGATCGGACATGTTCCGGAACTGGTCTGACTACTCGTCACAACCAGTGTAGCATCATCTGTACATGCATCGGATACTTCTAGGTCACCTGTTAGCGCTTCAAGTCCGGCAACGGTAGTTACAGGTGCAGGTGCCGCACTTACTTCGCATCCTTCAACGACTGTACTGGTGATGCTTCCTGAGACCACTGGAGCTGTGGTATCATCTACATAAATGGTATGAACAATATCAACGCTTGTATTATTGCAGGCATCCGTCACCGTATATGTACGGGTAATCGTGATCGGACATGTTCCGGAACTGGTCTGACTACTGCTAACCGTCAAAGCAGCATCGGATGTACATACATCAGCAATCTCAAGATCGCCTGGAAGCGCTTCAAGGGATGCCACCGTGGTTAATGCTGCCGGAGCAGCCGACACATCACAGCCCTCAACAGTTGTGTTTGTTATACCACCGGAAACAGCAGGTGGTGTTGTGTCATTTATATAGATATAATGTAAAATATCGTCGCTTGTATTACTACAGGCATCCGTCACCTTATAGGTACGTGTGATAACGATAGGGCAAGTGCCCACGCTGGTCTGACTGCTCGTCACAACTAATGCTGCATCAATCGTACAGGCATCTGAAATTTCCAGATCACCGGCCAATGCTTCAAGGGAAGCCACCGTGGTTAATGGCGAAGGAGCAGCTCCAACGCTACATCCTTCCACTATCGTATCGTCAATACTTCCGGTCACCGCTGGTGCTGTGGTATCATCTACATTGATCACATGGATGATATCCACACTTGTGTTCATACATGCGTCTGTAACTTTATAGGTTCGGGTTATGACAATTGGACACGTTCCACTCACTGTCTGACTGCTGGACACCGAAAGGTCAACATCTGCCGTACAGGCATCCGTAATGCTTAATGTTCCCGGGAGTGCTTCAAGTGCGGCGACAGTGGTCACAGCGGCCGGTGCTTCCCCGGCGGAACACCCTTCAATGGTAGTGGTTGTTATACTTCCGGTCACAACGGGTGCTGTCGTATCATCGACATATATAGTATGTACAATATCTACACTTGTATTGTCGCATTCATCCGTCACTTTGTAGGTTCTCGTGATCACCAGAGGACAGGTCCCACTAGTGGTCTGACTACTGGACAATGAAAGATCGCCATCAGCTGTACATGCATCAGAAACATCAAGATCACCTGCCAATGCCTCCAAAGCGGCTACCGAGGTAACAGGCGAAGGTGCCGCACTGGCATCACACCCCTCTATGGTTGAATCCGTAATACTTCCCGTCACGCCGGGAGCCGTAGAATCGTCAACATAAATGGTATGAATAATATTCACACTCGTATTGGTACACTCATCAGTTACCGTATACGTGCGTGTAATCTCAATCGGACAGGTACCACTGCTACTCTGACTACTGGACACGGAAAGATTTGCATCGCTCGAACAAGCATCTGTGATCTCTAAATCTCCAGGCAAAGCTTCAAGACCAGCTACCGTAGTGAGCGCCGTCGGAGCAGCACTTACATCACATCCTTCTACAGTTGTACTTGTGATACTACCCGAAACAGCCGGTGGTGTTGTGTCTTCTACATAGATCGTATGTACAATATCCACACTTGTATTCAAACATGCATCTGTAACTTTATAAATACGTGTAATAACGATTGGGCAGGTACCACTACTACTCTGGCTACTGGACACACTTAGGTTGATATCCAATGTACAAGCATCATCTATTTCCAGGTCACCCGGTAATGATTCTAAAGAGTTTACTGTCGTCAGTGGAGACGGTGCCGCACTAACATCGCAACCCTCAACAGTGGTGCTGGATATACTTCCTGTGACCACAGGTGCTGTTGTATCATCCACATGGATCGTATGGATGATGTCGACACTTGTATTATTACAGGCATCCGTGACATTGTATGTGCGGGTTATGACTATAGGACATGTACCGCTTACACTCTGACTACTACTTACTGACAAAGACACATCAGCAGTACATGCATCTGTAATCATCAAATCTCCGGTTAGTCCTTCTAATGCTGCCACTGTTGTCACCGCTGCAGGAGCAGCAGCTGCATTACATCCTTCTATAGTGGTCAGTGACAAACTGCCGCTCACTGCCGGCGGAGTCGTATCATCAACATATAGGGTATGGATGATGTCGACACTTGTATTGCCACAAGCATCTGTCACTTTATACGTGCGTGTAATCTCAATCGGACAGGTACCGCTATTGCTTTGGCTGCTGGAAACAATTAAAGATGCATCGTCAGTGCATGCATCAGTGATCATCAAGTCCCCTGTCAATGCTTCCAGTGCGGCCACTGTAGTCACTGCAGCCGGAGCAGCATTCACATCACAACCCTCTACGGTAGTATCGGTTATGCTCCCGGTTACACGAGGCGCTGTCGTATCATTGACATGAATAGTATGAATGATATCCACACTGGTATTATCACAGGCATCCGTCACGGTGTATGTCCTGGTAATAATGATTGGACAGGTACCACTACTGGTCTGGCTACTGGATACGTCCAGTAAAGCATCTGCTGTGCAGGCATCTGAAATGAGCAAATCTCCCACCAAACCTTCAAGACCCGCGACGGTAGTAACAGCCGTCGGGGCATCACCAACATCACAACCTTCTACTACGGTAAGTGAGATACTTCCGGTCACTGAAGGCGCTGTAGTATCATCAACATAAATCGTATGCACGATATCAACGCTGGTATTATTACAAGCATCAGTTACTGTATAAGTCCGCGTAATTTCAATAGGACACGTTCCGGAACTGCTTTGTGTATGCGCTACCGTGAGCGAAACATCTGGCGTGCAGGCATCCGCAATCAGCAAATCACCGGTTAAACTCTCCAGACCTGCCACAGTAGTCATGGCTGCAGGAGCCGCGTTTACGTCACATCCTTCAACGGTAGTATCCGTTATGCTCCCTGTTACGGCAGGTGCAGTTGTGTCATCGACATAAATCGTATGGACGATGTCAACACTTGTGTTGCTGCAAACATCTGTCACCGTATACGTTCTGGTAATGGTTATGGGGCAAGAACCGAAACTCGACTGACTGCTGGCTACTGTCAGGCTTGCATCATCCGTACAGTTATCAACAATCTGAAGATCGCCTGCAAGCGCTTCCAAGGCACTTACAGTAGTGACAGCTGCCGGGGCATCCCCTTCAAGGCATCCTTCGACTGTTGTGCTGGAAAGGGAGCCTGTTACAGCTGGAGCTATGATATCTCTGACGATGACATTCTTCGTACACATTGAACTGCATGTATTTCCATCTGTAAGCGTCACAGAAATTGTATAGCTCGTGTTACAACCAGCCCCGGCATCAACAGTGACCATTTGGTTGGCTGCGCTTCCATCAATCGCTCCGTCACCGGAGATACTCCAGGCGTAAGACAAGTCAGCCGGTGCATTAAATAGGGTACCGGATGTGGAAGGACATACTTCATCTACACCTGTTATCGAACACACAGGCAATGTGTCTATCGTTACCTTCACCGTATTCGATGCAAGGGATTGGGTCGAATTCGACTGCGCGCAGGTATTATCAACAGCATACCCGACACAGAAGTAATACCGGGTGGTGCCTGCCTCTCCGGCTCCTGAAGGAGGTGTATATGTCTGAGCAGTGGCTCCCGAAATCAGGGTTGCTCCTGCAACCGTATTACTGTTAGTCAAATTATAATACCATTGATACTGAAGGGTCGGATCTCCAATTCCGGACCCGGTGGTAATGGTAGTGGTTAGTTCATCCGTGACCACACCTTGGCATACCTGCTGATCAGCTGCCGGCGTGACTGCCGAGGACTCCGGACATTTGCGCGTACCGGTGGCCAAAACAAAAAACCCAAGGCTACTGACATCGTCTGAGTTGAGAATAGATGGACTCGAAGGGGTACCATTAACAGACGAATAGTCACCACTTTGCAAAGCACTTTGTCCGATGACGTCCTCCACGGTAAGCGGATCAACACGTGTCAGAGAAACACTTCCTGCAAAAGTTCCCGCGTCAAGGGTCGCCTTCCAATATTCTGTATGACTTATTCCAGTCAGCGATCCATCAATCGTAGCGCTTCCATCCACATCAGTGTCAAAGGCTTCGACCGTGATGACCGGAGATGATGCTGCAGAAACATTCAGGGTAAAGGGAAAATAATTGCTGCTGCTTTTCCCGACCGGGAATACGTACGTACCGACACCCAATGCCCATTGCATCGGGCCTTTGATAAATTTTGTTCCGGCACCCGCACTTATCGCAGTTGTCGAGGTATTATTAAGCGAAAGAATATTGGTCATGTCTGTCGTCAGAATACCTGATGTCAGGGTCAGTGTCCCATCCACATCTATGGGTTCCGCAAGGCTGACTCCTCCGCTGGTGTTGGCAATCTCGAGATCATCAAATGTAGTGGCTGTCGAGCCGCCAATGCTCTGGGCTGACGCACCATTCATGATCACGGTTCTGCTATTTGGCGTAAACGCTCCCCCGTTCCGAATCCAGTCGCCTGCGATATGCAGATCACCCGAAGTAGGATTCAAGGTCAAACCTCCTGACGTAATCGTGAGATCACCTGCCATCCCTCTGTTTGAAGAAGGCATGGAAATAACATTGGTATTCTGAATCACAACATCCTGCGGAACTCCCAATCCGGCTGTGGTCGCATTTCCTGTCCACTCCTGCGACACATTCAGTGCAGATGAGGAGTTGTAAATCAGTGTTGATGCAGAACCATAGGTCAGTGCATTGGAACTCAAACTTCCGGAGGTGTTGATCTGGAAAGTTCCATTCAGCTCAACCGTTCCGTCATTCACGACGTCCGCAGATGTGATCAGACTTCCATTGACTAAAAGCTCGCTAGCTGTTGATGTGTTTTCAATGGTAAAATCTGCAGATGGATGTATCACAAAAGATTTTCCTGTTTGTATTTCTACCTGCCCTGATCCTGTCGGTGCGATATTCACATCTATGGTGTGCGGATTATCAAAACCTCCGCTCTCCAGTAATTGTGTAGAAGAACCCACCATCTGCAGTGCGTTAGTCGTACCTGATCCGGAACTCAGAATGGTTCCACCGGTATGGGTAAAATTTCCTTTGACATTTAATTCACCACTCCCGGAAGCACCGGAAGAACAAAAGTCAAGTGCTCCGCCGGTGATGGTTACATCACCATCTACAGTCACTGTATTTGTTCCACTTCCACCTGTCAGTGTTAGTATACTCGTGGCTCCTGACAGAGAAATATCACCTGCAACAGATAAGGCAGTCGAAGTAGAGGTACCTAATTGCAACTCTCTGTTTTGTGTATTTTGAATTGTGAGATCTCCGGTCACAGATGATAGGTTACCTGCAAAACTGAGGTCAGCACCCGGATCCGTGGTGAGGTTGATAATCAGGCTTCCATAGCTGCCATTGGTGGGTAATGTAGTGGCAGTTGCATTAATTTCGACTGTGCTTGAGTTTCCAAAAGATTCACTTCCCTGAAAAACTGTCGTGGCCCACGCACTTGTATTCTGATGTTTGTAGGTGCCGCCATTATCAATTTGAAACACCGATCCTGAACCAAGCGTGACCGCCGCCGGGGTGATCAGGGTGGCTCCGTCTTCAATTTGGATTTTAGCACTCACCCCTGACACTGTCCAGGCAGAAGATGTGGTCATGGTATGTGGCGTTGTGCCTCCATTTCCTGATCCCTGAATGATAAAAAAGGTTCCTGAAGAAGTGAAGTCACCTGCTACCGCATCCGTTCCCGATCCATCTCGTTCTGTATTCCAATTACCCGGTGTCTCCGGTGTGCTGCTGGCCTGAGAATAAAATACTAACGCCTTCGGCACAAGTTCACCTGTTCCGGTGATCACTGCACCCGCAGCAAATCCATCAAACGTGACTTGTTCCAGTTGCGACGAAGTCAATCCACCGAGACCCACCTGAATTTTTCCTGCATCTCCACCTCCGGAACTCTCAATTGCTCCCGTCCATCCTGTGATGGTCAGAACTTTACCGGCCGTCCACGACACACCTGAACTGTTGGCAAACGTCAGTGTATGGACACCCGTACCAAGATCAATGGTGGAGTGATCATTGAGTTTTAATGTAGATACCGTTTCAGAAAAACCTGCGGAGGCACCGGTACTGAAGGTACCGCCTCCCAGAATTACAGCAGATGAGTTTGAAATACGTTCAGACGAAGAAGCCAATACTAGCGTACCCGCGTTGATGGTCGTCGTACCGGAATAGGTATTAGACGCAGAAAGTGCTAATGTACCTGCGCCTTCCTTGACAATTCCAAAGGCTCCACTCACATTTCCACTGATCGTCAGATCAATAGCATCCGAACCATCATCTGCTACTGTGATCGTTCTATTGGCCCCTAACGAAAGAGGCGCGGAGATAACAGCATCATCTGTTCCCGCTCCGGCCAGATCGGTCACGTTTATATTTCCTCCCAACGTTAACAGCCCACTGCCTGTGATATTTGATCCTGATGGAGCCCCACATTCCAAGGCAATTGAAGTCGGACTCGCCAGTGTAAAACTCGAAAGGCTAAAGGCAGATCCTGCCGTTACCGTAAGTGCTCCGGTGATAGTTGTATTCTCTTCAAGAGTAACGGTGTTCCCGGGATTGTCAATGGTCAGATTAGCTTTATTGGTATTGGCCAAACCACTACCGACATCCTGGTCGGCACTGCCGTTATAAATCAAATGAGATCCTGTCGCAAACACTCTTCCCGGTGTTCGAATATTGCCTGTGGATCCGGAGGTAGCGATCCCATCCACTGACGTAATACCAAGACTGGCACCGGACGACAAGGTAAATGTCCCGAAAGAACTTTCTACCAGCGTGGAAGGTGAGGCCATCTGTAAGGTAGAACCATTGTTGACGGTAAAGTTGATACTGTTGGTGATCGTAGCCCCGGAGGTATAGGTTTGCACACCGGATTTATTAAATATAAAGTACCCGCTGCCACTTCCGGTTTCTGTAATGGTTCCACCGGACAGTGAACAATCACCGGTCACTTTTATCGTTCCGTTTCCACTACTTGATCCCATGGTCAGCGTACCACCATTCATTGTAAAGTCACCAGAGACATTCAGATCTCTGTTTGCACTGGTAAACGACATTCTGAAGTCATCACTTATCACACAGTCACCCCCTACATTTAATGGGGTTTGGGACATCGTGATCGTTCCGCTACCTGTATTGAGAACTTCGAAATCGCCATTGATCGTCATACCGGAAAATGGTAAAAATGAGCTCGCGGTAAAACCGGAACAATTAATCGTCAGGTTACCAAATGTCTGGTCCAGGTTGCCCGGCAAACCCGATGTTGAACCTGTAATCGTACAGGATGAAGAAGCATTCCAGGTGGCCACCGGTATCGTTCCGCCTGCTATATCATGGATGTAATCCGAACCAGCGCTGAAAGATAAATTGGACGAGGATGAAAATATTTCTGCACTGTTATTTCCCCCGGTCGGATCTGCCTTGATCAGCCCATCTACAGTAGTGTTACTGTTGCTTGCTGTATATTTTCCCCCTCCGCCATCAGAAGTCAGGATCAGCGACCCGTCTATATCCATTGTGCGGTTACTCCCGCTAAACGAGATACCCATCGACAAAGAAGAGGAAGAGCCTTTGAGGGTCAGGGTACTTCCGGCATCAATACTCGAGCCGGTATTATCGATCACCAATACCCGGTTGCTGTTTTTTCCTGTAAACGAGACTGTGGAGGAGGATGTGATGGTCAGCGTATTGATCGTCAGTGATAGCGGTGAGGTGATATCGATATCAGCATCCGTGTCGATGACAATGTCATGCGCGGGATCCGGTGCTGCATTCAGCGACCAGTTGGAAGCGGTACTCCAGACGTTATCCGTAGATCCGGTCCACGTATTGGTCTGAGCGTCTGTTGCTCGGGGCATCAACATTATTCCAAGCACAAAAACCACAGCGAATTTCACCTGCAAACCAAAGGGGCTGGACTGAGCGTGAAACAGCGAATATAAATTGGTGTTCATTCGCGTCATAGTATGTTTTATCATAATTTATTACTCACACATTATCAGGTTCTTTTGGGTGTTTATTGGATTTTAGATCGAATATGCAAGAATACCATGCAAGCATCGTGCCGATATACGGCCTCAGGCAAATGCCTTGAAATCTGTGCAGGCAAAAACCTTCCGGATCCTTTTTACAGGATGAACAGCTTTGGCCGATCAGACTTGTGGGAATTAAAAAATCACCTTCAGGTGGGCACGTTGAAGATGCTTTCGGAATCTTGTCATAGACGAAATCAATTAAAGGGTTAAGACATCAGTTCCTTCTGAGTTTTATGCAATGGGAAGGAAAACCCTAAAATTATCTGGTTATGAGATCGGGCATGGAGCCCTTTCATCTGTAAATATAAGCGCAACTGTGTAAACAAATAAATGACAATAAAGTATATGTATAAACCACTGTAACGTATTTGCTGACATATTAAAACACCCTCGTTAATTCTCGCCTACATCCTTACTGAAGCCGAAAGCATGCGGGCATGCCTGTACGTAAGCCATACGGCGATTCACGGCCAGTCACAAATAACAGCTTTCAATTATCTTTCCCCCATGGATTCTGCCGGTATATCCCCCAATGTCATTCTGGCCATTGTCGCAGGTTATTTTGCATTACTGCTATTGCTGGCCTGGCTGACTTCACGCAATTCTTCCACCGACGATTTTTTTATCAACCGCCATAAATCCCCCTGGTATCTCGTGGCTTTCGGCATGATTGGCAGCAGTCTTTCGGGTGTCACTTTTATTTCCATTCCGGGTGTGGTTGGTGCAGGCGGACACAATATGGCCTTTTCCTACATGCAGGTAGTTCTGGGTTACCTCCTTGGATACATGGCCATTTCGCTTGTGCTCATGCCGCTGTATTACCGGCTCAATCTCGTATCGATCTACGGATATCTGGGCAAAAGGTTTGGCCCAAATGCCTATCGCACCGGGTCAGCTTTTTTTATGCTGTCACGAATGATCGGTTCTGCATTCAGAATGTTTCTGGCCGTCATCGTCATCCAGCGGCTGCTTTGTGACCCTTTCGGAATACCGTTTTATGTAACGGTGATCATTGCAATTCTGCTGATCTGGGTGTACACCCAAAAAGGAGGTATCCGCACGATCATTTTTACGGATACGCTTCAGACCTTATGCATGTTTGCCGCCATATTTCTGACCATTGGTGCTGTTCTTCAGGAACTCGATCTGACTCTGTTCACCCTACCCGAAGCCATGCGGGACGCAGGATTTGCAAAAGTTTTTTTCTTTGAAGGCGGATGGAGTGATCCAAATAATTTCTTCAAACAATTTCTCAGCGGAGCGCTCATCACCATCGTCATGACCGGACTCGATCAGGATATGATGCAGAAAAATCTATCCTGTAAAAACATTGGAGAAGCGCAAAAGAACATGTATTTCTTTTCCATCATTCTGGTGGCGGCCAATCTACTCGTACTCACCTTAGGCGCATTGTTGTGGATGTACCTTGGACATCTGCAACTGCAAGCACCCCAACACGCGGATCAATTGTATCCGATGCTTGCCATGGAGCATCTGCCGGCCTACATAGGCATCGCGTTTATCATCGGATTGGTGGCTTCCTCTTACAACAGCGCAGATGGTACACTGACTGCTCTGACAACTACAATATGCGTGGACTTTTTGGGATTTGAAACCAAAGATGAATTTCAGGATGAAGCGCGTAAAACGCAAGTCAGAAGAATCGTTCACATCCTGATCGCTATATTGTTTACAGGTGTCATTCTGATTTTTCAACTAATCAATAAGGGATCGATCATCAATGAATTATTCAGAGCCGCGGGATATACCTATGGTCCGTTGCTGGGATTATTTGCCTTCGGATTATTGTCTCAGCGAAAAGTAAAAGACGCCTATGTGATTCCGATATGTGTCCTGTCTCCGATCATCGCCTACCTGCTTGACGCGTATTCAGAAGAATGGTTTAACGGACTTACCTTTGGATTCCTAATCCTGGCAGTCAACGGACTCATTACATTTCTGGGATTGTATGCTATCAGTTCCAGGCAAGACCTGACAACGGATACTGTCATCAAACAGCATTGATTCAATACTTGTTGTTACTGACGGATACTGACTTCAGAGATTTTCTGTTGCTGGTTGAAAAACAAAGTAAGACGATACGTACCTTTCGTTGTGTAGAGATCACCAATTGTAAAATTCGCTCTGCCCTGCTGTGGTGTACTGGTGTGCATTTTTTTATATCCCTTGACACCCTGTTCCTGAAAAAATCCTGAAAGCGCTTTGACAGCTTCTGAAGTGGTCACAGTCTTTTCATGTCCGGGAATGGAAAGGTCGACAGACGTACTCATGAACGGGGTCAGCGCATTGGCATCTCCCTTTTTCAGCGCATCCTCTACCTCGCTTTGCTGCCCGATACCCATCATGGGCAGGAGCAGAAGGATACTTGCGATACATAGGTTTGGTTTTCTCATAATCGTTTGGCCTGTGTGATACTCAAATATAGAATATTCTATTAACGTGTCGCTTTTGGCAATGATTGCCCGCAACGCCAATTTGACAGATGGCCTTCTATAACATGAAGTCCGCATAATTCATACCAAAAAAACAAAACAGCACTAAAATCAGACGCTTTGGCAGGTATGATTTTTCATGGATCAAAACACATTAAAGAGTTTAAGCAGAGAAAGAACAACTGCCAGAATCAGGATATAATACGCCACTTTGGAGGCTCCGGGAATTTTACTCGCATAATGCGCGGAAATCCATCCGCCGAAAAACTGCGCCACGCCCATCACCAGACCGATCAACCAAATAATCTGATCCGTCAACGCAAAAATGATAACAGCCAACAAAGTGAAAAGCCCCACAGAAAGTGCCTTGATCATATTGGCTTCGATCATGGGCAACCGCGCGATAAGCACCAGCAGGGCTAAGTAAAAAACACCCATACCCATTTGAATAAACCCGCCATAAAATCCAAGTAAAAGCATCAGACCCCATATCAGCCACGAAGGAAGGTCACTCTTTCCCGGTCGTTCAATCAACCAGCGCTCCGGCTTAACCAGGATGACGATCAGCATCAGCACCATCAGCGCCTTAAAGACACCCATAAACTGTGCATGGGTCACTACCGTAGCAGTCAGTATCCCTGCTGCAGCGCCTAATACCACCGGCAGAATAAATATCATATACTGCCGATACTGCATCTCGCGCTTGCCATAAAAACCGGCATAGGCTCCGGCGGCATTGAAGAGTACGCCTACCCGATTCGTACCATTGGCTACATTTCCGGGCAATCCGATTAATTCCGTCAGGATCGTCAGGGTGATGACAGAACCATTTCCCGCCAGCGCATTGATCACCCCGGCTGCAAAAGCACCTGCAAAAGCAATGATGATCTGTTCACTACTCCACACCATCCATCTCGCCTTCTTCCCGATTTCGAATCGTCTGACACAATTCTACCAATACGCCATTGGCTGATTTCGGATGGATAAAACACACGAGCTTATTATCCGCTCCATACGAAGGCGCTTCCTGTAGCAATTGAAATCCTTCTTTCCGCATACGATCCATCTCCGCATAAATGTCCTCCACTTCAAAAGCGATGTGATGAATGCCTTCTCCCCGATGATCAATAAATTTCTGAATCGGACTGTCCGGATGTGTCGCTTCCAGCAATTCAATCTTGGACTCTCCCGCCCGAAAAAATGAGGTCAGCACGTGCTGATCTTCCACCTCCTCCTGCTTGTACGGAGAGGCTTTCAATAAGCGTTCAAACAAAGGGTTGCTGTCGGTGATCGATTTGACAGCGATTCCAATATGTTCCAGTGTATACATAATTCAGTGGCTGCTATTTATATATTCGCTAAAATTGTTATATTTTTGCTTTGCCATACCCTGGGCAAGCAGTGTCCGGGGATTCATTTTTACTTTAAGCAATGACTATCATGCGTAATTTAATGACAAAAGTATTCATTCTTTTTGCGGCTCTTTCCTTAGGAACCCCGCTCACCGCACAGGATTATCTTATCGAACATACCTTCCTGGGTACGAAAACCAAAATCGACATGCTGATTTTGTTTGGCGTCAATGTCGACTACGATGTCGATATGTACCGGATTTTATATGAAACACCCGGCATAGATCAAATGCCCGACACGGCTTCCGGTATACTGCTGATCCCTCAGGCTGGTGATGAGACACCACTTCCGATCGTAGTCTATGCCCATGGCACAACCAATGGTCCCGACGATGTACCCTCACAACAAAAAGGAGGCTTTGAAGTTGCACTGGCCTACGCTGGATTTGGCTTTATTTCCATTGCCCCGGATTATCTTGGCCTCGGCACCTCACGCGGGTTTCATCCGTATGTGCACGCAGCCACCGAAGCTTCCGCCTCACTGGATATGCTGAATGGCTGTCTGGAATACCTGGAATTTAATTCCGGACCTAACTGGGATCCCAACTTCCTCTTCGTCTCCGGCTACTCACAAGGCGGTCACGCCTCCATGGCACTCCACAAAGAAATCGAAGACTTCTGGTCATTTGTTTACCCAGTCTCTGCCGCTACGCATATGTCAGGGCCGTACAGTATTTCCGGTGTCATGCGCGACAAAATACTCAGTGATGAGTCCTATGGATTTCCCGCATATATCGCATACATCATGTTAGGATATCAGCCTATCTATGGCAATCTCTACAATACACTGAATGATATTTTCAAAGAACCTTTCGCTACTGAAATCGATCGCTTTTACAACGGAGAGATCAACCTAGCAGCACTGAATGCGCAACTCATCCTTCAACTTCAGGCCATCGATGGAGACACCATCAATAAAAAGATGTTTCAGGATAGTGTGATCATGGGCATTGTGAGTAATCCGAATCATCCGATCAATCTCGCCCTAAACGATAATGATACCTACGAATGGGCTCCTAGTGCACCGACGCGATTGTATTACTGCGGGATGGACGAACAGGTTCCATTTGAAAACGCTCTCGTGGCGGAAACCGCAATGAATGATCTGGGTGCAACCGATGTGCTGGCAGTCAACATGAATCCGGCATTTGGCCACGGCCAGTGTGTATTTCCCGCGGTACTTGCTTCAATTGATTTTTTTAAATCCATTGTCAATCCTTCCTCTCTTAAATACCTCAACGAAGAGGCTGAACTGCTCATCGTGTCTCCAAACCCAACCTATGATGTATTGACCATCGACTGGGATAAAGCCTCCAATGGTATGACCTGCGAAATCATCAACGCGAATGGACAAAGCATGTTGAAGCGCTTCAGCACGAACAATCAGATTTCAACTGAACAACTTCCTTCCGGCATGTATTTCATATTATGTACGGTGGACACAGAAACGCGTATCGCCAGATTTATTCGCCAATGAGCAGTATCCCGATAGATCGATTTGAAGAAGAGATTCATATCCTGATCGCTGAAAGAGGGAAAGCCTATTTTGATGCACAGCAGGTAACCGATCTTGAGGAAACCGGTGAAGGATGGAGTGCTACCATTGAAGGCACAGAACCCTATCACGTACGGTTGGAAGGCCATGATGTGATCACCCAATGGCACTGCACCTGCCCTTTCGAGCACGGACCTGTATGCAAACACATTGCCGCAGTCCTCTATGCCGTGCAGGAACAGATTCGGGTCAATATCGCCAATGCCGGTGGACAAATCGATCAATGGATAGATAATGCTTCACTCGAAAAGCTAAGACATCTGCTCAAAATGGCCGCACAGCAGCACCAGGATGTGCGCGCGCTGATCTACCACGAAATGAAGCGCGGCGGATAGGAGGTAAAAGCACACAAGGAATTTTTTATGAAAACAAAAGCAGACATCGTCAACAACTGGCTCCCGCGATATACCGGCATGTCCCTGGAGATGTTTGAAAAATATATTATCCTGGTCAATTTCTCCCATTACGTGGAAGTGTTTGCCGAAAAGTTTGGGGTGGAGATTTTTGGAAAAGGCTTGTCCATGCAATGTGCCACGGCCGAACAGATCACCATCATCAATTTTGGAATGGGAAGTGCCAATGCAGCTACCGTCATGGATCTCCTGATGGCCATCAAACCAAAAGCCTGTTTGTTTCTCGGAAAATGCGGTGGCCTGAAAATGAAAAAGAATAAAGTAGGTGACCTGATCCTACCGATCGCCGGTATCCGGGGAGAAGGAACATCCAATGACTATTTTCCGTCTGAAGTTCCGGCATTGCCTTCTTTCGCACTGCAAAAAGCCATCTCCACCACGATCCGCGATTATGAAAAAGACTATTGGACCGGGACAGTGTATACGACTAACCGACGTGTGTGGGAGTTCGATTTGAAGTTTAAAAAATATCTCAACTCGATTCGCGCACTGGCGATCGATATGGAGACAGCCACCCTATTCAGTGTTGGATTTCACAACGGCATTCCGACAGGAGCCCTTTTACTGGTTTCCGATATGCCGATGGCTCCCGAAGGTGTAAAGACGTCAAAAAGCGATCAGAGTGTAACAGCAGATCATGCTACGACTCACCTGGAAATTGGTATTGATTCTCTCAAACAAATGATCCACAACCGACTCACCGTCAAACACCTGAAGTTTTAAGCCTTTCCGTCTTTATCCGCGCTTTCGTCCCGGATTACTTCGTGCGCTTCTTCTGCTTTCTCTTTTTCACGACCGAGGTATCCCGGAAGATCCATACCTGCCATATTAAAGAGTTCATTCATCGGTGGAACAGACTTATATAGCCCGGAGATAAACTTCGATGTACTATTACCCGGACCCTCTGCATTGCCGCCTTCCCAGACAGTGACTTTATCGATTTTGATATTCTTGATGGCTTCTACCTGCGTTTTAACCAGCTCGGGCAATTTGTCTGCCACCAGCATCAGAACAGCATCACGCGGATTTCCACCTACAGCTTTGACGATTTCATCAAAACCTTCTGCCTGCTTGCGCAGGATTTCATATAAGCCTTTTGCTTCTGCTTCCTTTTGCATAAACACCGCATCGGCTTGTCCTCGGGCGATCAATCGCGCTCTTTCAGATTCTGCCTCAGCATCAATTTCGATGCGACGACGTGCAATTTCTGCTTCGACGATGATATCTGCTTCACGTGAAGCCCGCTCTTTTTCGGCACGTGCCAATTCCGCTTCCTGTTCAGCCTTGTATGATTCCTGCAAAGAGTTGGCCGCTTGTATTTTTTCTGACGCTGTAGCAAGGCGAAGGGCTTCCGCTTCTCGTTTGCGACGTTCCGCATTAGATACCGCCATACGCACTTTCGCTTCATTTTCGCCATCCACTGCGTTGGCCTGGGCATTCGCTTCGCCGACCATTGCCACCGCATCTGCTGCACTGACGGAAACACGCTTTTCTTTATTCGCATTTGCTTCTCCGATGCTACCATCGCGATTTTTCTCAGCTACACTTTGCTTGGCATCGTTGATCGCTTTGGCAGCAGCTTCTTTTCCGAGTGCTTCGATATAGCCGCTTTCATCCTGAATGTCGGTTACGTTTACGTTGATCAGCGTCAGTCCGATTTTCTGTAGTTCACTACCCACATTCGAACTCACATTAGACAAAAATTTGTCGCGATCGGAATTGATCTCTTCTATATCCATCGTGGCAACGACCAGACGCAACTGACCGAAGATGATGTCCTTGGCTGTTTCACGGATTTCTTCATTTGACTTTCCAAGCAGACGCTCTGACGCCACTTCCATGACGCCCGGTTTATTGCTGATCGCGACAGTAAAACGCGAGGGCACAGAGACCCGAATATTCTGTCGTGATAATGCACCGCGCAGATCGACATCTATGCTGATGGGTGTCAGATCCATGTACTCGTAATCCTGGATGACCGGCCACACAAACGCGGCACCCCCGGCGAGACACTTGGAAGACTGCCCGGTACCGGTCTTTCCATAGATCACGAGGATCTGATCTGAAGGACAGCGCTTGTACCTGGAGATAAACCAAAGCAGCATAATAAACGCAAGACCGATAAGGCCTGCAGAAATAACAACAAAAGAACCTGATAAATCCATGTCTGATTATGATTGAGGTTAAACTAATTTCAATATCCGAGCGGTGATCTTCTCACCTGTATTTTTCAGCGCTTACTGAAGTGGTGTACCGGACGTACTGTTTAGTCGATTCAGGACTTCCACTTTCAATGTATTGTTGTCCAGAATCTCCACCACTTTGATGGCTTCTCCGGTTTTCAACATCTTTCCTTCCGTGACAGCATCCATTTCTCGCATCACACCGTCGATCATCACGTGCACTTTTCCCTGTCCGGTTTTGTGTTCCGGGATGCTGAGATACACCTCACCGGGCTGATCAAGTGCATTGTATAAATTTAAAGTCCCGGATTGTTCGAGTTGAGCAAACTTAAACATCAGATATGCTACGATAAACATCGCCGCCAGCCCGGCTACTGTGGCCAGGGTCACCGCCATCCATACGCTGAGACCATTGCCCAGTACAAGTACGCCGGTCCATCCAAAAAAAGTAAAAAAAGCAATGATGCTGCGCAGAGAAAGGGCTGAAAAGTCTGTCTCCAATCCGTGATCCTCTATATCTACTCCGTCGCCTGAATCTCCATCCATGCCCATGAGCAACAGGATGAACTGGATAAAAAACAACACACTGAAGACAATGGCAATAAACCAAAACACCTGATGTGCGGAGGACAATCCCTCCCACCATTGATTTAATGTGACGTTTACAAGCACGAGATGCAGCATACAGTGTTTATGCAATATAACAAGGAATCATTCTGAAAGATTCGCCCTTTTAGACTAAAGACGTCAGATGATCTATCGTGAAAGGTAATAAAGACGATAGAATACAGATGGGAAAAATTAAACTAATTTTGCAGGCAGATAAAAACCAACCATGGTAGACGTTAAATTATTCAGCGGACAGTACTCCGGTTATCTGGCGGAGAAGATTTCAGACTTTTACGGACACGAACTCGGGCAATGGACACTCTCCCGATTCAGTGATGGCGAGATGCAGCCGATCATTGAAGAATCTGTTCGGGGGTCGTACGTATTTTTCATCCAGTCCACCCCGGCACCTGCTGACAACCTGATGGAATTGCTGCTGCTCATCGATTCCGCCAAACGGGCCTCAGCAGATTACATCACCGCTGTCATCCCCTATTTTGGCTATGCGCGCCAGGATCGTAAAGACAAACCCCGTGTTCCGATTTCAGCCAAACTCATAGCCAATCTGCTGGAAGCAGCCGGCGCCAACCGCATTATGACCATGGACCTCCATGCGGATCAGATCCAGGGATTCTTTGACATCCCGGTCGATCACCTGCAGAGCAACGCGATATTTTTTCCCTACCTCGAAGGGCTGGATAAAGAATCCGTGATATTTGCTTCCCCTGACGTGGGTGGTGTGAAACGCGCCAGAAACTACGCCAATCATTTCCAATGCCAGCTGGTCATCTGCGATAAATACCGCAGAAGAGCGAATGAAATCGCCGGAATGACCGTAATCGGAGATGTGGAAGGAAAAGATGTCATCCTCGTCGATGATATGGCCGACACAGCCGGTACACTCTGCAAGGCCGCCGATGCACTCATGCAGCGCGGTGCCCGAAGCGTCCGGGCGATCTGCACCCACCCGGTTCTGTCCGGAAAAGCCTACGAGAACATCGAGAATTCCGAGTTGACCGAACTGATCGTGACGGATACCCTTCCGCTGAAAAGGCCTTCTCCGAAGATTAAGGTCCTTTCCTCGTCCAAGTTGTTCGCCCATGCGATCAGAAATACACATGAGCACCGGTCGATCTCGGCCTTGTTTATGGGCTAGAGACCGGGAAACCTTAGGGGTCTAAGAGAAATTAGAGAAGGGCTACCCGAATCCTCAGGCGAACTGCGAAACGCTATTTTAAAGTGTAAATTCCACTCAGCACTTCCCTGTCGGATGTTTTTCAAGAAAATATACATAAATTAATTTCTAATATAAACCGGGGATTCGGGAATTACGATCTTTCTGACGATGGGTTCAAACGAAGCCAATATGAATCACAAAAGTCCGATGTAATTATTTTACAGGATTGACCGGATTTTTTCACTGAAAATCATACCTTTGCGTGCCCTTATGGAGCATAGGGGCTAAAATCATATTTAAACGTAATGGAAGTTTTAACATTAAATGCAACGGCCAGGGAAAACCTCGGAAAAGCAGCTACCAAAGCTGTGCGAAACGCGGATCTGGTTCCCTGTGTACTGTACGGTGGAGATGACATTAAGCATTTCACCCTGGTGCCTCTCGATCTCAGACCATTGATCTACACCCCTGAATTTAAAGTGGTGGAAATCAATCTCGATGGCGAAACACACCGATGCATTATCAAATCGGCACAGTTTCATCCGGTCACCGATAAAATTCTTCACGTCGATTTCCTGCGCCTGATTGATAATCACCAGGTCAAAGTGGATATCCCCATCAGCTTTGAAGGTGTCGCAGTTGGCTTGAAAGAAGGAGGTAAGCTGATGAAGAAGCTCAGAAAAGTGAGCATCAAAACCGTTCCGGAGAAACTGATCGATAAGATCGTTTTGAATACCACTCCGATGAAGCTGGGAGAATCCCTGAGGATCAAAGATCTTGATGTGACCGAAGGTATTGAGATACTAAACAACGCAAATATCCCTGTGGCTTCAATTGAGATTCCTCGTTTGCTCCGTACCCTCGATCCTGCTGCTGCCGAAGCAGAAGGCGAAGAAGGAACAGGAGAAGAAGGCGAAGAAGGAGCAACTTCAGAAGAAGGAGCATCCACCGAGTCTGCGGAAGCCGCCAGCTAACCCAAACATTACATCATTTAAGACCATTTTCGCTATGGTCTGTAACGAATAAAAAGCATCCTTCGGGATGCTTTTTTATTTTTGATCCATGGCTTCACCCACACTCACCTTAGGCCTGGTTCAGGTCGATATCATCTGGGAAAATCCGGAAGAAAACATTCGCCGGATGGAACAGTTGCTCAAAGACGCTTCCCCCGCAGATGTATTACTTCTACCGGAAATGTGGACCACCGGATTTACGATGCAGCCTGAGCGATTTGCCGAAACACATCCGGGCCCAGCCCTTATGTGGATGCAATCGACAGCCCAACAAAAAAACATAGCCATCACCGGCAGTATGGCTGTGTCAGACGACAACCGATTTGTCAACCGGTGGTATTGCGCTTTTCCAAACGGACAAATCGCGCATTACGATAAAAAACACCTTTTCTCATACGGTGATGAAAACAATCACTACACACCCGGAGATTCAACCATCATCATAGAGATCAACGGCTGGCGCATCATGCCCCTGATCTGTTATGACCTGAGGTTTCCCGCATGGGGCAGAAACCGAGACAACTATGATCTGCTGATTATCGCAGCCAATTGGCCGACTCCCCGAATCCATCATTGGGATGCTTTAATTAAAGCCCGAGCCATTGAAAACCAGTCCTATGTGGCAGCCGTCAATCGCATTGGTACGGACGGGACAGGCCTGCAATACACCGGTCATTCCCAGGTCATAGATATGAATGGTCAGGCGCTATGTGCACCATACACCACAGAAGGCATCCAATACGTTACTCTCGACATGGAAAGCCTGACCACCTTCCGCCAGAAATTCCCTTTTCTCAAGGATATGGACACCTTCAGTTTGTAGGCTCGAAATAAGTTCGTATTATGCATTTCTTTACTATGTATATATGCAGATAATCAAGTGTATATGCCTTATTGCAGGCCTGATGGTGCTAAGCACAGGTTGCTCCAATGTCCGCAAGGCTGTCTATGACAAGAAAAATCGGTCCGAACTCGCATCAGCTTCAAAAAATACCTATGCCCGGACGCCTGCCGCGAAAGAAGCGACCGTCCGAAGCAATCTAATCAGCACCGCGAGCCAAAATCTGGGAACTAAATATACTTACGGGGGTATCAGCCCCAAAGAAGGGTTTGACTGTTCCGGCCTGGTATACTACGCCGCAAAATCGAACCAGATCACATTACCGCGTTCATCCAGAACGCTCGCGGAAGCCGGCCCGCATATCAACTGGAAATCTGCTGAACCGGGTGACCTGATCTTTTTCGGAGAAGGAAAAAAAGTCAATCACGTTGGAATCATCGAACGAAAAAAGTCAAACGAACTTTGGGTGATTCACAGCACAAGTAGTCGGGGAGTGATTTCCGAAGATGTGTTGAAGAGTTCGTATTGGAGCAAACGGATTTTGTTTGCCATCGATTTTGGCAGCCTCATCCAATAGTGTTACTAGTCTTTCGCAGGTAAGGTCACTGCACTTCAAACCAAAGTGGTTTTCCGGGAATACCTTCGTGATAGTCCACCAGAATTTCTTCGCCTGCCGGTATATCTCGAACCGAACGAAAAATGATATGCTCATGTGCATAATCAGTTTCAAATGAAGCATTAGGTTCCGGGCCATGATTGTAAAGCGATCCATACCCCAGGGCAAGTGCTTTATCACTCTCCGCCCATTCAAAATAATACCCGTACAAAGGATGTCCTTCCACAATTTTCTCCGCATAAGCAACTTCCAGAATCAGTACAGGGCATATCTCGACTACGCTGTCTGCCATAATATCCTCCGTGCAGAAAATGCCCAGCCTGTGTTTGTCACTGGGAGCAAAGTACAATCCGGGATGCTGCTGATGCATATGCGTTTAGGTTACGAATTTTTTAATGCCGCCTTAAGGTATATACGGCTCCAATAATAATGACAAACCCGGCCAACTGATACCAGCTGATTACCTCTCCGTCCAAACCGCCCCAGACCAATGCCATACACGGAATCGCATACGCGATAGACGATCCGAAAACAGCGGTAGTCCTTTGAAGTAACCAGATAAACAAGACATTGGCCAGCACTGTGCAGACTAATGCAAGGATCAGTAGCGGCAACAACGATTCAACCCAGACAGTGCTGTCCGCCATCTTCGCATACCCGCCGGTACAACCCAGAATCACAAGACCCACACATCCCAACGAGAAAAAGCCAACGGCAGTCAGCGCGATTGGATGAATATCCTGGCAATATTGTTTGACCATGTTTGCGCTCAGGCCGTAACAGAAGGTAGCCAGCACAACAAACAGCACATACGAACTGACACGCCAGTCTTTTTCGCCATACATCAGCACCGCAATTCCGATACAGCCCAGGATGACGCCTATGAGATGATTGCGTTTAAACGCAAGTCCGAAAAACAACACACCCGTGAGCAGTGCAAAGATCGGTGTGAGGCTATTGAGCACGCCGGTGACCGCACTCCCCAAACGCGTCTCTGCAATGGCAAATAAAAATGCGGTGATCCCATTTCCCAAAAAAATCACAGCGGTAATCAACCCGACTTTCCCTTTTGGAAATGGAATTCCGCTAAAAAGAAAAATGAGGGTGAAAGCTATCGCGGTAATTGAAATGCGTAAAGCGGCCACTTCTATCGGAGAAAAATGAATGAGTCCTTTTTTTATCAGGACAAAGGAACCACCCCAGACAAACGCAAGAAAGATAAATGCGGCCCACCCTTTCAAATCCTTCGGGGCAGATAGGTCAGATGTCGACCGACTCATGATGAAGCAGCAATCTCATTGACACGATGCCACACCCGCCAGACATTTTTGTAACAAATCTTCTCAATGTCCTGATCTGTATATCCACGGCGAAGCAGCTCATAGATCAGATTAGGATACATACTCACATCTTTCAGACCCGTCGGAAGACTATCGCCCACACCGTCATAATCCGATCCCAGGCCCACATGATCTATGCCTGCGATCTTCCGGACATGATCAATATGGTCTGCGACCAAACTCACATCTGCAAACAAGGTCGGATGCTTCTTTTTAAATTTTTCAATCACCGGCTTTGCTTTCGGATCATCGGCTGAAAGTCCCTTCTTTTCGAGGAGTTCATTTAATGCCTTCCGATTGGCACTGCGCGATGCTTTGAATTCCGGATCGAGAAAAGAAGAGCCAAAATTAATCTGGATAACACCTCCGTTATCCCGAAGCGCTCTGAGCATGTCATCATCCATATTGCGCTCAAATCCAGGCGTAAAAACCCGACAGGAAGAATGCGAGGCCACCACCGGTGCGCGCGTTTTTTCCATCACCTGATAAAACGTCTTATCAGAGATATGGGAAACATCTATGATCATGCCGATATCATTCATGGCATCGAGCAATGTATACCCATAAGGACTCAACCCATTCCAGGTTGCCGTAGTGTCATACGAGCTGTCGCAGATATGATTGTCTTTTCCATGGGTGAGCGTCACATACCGGATACCTTTCTCATAAAAATAGCTGAGATCCTCAAGCGTCTCAATCGGGGCTCCATTTTCCATGCCCATTGGCAGAGAGATCAAACCCTTTTTGAAATTTTCGTCAATTCTTTCCGGGGAGTCGCCTTTCGCAAATTTATCCGGATGGGCAGCTATAATGCCATCCACCATGTAGATCAGCGTATCCGCCAGGGCTTTTGCCTCATCGAAATCCCGCTGATAGGAGGACGGAATAAAAATGGACATAAATGGAGCATCCAGACCGCCTTTTTGTGCCCTGACGTAATCAAAATCACCTTCACTGGTTTCAATGGGGATCCCGAGGTATTCTCTGTCGAGTCTGAAATTTTTAACCCTGAGTCTGTAGGGCAGATCAATATGCCCGTCCGTGATGATGTACTGGTGGGCCAGTGACACAGCATGCCGGTACATCGGATCATCCGGATCATATGTATGTTCCTTTGTGGACACACAACTCATCAGGAGGAAAAGACACAGCCAACCTACATATCGCATATCGATTGATTTATGTTGCAAGATAAAATCTATCCCGGTCGTTTGGAGAATTTTGAAGGATCAGGAAAAAAAGGATGAACTTTTGAAAGTTTTTTTAGCTTTGCACTCTCTTTTTAGAGAATAGCCGGATCGGTAGTTCAGTTGGTTAGAATGCCGCCCTGTCACGGCGGAGGTCGCGAGTTCGAGTCTCGTCCGGTCCGCAAACCAAAAGGTCACACACGCTGTGGCCTTTTTTATTTTCCACCACTGCATATCCATTTTCGTAGGGCTTTTTTTCGAAAAACATCATAACCCACTGATTTTCAGTATGCCCAACGCGCATGCACCTCGTTCAGGCAATCCCAAAAGCTTTAAACAGTCGATAGGAAGTCAATTTCCCGCAATACCCGTGGGCTGGTCAGGCCAGGTTGTGAAAGACACTCTGGACATCTTCATCGGCTTCAATCCGGGCCACCAGTTTAAGCACTTCTTCAGCCTGGTCTTCCGGAAGTTCAACCATATTCATAGGGATCCATTCAAGTTGCGAATTGACTACAGTGATATTTCGATCCTCGAGCGCTTTTTGCATATTCCCAAAATCGGTAAAGGCACAGCGCACCACCAGGATGTCTTCCCCTTCTTCACTCACTCCTTCTCCGAGTTCTTCAAGACCGTGATCGATGAGTTCGAGTTCGATCTCCTCCGGATCAAGACCCTCAGGAGACAGGTTGAAAACACCCATTTTATTAAACTGAAAACTGACACTGCCGCTGGTGCCTAACGAACCACCACCTTTATTAAACGCGGCGCGTACGTTGGCTACAGTACGGACGATATTGTCGGAGGCGGCTTCAACGATGATCGCGACACCATGTGGGCCATAGCCTTCGTACATGACCTCGTCGTAGTTTTCCATATCCTTGCCCAGGGCGCGTTTAATCGCGCTTTCGACTTTGTCTTTGGGCATATTGACACTCTTGGCATTCTGGATAGCGCGACGCAGTGAGGCATTGTTATGCGGATCCGGGCCAGCGGCTTTGACCGCGATGGCGATTTCTTTGCCGATACGGGTAAACTGCTTGGCCATACGATCGTATCGCGCAAACATGCTGGCCTTTCTGACTTCAAATATCCTCCCCATGGTAATACGATTTTGCAGGCGCAAAGGTAATCACTCAAAGAGTAAATTCAGGTGTACACCACATACCAAACCTGGCCGGCATATACAGAAGCGTCTCACCATGAACGTATCCGGCAGGATTTCAGGAGTAAATCCGGGCTTCCGGCGTTTATTTCTATTTTCGTACCGAACCTCATGGTATGGCTAAGAAAAAGAAGAAAAACCCTGTACGACCGTCCTGGATAAAACATGCCTGGTGGGTCATTCCCCTGGTAGCCATACTGGTATATCTACCATCCTTCAATGCGGATTTTACACTGGATGATGTCCTGATTGTAGAGGAAAACACCTATGTCCGTTCCGTTGACAAACTGCCGGAAATCTGGACCTCTCACTACTGGGCCGGCAAGGTAGATGCCACGGACAAAGGACTTTATCGCCCGTTGACCCTGACCAGTTACAATCTGCAATACGCCATTTCAAGAGAAAGCCCTGCGGCATTTCATATCATCAATGTCCTGCTCCATGCCCTGCTGTGTTTTGTATTGATGCGTTTCGTGAATCTGGTCTTTAAGGATCTCAACTTAGCCTTTCTGACAGGTCTGATCTTTGCTGTTCATCCCATCCACTCTGAGGCTGTCGCCGGGATTGTCGGCCGGGCGGAATTACTGTGCGCGCTCTTTATGCTGACCGCCATGATGAGCTATCATCATTGGACAGCTTCTAAAAAAATCAAATGGCTCGTCCTCCTGCTGCTTTCGGCATTTGCGGCCATCACGTCAAAAGAACTAGGGTTTCTTCTGCCGGCGATACTCATCCTGCAGGAAACGTATACCTATTTCACAACAAAGAAATTTTCGTTTCGTACACCTGCAAAATGGACTGCGATGTTATCCGTCTTTGTGTTGGCGGGAGTGCTGTGGGCTTTCCGGAGTACCATCACTGAGTCAGCCGCCTCTCATGAGATGTGGGCGGAGGTGTCTGCCGGAGACCGGATGGCTACTGCGCTCCGCACCACGATGGAATATCTGGGCATGCATCTGCTTCCGCTTTCCTTATCGGCTGACTATTGGGTGAGTGAGGTCCCGATCGCCGATTTCGGGGATCTCACTGTTTGGCTCAGCATCCTGGTGATTGCAGGGCTGACCGGTCTGAGCTTTTTCCTCCGCAAAACCTGGCCTGTCGTTTCCTGGGGCATCCTGTTTTTCTTTATGATGCTGCTGCCTGTATCCAACTTCGTATTTGCGGCCGGATTTCTGAAGGCTGAACGGATTCTGTATATCCCGTCGATCGGACTCATCATCGTTATGGCGTCAGTATTACTCAGACTGAGTCAATTGAAGCAAGGAAAAATTGCGGCTGTAGGTATCGCCGCGCTGATGCTCTTGTTCTTTTCCTTTAAAACCTGGTCAAGAGGGCAGGCCTGGAAGAATAATTTTACGCTGGCCGAAGCGACTCTAAAGACTTCGCCAGATAGTCCGAGGTTTAATAATATCATGGGACTTGAACTCAAGGCTCGAAAGCGAAAGGAGGAGGCTTTGGTCTTTTTTGAAAAAGCAGTGCAGTCGAATCCCAGACATGTCCCTGCGCTTGTCAATCTCGGGCTGGCCTACCGCAATGCAGGTCGGTATGAAGAGGCGGCCGCGATACTCGAAAGGGCGCTTGACCTGAACCCGAATACCCTGGCGACCTATGTCAATCTGATGTCAGTATACCGGTCGTTGAATAATAATCAAAAGAACCTCCAGGTAGCGAAGAAAGCGCTTAAACGCTACCCGCAATCTGCTCCGATCGTCTGGAATGCCGCCAATGCCTATCAGCTGATGGGGGACATGCAACAGGCGGACGAATTGCGGGCGCGGGCACGGGCAATTGACCCCACAATCGGACAAAATTAAATTTTCAGTTACATATTAAACTTTTTCATTATATTTGATACTGTAATGAAGTCAAAAAAGTGGAATTGGACAACCAACATTTTCGCTTTGCGGATCGTTATACTAAAGAATTATACCCATGATGCGTTTAGTAAATCGAATCTTAAGCTTCTTCCGGAGTCGAAAGACGCCCGATCCTGTGTCTGCAGGAGCGGCTAAAAAGGAAGAGTATGAACGTTGGTTAGGCATTTAACAACCGCCATCGTACCATACACAAACCCATGCTGAGTACCTGCAAGCGCAGGTGATGGTTGTCCTATTGTGTTTTCCGCACAGATTCCCTACCTGAGATTGATGTGAGAATATTCCTTTCTCCCCTTTACGGGCAATATTCCGCTAATTTTTGAAATCCTGGCCATTTCGAGAGAAATGAATGACTCATAACATATATTTTATATATGTGGGAAATAGTCATGGATCAGGTCAAAAAAATAGCGAAAAGAAGCCCAAAAAAGACTTCAATCTCTTTTTTTAAAGAGAATTTGGTACTAAATTTGACCCTTTCTTGGTTTGAACCGGGGAAACTCAACTCACTCCGCTCATAAAGGGCAAGTTGGGATTATATGAATGAGGAAATTGTAATACCATGAATGTTTTCCTTTTTGGGCGAAGTTATGCACGCTTGAAAAAACCGATGATAATAGTCCTGATACTGGCAGCTGGCAGTATGTATATGGGTTGTTCTCACGAGTTTGCCGGTGATCTGGATATGATGCTCACGGAGACATTAAATGATCATAGCAAGACCGGTTCCTACACAGGATATATCCTTCCGGCCAGCACCGATTACGCCTCAATCCCTAACCAGGATCCCAAAAACCCGATCACCGCCGAAAAAGTAGCCCTTGGAAAAATGCTGTTTTTCGAAACAGGCATCGGGCTCGATCCCAAATACCCGGTTTCCAAAGAAACATATTCCTGCAGTAGTTGCCATATCCCTGAGCGCAGCTTTACCGCCGGTCGTTTTCAGGGCATCGCTGATGGCGCTGTCGGATACGGACAGAGCGGAGAAAAAAGAAAGAAAAATCCCTATTACGAAGGTGACGAAGTGGATGCACAAGGTGCTCGCCCACTTCCTATTCTAAATCTGGCGTATGTGACCAACGCACTCTGGGCCGGTAGTTTTGGAAGCTTTGGGGTCAATGAAGGCACCGAGTTTGCATGGTCCAGCGATTCTCTTTTTGAGATCAACCACAAAGGCCTGATGGGTCTTGAAGCAAATAATGAACGGGCGCTGATCGTGCACCGTCAGGTGATCAATAAAGAAGTCCTCGACTCCCTGGGCTACACCAGTATGTTTGACGAAGCATTCCCGGATATCCCGGTGAGTGAGCGTTACACACGCCAGATTGCCGGGTATGCGATTGCCGCCTATTTCAGAACGATCGTGACCGATGAAGCACCTTTTCAGCGATGGCTCAAAGGTGATGTCAATGCCATGACCCCTCAGCAAAAAGAGGGCGCCCTCCTGTTTTTTGGAAAAGCCGGATGTGTCAATTGCCACAACAGTCCGTCACTCAACAGCGATCCGCACCTCTTCTTTGCACTCGGCGTACTCAATCATTACGAGAGTGGGTACGAAGTGTTTAAGACCGATGCCAGCGATAAGCGTAATTTCGGCCGCGGAGGATTTACCGGCCGCCCCGAAGACATGCATAAGTATAAAGTGCCCCAATTGTATAACCTCAAAGACTTTGGCTTCTACTTCCATGGAGCGAGCAAAACCACGCTCAAGGACGTAGTCGAATATTTCAATGACGGCATTCCTGAAAATCCCAACATTCCACAAGAGTTGATTTCGCCGTTGTTCAAACCACTGAATCTCACCGAGGAAGAAAAGGCGGCACTGCTCGAATTCCTTGAAAATGGTTTGTACGACCCGAACATTATGCGTTACAGACCCGAAGTAACCATGTCCGGTAATTGCTTCCCGAATAATGATCTGCAGTCGCAGATCGATATGGGCTGCCAGTAACGGATCAGTTTTTGCAGTCTACGGGTCTGCACGTTGGCAGCATTGCCATTAAATCGTCAAGGGCGAATGATTCAGTCACTTCTGAGGCATCGACACAGATTACTTGTGATCAGTCTGGGTATCGTCTACCTTTGGTTCGGTACACTTAAATTTTTCTCCGGATTAAGTCCGGCAGAAGATCTGGCCAAAGACACCATCCGTATCCTGACCTTCGGCCTTATCCCGGACCAGATTTCGTTTTGCCTCCTCGCCATATGGGAAGTTACCATCGGTGTACTCCTGCTGCTCAACAAACGATTTAAAGTGATCGTCATTCTGGCGCTGGTGCATATCCTCTTTACCTTTACACCTCTCTTTCTCCTCCCCGCGGTTTCCTTCAATATGGAACACATGTATTCGCTGACCCTCGTCGGCCAGTATATCATTAAAAATGTCGTCCTGTTTAGCGCTCTTCTTTACGTCTATCCGGAAGCCCCAATCGCCGGTGACAAACGATAAAGGATTTACTTTTTCCATTTTTTTATAGAATTATACGTTGCCAAAAGACGAAAAACTTACCTGCGTCATCGGCCCCGATGACATTGCGCATATATAGGATAAAAGAGTCTTTTTATTTGATTCTGCATCCTATCTTTGGAAGGAAATCACTCCACACGCGCTTTTTTTATGCATGAATACATGTTTTCCAAGTCCTGTGAATACGGTATTAAAGCTATGATTTTCGTTGCACGGAATTCCAAACAAGGCAAGCGAATCAGTATAAAAGGCATTGCCAAAGGATCAGGTGCAGCGCAACATTTTGTGGCCAAAATCATGCAGGCGCCCGGCAGAAAAAAAATAGTACAATCCGGCAAAGGATCGAATGGCGGATTCTATCTCGACAAGGAGGATTTCAACCTCTCACTGGCAGATATCGTCACCCCACTCGATGGCAATCCATCTATACGGAATGTGTCCTCGAACTGAAAACCTATAGCGAAAGCAAGCCCTGCCCGGTATATGATCAGTACCGGGATGTCAGGAAAAATCTGATCAAAATGCTCGAGGAAAACACCAACGGGTATTTTAATAGTAAACTGGATTCAGGAAAATTTTTCCTGGTGAATTACTCCAAAGGATGAAGTAAACAGAGCATGAGTCACCATCAGACAAATACACAATCCTGCTGCGATCACTGTGGAGATGTATGCTCACACGAACGAGTGAAACTGGAGGACAAGGTGTTTTGTTGCCATGGTTGTAAAACCGTGTATGAATTGCTAAACCAACATGGGTTGTGCGCATACTACGAGTTGAATGAGCATCCCGGAAACCCGCAGAAACTTAATTTCAGAAAGGATAAGTTTGCCTTCCTCGATGATCCGCAGATCGCGCAAAAGTTTATCCAATACGCCGACGAAGATCAGGTGCACGTTTCATTTTATCTCCCGCAGATCCATTGCAGCAGTTGCCTATGGTTGCTGGAAAATATCCACAAGGTCAATCCGGCGATTATTTCTTCCCGCGTCAGTTTCAGTCAGAAAGAAGTTTTTCTGGTATACCAGACGGCTGAAACCAGCTTACGGGATGTCGTAGAGACACTGAGTCGAATCGGCTATGAGCCCCACCTCAGTCTGGATGAAGTAACTGAAAAACAAGTCAGAAAAACCAGCAGGAAAAGCTGGTTAAAAATTGGCCTCGCCGGATTTTGCTTTGCCAATATCATGATGCTGAGTATCCCGGATTATCTTGCCGGAGATCAGTCTGTCGAACCCCTCATCCAACGTGTTTTCACCATCCTCATCCTGGGACTCTCCCTACCTGTGATCACATATTGTTCAGCGGATTTTTTCATCAACGCCTGGCATGGTCTCAAAACAAAATACCTCAACATAGATGTTCCGATTGCACTTGCCCTTTTGTTAACGTTTGGACGCAGTATTTATGAAATCGCGTCCGGCACCGGTACCGGGTACTTCGATAGCCTGAGCGGCATTGTTTTCTTTATGCTGATCGGACGCGTTTTACAGGATCGAATCTATCAAACGATTTCGTTCGATCGCGATTTCAAATCGTTTTTCCCGATTGCCGTCCATGTCCTCAAAGCACAAACGTTTGTATCCACACCTGTCAGCGAAGTGAAGCAAAATGATGTTATTCAAATTCACCATCAGGAATTAATTCCGACCGATGCTATCCTGTCGAAAGGCAATGCCTCGATTGATTACAGTTTTGTGACCGGAGAAAGCATGCCTGTCAGTGTTCAAAAGGGAGAGATCATCTATGCAGGAGGTAAGCAAACCGGCGGTGTGATCGAACTTGTCGTGGTCAAAGAAGTATCGCAATCCTATCTCACCAACTTGTGGAACAAAGAAAACTTCACAAACGCGGACAAAAAAACTAATTCATTTGTCGATTTGCTCAGCACTCATTTTACCTACATCATTCTGATCATCGCTGCACTGGCAGGAAGTTACTGGCTGTGGCAGGGTGAGACAACCCTGATGTGGAATGCCCTGACGACCATTTTGATCGTGGCCTGCCCCTGTGCATTACTGCTGGCGGCCAATTTTACCAATGGAAATATCCTTCGTATTCTGTCTCAGAACAAACTGTATTTGAAAAACGCCGAGGTGATTGAAGCCCTGTCCGAGGTAGATACCATCGTATTTGATAAAACCGGCACACTCACACAGAATGCAACCATGGAGGTTCGCTATGAAGGTGCAGTGTTGACTGAAAAATTAAAACATCAATTGGCATCAGTGCTGATTCATTCGAATCACCCGATGAGTAAAACCGTCCTCCACTTTCTTCAGGTTTCCGCTACTCCATTGCAGGAGCATTTTAAAATAGTGGAAAACAAAGGAATTGAAGCATGGATTGATGAGCATCATTTTAAAATTGGTTCACCTGACTTTGCACACGCTCCAGATCCTTCTAACGAAGGAAGCCAGGTTTGTATCGCGGCGGATGGAAAGTGGATTGGCACTTTTCATCTGACCAATGCCTATCGGTTTGGCATCTCGGATTTGTTCCGGGCGTTAAAAAAGAAATTCAGGCTTGCGCTTATCTCCGGAGACAACGCTGGCGAACAAGCTGTACTGACTGAAAAAATGGGTATCGAAAGTGATCTTCGATTCGAACAATCGCCACAGGATAAGATGGCGTATGTCAGGTACCTGCATGACAATGTCAAAGCAAAAGTGCTCATGGTCGGGGACGGACTGAATGATGCCGGAGCACTGAAGGCCAGCCACGTAGGTCTCGCCGTTTGTGACGATGACAACAATTTTACACCCGCAGCAGACGGGATCATTCATGCCTCGAAGGTGTCTGTTCTCCACCAGGTGCTTCAGTATATCCACGCGGGGAGGCGTATTATCCTGTTCAGTTTTGGGATCTCAATCGTATATAATGTCATCGGCCTGTACTTCGCTGTTCAGGGCATCTTATCCCCCGTTATCGCGGCGATCCTGATGCCTGCCAGTTCGATCACGATCATCCTGATCACCTATGGACTGAGTCAGTACATGGCCGGAAAATATAAACTCGCATGATTACCATGTCTATACATACACTAAAAACAGTTTAACCCAATGAGTGTCATTGTCATCCTTCTGATCGTCAGTATTGTCATCGCCGGTGGTTTCCTGGTGGCCTTCTTCTGGAGTGTCCAGGATGGCCAGTATGAAGATGACTATTCACCCGCCCAGAGGATCCTGTTTGATGACAGACACAATGGAAATGAGGATCGGAGCGAGAAGCGAGAAGCGAGAAGTGAGTATCGGAGCGAAGCGTAGACCCTGTACTCCGACGACAGGAGGTAGTACAGGGGTGAGTAGTGAGTAGTGAGTAGTGAAAAATAAAATTCAGTCCGCGCTTCAGCACCGGACTTCACCAGAAGAATAAAAAAAAATAAATCTTACCCCGCGCTTAAGCGAGGGGATTACTTAAATACAAAGCGGAAGAAAGTCTATGGAATTACAACAATTTAGTTACGACAACAAGCTCCCGAAGATGTTTGCAGTGGCAACCATTGTGTGGGGGACAGTAGGAATGCTGCTCGGTGTGATAGCCGCGTTTCAATTGGCCTTTCCGGTATTAAACTTCAGTGAGTGGATGCCTTATCTGTCTTTCGGAAGGTTGCGCCCGGTCCATACCAATGCGGTGATCTTCGCATTCGTTGGCAATGGAATTTTTACAGCGGTGTACTACTCGCTGCCCCGCCTGCTGAAAACATCTATGTGGAGTAAGGCGCTGGGTAAAATCCACTTCTGGGGATGGCAGACCATCATAGTGCTGGCGGCCGTCACCCTGCTAATGGGCTTTACCACCGGAAAAGAATATGCCGAACTCGAATGGCCGATTGATGTGCTCATCACCTTGATCTGGGTCGTATTCGGAATCAATATGTTTGGCACGATCCTCACCCGCCGTGAAAGACACATGTATGTGGCGATCTGGTTTTTCATCGCCTCCTGGGTGACGGTGGCCATGCTGCATATTGTCAACTCCTTCGAGATGCCTACCTCCCTTTTCCACAGTTACTCGTGGTACGCGGGTGTGCAGGATGCACTCGTGCAATGGTGGTACGGACACAATGCGGTGGCTTTCTTTCTGACAACGCCTTACCTGGGGCTGATGTACTACTTTCTGCCCAAGGCGGCAGAGCGTCCTGTCTATTCGTACAAGCTGAGTATCGTACACTTCTGGAGTCTGATCTTCCTGTATATCTGGGCCGGCCCGCATCACCTGCTGTACACGGCATTACCCGAATGGGCGCAGTCTTTAGGCACCGTGTTCTCCATTATGCTGATTTTGCCGAGTTGGGGAGGTATGCTCAATGGTCTATTCACCCTGCGCGGCGCATGGGACAAAGTGCGGGAAGATCCTGTTCTGAAATTCTTCGTAGTCGCCGTGACTTGTTATGGCATGAGCACTTTTGAAGGGCCGATGCTATCGCTCAAAAACGTCAATGCCATTTCTCACTATAGTGACTGGACAGTGGCACACGTGCATATCGGAGCGCTTGGCTGGAATGGTTTTCTCACTTTTGGTATGCTGTACTGGCTTTTCCCAAAACTATTTAAGACAAGTCTGTACTCCAGAAAAATGGCCGGAAGCCATTTCTGGATTGGCACCTTAGGTATTATCCTGTACGCCATACCGATGTACTGGAGCGCATTCCGTTCCTACTTTATGATGAAGGCCTTTACCCCTGAAGGACAATTACAGTACCAGTTTATGGACGTGGTGCAAACCATCATTCCGTTTTATGTGCTCAGAGCACTGGGCGGCACGATCTTCCTGATCGGGGTGTGTATGATGATCTACAATCTTTGGAAAACTGCACAACAAGGATCTTTTGTTGAGGAGGAACACGCGGAAGCTCCCGCACTTGCTCCGAAGTACAAAGCACCGAAAGGAAGTTTCTGGCACAGTGTGGTCGAACGCAAACCCATTATGTTGCTGGTCCTGAGCTTGATCGTCGTTGGGATAGGCGGGTTGTTTGAATTAGTGCCCACCTTCCTTGTCAAGGAAAATGTACCGACCATTTCTTCTGTTAAGCCGTATACACCGCTCGAACTGCAGGGGCGTGACATTTATATCAGAGAAGGCTGTTACAACTGCCATTCTCAGATGATTCGTCCCTTCCGATATGAAGTAGCGCGCTATGGCGAATATTCAAAGGCGGGTGAGTTTGTCTACGATCATCCCTTCCAGTGGGGCAGTAAACGCACAGGTCCTGACCTGGCGCGCATTGGTGGTAAATATCCGGACAGCTGGCATTTCAACCATATGTATGATCCGCCTTCTATGGCGCCCGGATCGATCATGCCACCCTATCCATTCCTCTTTGAACATGAAATCAATTTGGGTAGCACAAACTCAAAGATTCATGCGATGCGAAAAATGGGTGTACCGTATCCGAAAGGATATGAAGCGAAAGCGAATGATGACCTGATGAAGCAGGCTGAATCGATTGCTGAAAGTCTGAAGAATGACAAAATCGAAATTCCCGCAGATCGGGAGATCATTGCGCTCATCGCCTATCTGCAGCGATTAGGCACCGACATTAAAGTTAAAACCAGTAGCACTAAATAATAACGCCATGAAATTTTCAACCTATCTGGAACAAATCATCGGGGTCAGCATTTATCCGGTTGTTTCCCTGCTCCTCTTTGTATTTTTCTTTCTTGCGGTCATCGTCTGGATCAACCGCATTCCGAAAAAGGAAATTGAGCATTTAGAAAACCTCCCGTTGAACGACTAACTTTTAATCATGAAATGTATATCAAATCATATGAAAACCACATTTAGTATTTCACTATTGTTTGGCTCCACGGCAATGGCTGCGCAAGGTACTACGGGCGGTGGGTTCTCAATCGATACAAACACCCTGCTAATCATCTTTGCAGTCTTCCTGTTGTTTCCGATTTGGATTTTGTCCAATACCTTCCTATCGGCCGCCAGGAAGTTTTATTCGGATCGTGCAAAATCAAAATCCGCTAAAGTTCTCCTGCCTTTGGGGCTGATGATGATGAGCACCTCTGCGTTTGCTGCCACCTCGTCTGCAGATACACCCGGATTGTCCAACGAAGCCATGACGATTCTGCTGGTGTGTGTGATTGCAGCGGAACTATTGCTGATCCTGTTTTTTGCCAAAAGGACAAATGATTTTATTCGCAAAATCAGTTCTCCGGAAACGAAAGCAACAGTCGAGCATCAGTCTCCGTGGGCATCGCTGCGGGCGAAATGGATGTCTATGAATTTTACGCCGATTGAAGAGGAGCATAAAATCGATACAGGGCATGATTATGATGGTATCCGTGAACTTGACAATGTCATCCCACCGTGGTTTACAACGGCCTTTGTCCTGACAATCATTTTTTCTGTGGTGTACCTGTACCGGTATCACATCGCCAAATCCGCACCCATGCAGATCGAAGAATATGAAATCGCAATGGCTAAGGCAGAGCTGGAGCACGATGAATTTCTGAAACGGGAGGCCAACAGCATTGACGAATCATCTGTTACCCTGATGACAGGAGCTGATCTGGAAGCCGGGCAGAAAGTATTCGTATCCCTCTGCGCTGCTTGTCACAAGGCCGATGGAGGAGGATTGGTTGGCCCTAATCTGACGGATGACTACACGATACACGGGGGTTCGCTACAGGATATCTTTAAAACTGTTAAATACGGAGTACCTGAAAAAGGGATGATCTCCTGGAAGGAACAACTGAGCCCTCTTCAAATGGCACAGGTGTCCAATTATATTTTAACCCTGGTGGGCACTAACCCGCCGGACGCAAAAGAAAAACAAGGCGAATTGTATGTCCCCGCACCGGATACCACACAGATATCCGAGATGGTGCAGGATACCTCAATCGCAGAGTAAGAGAATGGAAGAAGAAGAACTGTATCACGCGGAGACATTTCGCGATCGCGTCAGCAGCGTCACCGAGTCAGGGAAGCGCAACTGGATCTATGCCCTCCAACCGAAAGGGAGATTTTACAATTTCCGGAACCTGCTCTCGTATACGTATCTGATCATCTTCTTTGCACTACCCTTTATTAGGGTGAATGGCTCACCCTTATTTTTAATCAATATCATCGATAGCAAATTCATTCTATTTGGCAAGATTTTCTGGCCGCAAGACTTCTTCATCTTTGCTGTCGGGATGATTGCGTTTATCATCTTTATTGTTCTGTTTACGGTCATCTACGGAAGATTGTTTTGTGGCTGGGCATGTCCGCAAACTGTTTTTCTCGAATTCGTTTTCCGACGCATGGAATGGCTGATCGAGGGTTCGCCGGGCAGACAACGCGCGTTGAACAATGGCCCGTGGACGTTTGAAAAGGTTTGGAAAAAAACACTAAAGCATGCGCTTTTTCTGATCTTCTCCTTCCTTATCGCGCATACATTTCTAGCCTATATCATCGGGATCGAAGAAGTTTGGCAACTGACACAAGCGGCTCCCTCCCAGCATATGGGAACATTCCTCGGGCTCATTGCTTTCACGCTGATGTTTTATGCGGTTTTTGCTTTCGTACGTGAGATCGTGTGTACGACCATATGCCCGTATGGCCGGCTGCAAGGGGTGATGTTTGATAAAGACACCATGCAGATCTCCTATGACTACCGTCGGGGAGAAACGCGGGGTCGGTTTAAGAAAAATGAAGCGCGGACGCACGGGGACTGTATCGATTGTAAAAAGTGTGTCATCGTCTGCCCTACAGGAATCGATATACGAGATGGCGTGCAACTGGACTGTGTGGGCTGTACCGCCTGTGTCGATGCCTGCGACAAGGTGATGGATAAAGTAGGCTTTGAAAAAGGACTCATCCGGTATGCTTCAGAAAATCAGATTGCGGAAGGTACCGGTGTGCGGTTTACCCCAAAAATGAAGGCCTACTCTGCCCTGCTAATTGTTCTTATTGGCCTAATGACGGTCATGGTGGTAACGCGCAAAACAGTGGATACGCATATCACGCGCGTCAAAGGGCAATTGTACCAGGAAGTAGATGAACACACCATCAGCAACCTGTTTGAAGCCAAAATCATCAACAAGACCAACAAATCCATTTCGGTTGAACTGCGGGCTGAAGCGATCAGCGGACACGTCAGGCTGATCGGTGCGGAGGCGATCCTATTACCTCCGGAATCGCTGAGTGATCATACATTCTTTCTCGATATTCCTAAATCTGAAATCAAAGCGCGGAGCAATAATATTTCGATCGGCGTATATTCCAATGGACAGAAGATACAAACCGTGAAGACTAAATTCCTGGGTCCGTTTTAAACACCATCGGACCCTACCATCTGACTTGCAGATCGTAAAGTAGTAAACATGAACTGGGGACATAAAATTGGCATTGTGATCGGCTTATTTGTACTGGGCATGCTCGGGATGGTCTGGGTGGCCTCCCGGCAAACCAATGAAATGATCGATGACAATTATTATCAAAAGGAACTGGCCTATCAGGAGATCATCGATGCGCAGCAAAACCTGGCTGACCTGACGGAAGACAACCTGGTGGCGCAGAATATCCATGAAGTCATCATCACACTACCCTATGGCGCTTTTGAAAAACTGGAAAAAGGACATATCGAACTGATGCGCACCGATGACGAGAAAAAAGATATCCAACAGCCTATCGTACCCAATGGATCCAACCGACGCACAATCCGAAAAACTGAATTATCGAAAGGGATCTACAAAGCGCGCATCCGATGGACCAATGATGGTAAAGAATATTACAAGGAAGAATCGGTTTACGTGGAATAAACTGTCATTCGGGTATATTGCAAACCATGATGGTGATATTTTATTGGCATGAATGAACTCTTAGTCTCCGCATTGACAGGTCTTTCCATTGGCTTTCTCGGCAGCTTCCATTGTATTGGTATGTGTGGCCCGATTGCCCTGACCCTTCCGGTGCGTGAACAACAGGGATTCAAAAAGTATGCGGGCATTTTTCTTTATAACCTCGGACGCGCGGTTACCTATACGTTGCTCGGATTGATCCTGGGCTATTTGGGCAGCAGGTTCAGGCTTTGGGGCATGCAGCAGGCTGTGTCCATTCTGGCCGGTGCCTTTATACTGTTTTTTGTTTTTTCAAACCTCAACCTTGGTGTGCAATTCAAGTGGATGCAACCAGCCCATGCATGGGTGCAGAAGCACCTCGCCCGATTGCTGGTTCTCTCCCGGAGGCCGCGTTACCTTTTTCCAATTGGCATGCTCAACGGATTATTGCCTTGCGGTCTGGTCTATGTGGCTGTGGCGGCAGCCATCGCGACCACGCATACCGGACAGGCAGCCATAGTGATGTTTTCGTTCGGGATAGGCACTATTCCGGTGATGGCCGGCCTGATGCTATTCGGACATTTAATATCTGTGCGATGGCGGCAAAAAATCAATCGCGCCGTACCTTATGTCGTGGGTGTGATGGCTATCCTCCTGATTCTTCGTGGTTTAAACCTCGGCATCCCGTTTATAAGCCCCAAAATGATGCACAATGCAGATCAGATAGAATCCTGCCATTAACTTTCTGAAGTCCGTAAATAAAGGTCATTTTATGTGTTGAGCAGGAGCTTTATGGGAGCACTAATCCTCTGATAAACCCTCTTTTCAATAAATATAGATAATTAACATTTGATAATTATTCTGTTTTGCCCTATATTTAATGCCTCACAGCCCCACACCCGTGAAAGAACTGATTGACTGCATACAATCTTTACATCCACTGTCGTCTACCTCACTAAGCGCCCTGCTATCGATATGTAAAGAGGTATTTTACAAAAAAAATACAGTCATCCAGGAAGTCGGCACGACCTCCAGGTCCCTGTTTTTTATTAAAAAGGGAGCGCTACGTGTTTACTATGTGAAAGGCAAAAAGGAAATCGCAGATCGACTGGCATTTGAAAATACTTTCTTTGCCAATATACAGAGTATGATCCCCGGGATGATATCCCATAAAGGGATGATGGCTCTGGAAGACAGCGAACTCATTGAAATCAATGTAGATGAACTGGGGACTTTATATGATGAGCACCGCGATATCGAGCGGCTGTTTACAATGGTGCTGATCAATTCATTTATCAAAGCCCTTAAGCGTATCGACAGCCTGCAATTCTACTCCGCTGAAACACGCTATCTGAATCTCATTAAAGAGCATCCCGATATGTTAAAACGCGTTCAACTGAAATATATCGCATCCTACCTCGGTATCACGCAGGTAAGCCTCAGCCGGATCCGCGCTAAGTATTAACCGGTATCTGTCCTTTTTCACTTGATCTTCCATACTAATCTCAACTTCGCCAATGGGTTTTTGTCATCTTTGTACCCGGAAATATTCATCCTGAAAAGCAATCAGATTATGCGCAATCTTTTATTCCCGGCACTATGCATCGCCTTTCTTATGGCCTGTAAGGGAGATACATCACAAACCACTGAAACTACGGAAAATGTGCCTGATGCAGAGGTGAATTCAACCCAGATATCGATTACAGGGCACTGGATCAATGAAAGGTACCTGGACGTATTACAATCCAGCCAATCCCCCCGCAAGGCCCAGGAGGCCTGTGAGTGGTGTTTGCTTGATTTTCCTGCCTCACCTGACCTCCCTATGCTCGTGATCGTCAATTATCACGAGGCTGTTCAGTACCCGCTGGCATCCTCCGCAGAACATACCTTGACCATACTCGCCAATGGCGCAAACGAACCCGGACCGAAGTTCAATTCCATAGACACGCTGGGGCCTGATCGAATCAAAGTGGGCAGCCAGACATTCAGGCGTTCGCGTTGTACCAAAGAAGAAAACACCTACAAGATTCTTGAATACCATTTGTTTCAGGGCACCTATGATCTCGAAGAGGGTGGAACTGTTGAATTCACTTCAAACGGTGAAGTCAAAGGACTGGATGATTTTACAGCCTACAATCCGATCATCGATTATTTTGACATGGGTCGCGATGTGGATCAGATTCGTCTGAAAAATTCAAATCAAACATGGACCGATTTTGCTTTCCGTTTTAAACAAAACAAACTGCAGATTCTTACGCTGGAATGCAAATCCAGAGATCAGTTTGACAACTGTGAAGAGGTAAAGTTTGGTGACGTACAGTATACACTTAGAAAAAGAAATTGAATCAAAGACCTACATGACATTGTGAGCCGATTCACCGATCCTTGCAACTTTTTAAGGGTGCATAATCAGAGGGCCCGTAAAAAAAACCAGATCGCCATCTGCGAGAAAGTGTAATGGGAAGAATGGAAGCATCATGGGCCGGGGTAAGTGCTCATCTTTGACTTAACAAGATTCTTTACAGAAAGAGAAAATCATTAACTTTAAGGGAAGACCTGAAACTTTCAGGAGGGCATGATCGTTTTATTTCTGTTACCAAGCCTTCCGGCAACCTATTTCTACCATATCACATCCCTGATCTTTTAGACTATCAATTAACACGAAAATAATGAACAGAGAACTTTCAAAAGCTGCCATACTCAACGTATGTATAGAAGAGCAGCAAAAGCTCATTGACCATTTTACGAAGCGTATTGAGGATGCTAAAGCAGAGTTTACCAGTCATCCCGACTCGCCCAGTCAGTCGACGGAAGGATCAAACTCTGTCGATGATGTGATGCACGTAATGGAACAGGAGCTCACCTTTGTGGAAAACGAGATGAGTATCTTAAAGTCGATGGATCCCGATCACCAATCCGATCATGTGGAACGAGGAGCCGTAGTGCTCACCGATCAGCGTGATTTTTTTATTGCGGTGTCCAGTGAACAGGTAGAAGTGGAGGGAAAGAAAATTTTTGGCATGTCCGAAAAAGCACCATTGTATGCGCAAATGAGAGGTCTTAAAGCCGGTGATTCATTCCAGTTTAATGAAACGAAATACAAAATTCTGGATATCTACTAAGCTATCCAAACGATCGTGACATGCGGTGATCCGTACTATTTCTTTTTCAGGTACATGGTTTTGATCACCAGCATGCTGCCTTCCACTTTTCCCTCTATAGCTTCGGTGTCCTCGGTCAGGCGGATGTTTTTGATCACAGTGCCGCGTTTTAATCCTTTCTTAAACCCCTTTACTTTCAGATCCTTTGTGATGATCACGGAATCTCCTGCAGAGAGGGTATTGCCATTGCTGTCTGTTGTGCTTTCCATGCATTCGATATTAGGGCAGCAAAGATAAATTTATCCCACAACCTTAACTGAATAGCGTATCTTAGATTGAACGTAAAAAACCAAACACATCATGAAGCTAAACCCATCGCTAAGGAGTAAAAGAAACGATCTTAAGCATAATATTCTCTTCTTTCTTCGCAGTGGCAGACTTCTGATCATACTTTTCTTTGCAAGTTATCTTGTGGCTTGCCATCACTATCCGATGGCTACTGAAGATGCGACGAAAACATCTGTTCCGTTTGCAGCTTACAACCATACCGCCCTTGTGGTAGAAAACCTGGATACAAGTGTTGCGTTCTATCAGCAGCTCTTTCAGTTTGACACTATCCATTACCCTTTTCCTCCGAGACCTGGTATCCGGGCCAAATGGCTACAGATAGGTGAGCATGTAGAATTGCACCTGGGCGAAATGGAGGGCGACACATCCCGTACCTTTAACCCGGGCCACCTGGGATTTGTCGTTTCTTCGATTGACACATTCATCGCACGGCTGAATAAGGTGAGCACAGCATACAAGCTAGGGATTGAAGAGCAGCCTGTTATCGAAGAAATGCCCTATGGTGCCAGGACCATCATGATTAAAGATCCGGATGGATATGGCATACACATTATAGAGTCGACGCCTTAGCTGTTTTACTGATAACCTTGTTTTACCTAATTCCATACGCACGATGACCATGAAGTCAACTTCCGGACTCCGATCAGGACGTAAAATGCAGGATGTATCTTTCAAATCCATTGAAGACTTTCTTGATTACTTGTCGGGGGAGGAACTGGAGATGGTGCTGAAACTCCGATCGCTGATCCATCAGGCGATTCCGGATGTGCGAGAAAAGCTGTCGTATAATGTTCCTTTCTATAAACGGAATGCCAGTGTTTGTTTTATCTGGCCGCCTTCCGTGCCCTGGGGTAGCAAGACCTATCCGTTTGTTCGCCTTGGCTTTTCCAAAGGATACCTGATCGAAGATGAGGAAGGGTATCTGGAAAAAGGGGATCGCAAGCAAGTATATACGAAAGACTTTTGGCGAATGGAAGATATTGATGATGATCAGGTACTCACCTATCTGACCAAAGCACTCATAGTAGATGAAGGCTGAAAAAGCCTGTTGGGCTGCTTAGGCTGTATTACGTGTCCTTTTAGCTTCATTTCGTGGGCATTGATTAACAATGTTCCTGTGAGAAATCCTTTAAAATTCATACATTTCAGATCAGATCAATTGAACAGACCCCTGTAAATGAGTCAGATACTGGATTATGAATTGCTGAAGTTTGGAAAATTCACCCTGGAGGTGCACAACCTGCTTGGACTCATCATCATTGCGATCCTGGCGTTCATTTCCCTGCGCCTGCTCTCGAGGTGGATCAAACTGAATAAGAAGAATGATGAAGGAGCCAAGTACTCCCTGAATCAGCTCGGCAGGTATGGTATTTTTGTTCTCGCGGTCATTTTCGGAATCCTTGCATTGGGGTTCAACCTTTCAGGCTTCTTCGTAGGCTCAGCGGCTTTATTGGTAGGTATCGGATTTGGTCTCCAGCATCTGTTTAATGATTTCATCTCGGGGATAATCATTCTGATTGACGGGACGATCAAAGTTCATGACGTCATCGAAGTCGACGGCATTGTCTGTCGTGTCAAAGAGATCAAATTACGCACCACCACCGTCGTCACGCGTGAGGATAAGTATATCATCCTGCCCAATTCAGTTATTACACAAAGTAACGTGGTCAACTGGACGTACAACCCAACGATATCCCGGTTTGATGTATCTGTCGGTATTGGTTATGAAGAAGACATTCCCGAGGTTTTGAAATTATTAAAAGCCGTTACTCTGGAACACCCGGCTGTCGGACGATTTCCTGAGCCGTCTATACGTATTTCTGAATTTGCCGATTCCGGCGTGATCATCACCGTGATGTTCTGGTGTTCGGAAGTATTCCGAGTGGAAAGTATTAAGAGTGAGATTCGCTTAGCCATTTTTAAGGCCTTGCGTAAAGAAGGCATTACGATTCCTTTTCCTCAGCGTGTCCTGCATATTTCAAAAGCTGCAAAAGGCGACTTGCCTGTTGATCTCAAGGATTAATAGTAACCCAATCAAAAAGTGGATGTTCGCATGCGTGATCCGGCAGGAAAAAAAGAGTTAATACTTCTCCATGGTGCTTTAGGAAGTGCACGACAGTTTGATTTTCTGAAAGCGAAACTCGCTGACGTATATTCTGTCCATGTATTCAATTTTGATGGTCATGGTGGTTTCCCCGTGAAATCTTCGTTTTCCATTGACCTGTTTGTTCAAAACACACTCGACTATCTGGATGCAAACCATATACACCAGGCGTCTGTATTTGGGTATAGTATGGGGGGCTATGTAGCTTTAAAACTGGCGCATGATTATCCTGAAAGGTTGGAAAAGATCATGACACTGGGCACGAAGTTTAACTGGACGCCCGAATCGGCTGAAAAGGAGGTGCGGATGATGAATCCGGATATCATCGAACAAAAGATTCCTGCGTTTGCTGAGTCACTCGCAGATCGGCATGCGCCTTCAGACTGGAAAGAGATTATGCGACAAACGGCCGGGATGATGACGGGACTGGGGAATGGGGAGGCAATGACCGCAGCGCAATTTGGAAATATTCAGCACACCTCTCTGATCTGCATCGGGACTAACGATCATATGGTTTCGATTGAGGAATCAGAACAAACTGCCAGGCAGTTACCGAATGGTCATGTGCAAACGATCGAAGGCTTCAAACATCCGCTTGAAGCCGTTGATCAAAATGTCCTGGCAGACATTTGTCATTCGTTTTTTTCATCCTGAAATGCTGTACCTAATCATTTTCATCCAGCATAAAAATCTCTTCCACAGGTTTTGAAAATTCTCTGGCGATCTTCAGGGCCAGCACTGTCGAAGGCACATACTTGTTGGCCTCCATCGCATTGATGGTTTGCCGGCTGACTGAAATGCGTTTAGCCAGTTCTTCCTGTGTCAGGTTGTGGATGGCGCGCTCGATTTTTATCTTATTTGTCATCAGCCATAGATTTTGTGCCTCGCCACAGGATGTAGTTGAAGCGGATGATGAAGATGATCAGTACCGTAAACATGTTGTATACCATCACACTAAAGAATGACATACCGTAGACAAAGATGAATGCCAGGAAAAGAAGGACATAACTCACCCAGACCGACCAAAGCAAAGAGGAAAGCCTTAGGTTGGCGATAAACTCATCCTCCTGCTTCTCGCGGGAGAATCCAACCATCATGCCGCCGACGATAAAGAGCGCGCCAATCAGGGTCAGTGTAACGTTGGTTTTGATGAACCGGAAACTTCCGGAAGTGTCTTCACTTCCAAAAAAGAGGTCATCATTAAAAAGGGCAAATACCTTCATATTGAGCCAATCCAGCTCATACCCGGAGGCAGTGGCAAAGATTCCAAGGATCGTCATTGGAATCAAAATGACCCACCCAATTGTCTTAAAGCGGTGGGGTAACAAGAGTTTGTTGTTCATAACGTCAAAGATTGATGAATGAATAGTTTGGTTTGATTAACGGCACAAATGTATGGTTTGTTTTACATTGCGACAAGTATTTTTTACTTTTTGTAAAATATTTTTAACCAAATTTCCCTGTTGAGTGTACTACAAACTCTACTTAATGCTCTCATTCTTAGTAGGATATGTACCTTTTGAGACACAGTAAATCTTTTCTTTCAAATTACCTTTACTGCAGGAGAAAAAAGCCTGTGCATGGACCTTCAGGGATATTGGAACACCTTCGTCAACGGGTATACCGGGTATGCTAATTACCTCTGGTATGAGATTACGCATCCGTCGTTGACCAACTACTTTTATTGGTTGATCGCTGTTTCGCTGTTCTTCTTTCTGGTGGAATATCTGAAGCCGTGGCGCAAAGACCAGGGCGCCCTGAAGTCAGATTTCTGGCTCGACGTCTTCTACATGTTTTTCAATTTCTTTCTCTTCTCGCTCATCGGGTATAATGCTGTCTCCAATGTCTTTGTGGAAGCGTTTAATAATTTCCTCTCCTCGGCATTTGGCATTACAAATCTGGTGGCTATTGAGATCGGATCATGGCCGGTTTGGGGACAGCTGCTGGCGATGTTTATCATCCGTGATTTTATCCAGTGGAACATACACCGGTTGCTGCACCGCGTACCGTTTCTCTGGCAATTTCATAAAGTACACCATTCCGCCAAGCAGCTTGGGTTTGCCACGCACCTGCGCTATCACTGGATGGAAAATGTAGTCTACCGCGCGCTCGAATATATTCCGCTGGGGATGATTGGTTTTGGGATTCAGGAATTCTTCATCGTGCATATTATTGCGCTCAGTATCGGGCATTTCAATCACTCCAATATCAGAATTCCACTAGGCTATCTCAAGTATATTTTTAACAACCCACAAATGCACACCTGGCATCATGCCAAGGAGTTTCCCGCGCGCTTTGGATACGGCATCAATTATGGAATCTCGCTGAGCCTGTGGGACTACTTGTTCGGCACAGTTTATTTTCCCAACAGCGGAAAGAATATTGAACTGGGTTATAAAGGAGATGAAGAGATGCCATCCACTTTTATCGGACAGGCCGGATTTGGGTTTGGAAAACGAAAGGAATAGTATTACTCGCCGTGCCGCCTGCCCAGGGCCACTTTAAAAATGTGCAGCACAAACGGGAAAAGCGCATCCATCGTTTCTTCCGCCCCGCGCGTAGATCCGGGTAGTGTCAGGATCAAGGTATTTCCTTTAAGCCCTGCCACACTTCGTGACAACATCGCATACGGCATGTGTTGCTGGCCGAAACTCCGTGCTGCCTCTGCAATACCCGGAATCTCTTTGTCGAGCAAAGGAAGCACCGCTTCCGGTGTCACATCGCGAGGAGATAATCCGGTACCCCCACACAGGATCACCATATCATACTTATCGTCGTGCAGTGCGATGACTTTTTCCCGGATGGCGTCTATTTCATCTCGAATGATACTATAATCATTGACTTCGACGGTATGCCTGGCGAGGCCCTCCATGATGGCTTTTCCTGCCTCATCTTTTTTAGTGCCGGAGGAGATGCTGTCCGAACACACCACCACTGCGGTTTTAATCTCCCGATCGAGATGATCTCTGTATTGTTCGGCACCCCCTCTGTTTTTAATCAATTTGATGCCGCTGATTTCTACTTCCTTATCCACCGGTTTCAGTCCATCATAAACAGCCAGAGCTGCAATAGAAGCCCCGTGCATCGCGTCAGTGGATATCCCCACTCGACTCAGTGCCTGCACTTCCACTTCAATGATAATATTCAGGCCATCGATCGTATGTCTGACTTCACAAAAATCAATCGGAATTGTATGTGCGTCAGGCAGAATATCACCTGTTCGCTTGACCGCCAACATCCCGGCGAATCTGCTTACTTCAAACAGATTTCCTTTTCCATCAACTTTATCCTGAATAGCGTCAATGGTTTCCATTCCGGAAACGGTCACTGTCGCTTGCGCTATGGCTGTTCGGTGAGTCGTGATGGAAAATGCGGTGTTTTTCATTTGTCAGTGGTGAGTAGTCAGTGGTGAGTAGTCAGTGGTGAGTGGTGAGTGGTAAGTAATATGCGGTAAATTTAGTGATAACGGAGAAACCGAAGAGGATCATCCATGAGAATATCCATGACCTTTGTCACACGCTTTCCATTTACCTTAAACTCAACTTCGAGTTCACTCTGTGGGGGAAAGGTTTCAATACAGGAATCGCAAATGATCGTGGCACTGCTCACACATTGCATGCTATTCAACCAACTTACCAGATCTTCCAGGTCGGGATTTGGGTTAGTACTTTCCAAATAATTATTTATAACCACCCCGGTCTGATCAAATTCCTCTTCCTGGACAAGCGTACAGAATAATTTTTCCTGAGCCGGAGAAGCTTCATTTTTGGAGCATGATGATAGTAGCAGAATACTAAAGGTTGTGATGAAAACTGTAATTGAGATGCTTCTCATAGCTTTAATTTGATTGTTGTTTCACGGAGTTTGAATGGGATTGCTTACACAATTCCCGCGAGCTAAAGCTCGGGGCAATTTTTAAAAAAATAAAATAATTTCTGCCAGGATGGTCATGCGCTGAAGCGCGACCAGATAAGTCAATCCAGCGACTTCCAACAAAAAGTTTCATTTCTGCCCTTCTGCCTTTCTGCCCTTCTGCCTCCTAGTCGCCGAAGCTTCAGCGTAGGAGATCATCACCCAATCACTCCATCACTCAGGCGGGCACTCCGTTTCCGGCTTTGTACTTTCCTTTGCTTTTGCGGATGCGAACGGAGACCACTTTGTACTCGGGGCACATCGCTTCAGAGTCATGGGTATCTGATGTCAGGTTATTGACCATGATTTCGGGGAAGTGGAAGGTTGTGCTAAGTACGCCCGGTCGGACATCTTCCGTGACATGTGCTTTGATATCGACTTTACCGCGAGGTGATTCGACGCACACCATATCGCCATCCGCGATGCCGTTGTTTTTCGCATCGATCGGGTTGACCATCAGGGAGTCTTCAGTCAGAATTTTGACATTGCCTGTTCGCCGGGTCATGGCACCACAATTATAGTGTTCCAGTTCGCGATTGGTGGTCAGAATATACGGATAGTCTTTTCCATGCTTGACCAGCTCTTCTGTTTCACGGAACGCATTAAACTCAAAATATCCGAGCCCTCGTTTGAAGGTCTCAGTATGCAGGATCTTTGTATCCTTTCCGTCCGGTGTCACCGGCCATTGCTTTCCATTTTGCCCTAATTCTTCCCATTTGATGCCGGCGAAAAATGGGACAATCTGAGAGATTTCTTCCAACATTCCATCCGGTGTATAGTCCGGTTGTTTGTAGCCCATCCGGTTCATCATATCAACGATAATCTGTCCATCCGGTTTAGTGCCCGGAATCGGATCCACTACCTGATTGACGCGTTGAACCCTGCGCTCTCCGTTAGTAAATGTTCCACTCTTCTCGAGGAAAGAAGCGCCGGGAAGAAGTACATCCGCATATTTTGCTGTCTCGGTCATAAACAGTTCCTGGACCACAACGAGGTCAGTAGCTTCAAGTGCACGAATCACCTTCTGTGTATTCGGATCTGTCTGGACGACGTCCTCACCGATGATCCAAAGTGCTTTGAGTTTGCCTTGCAAGGCAGCATCAAACATCTCCGGAATCTTGTAGCCGATATGAAGCGGCAACTTAGCGCCGTAAAACTCTTCGTACTTTTTATGCACTTCCGGCTTTGTGACATCCAGGTAGCCGGCCCCCTGATGCGGCTGTACACCCATGTCCGCACTTCCCTGCACATTGTTCTGTCCGCGAAGTGGATTAACACCCACACCTCTTCTACCGATATTTCCGGTGAGCAGAGCCAGATCTGCAATCTGCATCACAGTAAATGTTCCCTGTGAGTGCTCGGTTACTCCCAGGCCATGAAAGCTCATCGCATTTGGTGCCGAAGCGTAAGCAATAGCTGCTTTACGAATCACCTCGCGATCGACGCCACACACTTTTTCCATTTCATCTATGTCCAACTGTTGGATATGTTTCACAAAATCATCATATCCTTCAGTTCTATCCTGGATAAACGTTTTATCAACAAGACCTGCTTCAATGATATAATACATCATCATATTCAACACAGCCACATTTGTGCCCGGCCGCAATGGAATATGATGATCTGCATATTTAGCGAGTTCAGTGGTCCGCGGGTCAATAACGATCGTTACGTTATCGGTCTTCATCGCAAACTGCTTCAGTTTTGCACCGGTAACAGGATGGCCGTCCGTTGGATTCGCCCCGATGACCAGAATACAGTTGGTGTCCTTGAGGTCATCAATGGAGTTGGTGGCTGCTCCTGTACCGAAGGTGCGCTGCATACCAAGAGCAGTTGGGGAGTGACACACGCGAGCACATCCATCGATATTATTCGTGCCGATCACAGCACGGATAAATTTCTGCATGAGATAGTTTTCCTCATTGGTCGTGCGTGAGGAAGAAATTCCACCGATGCTGTCTGCACCAAAATTTTCTTTGTACTCCGTGAGCTTTTCGGCGATATAATCATACGCTTCATCCCAGGTCACATCTTCGAACACGCCATTGCGTTTGATCTGAGGCGACCGCAATCGCTCAGGGTGATCATAAAACTTAAAGGCAAAGCGACCTTTGAGACAGGTATGACCCTGGTTAACCTCGGCATCGTAAGGTGCCTGAATCGATTTGATCTGGTTGTTGGCAATCGATACATCCAGGTTGCATCCAACACCGCAGTATGTACAAACGGTTCTGACCGTTTTATCCTTTACCACTGATTTAGATTCAAATACATCGGAAATTGCGGATGTCGGACAGGCTTGAGCACAAGCTCCGCAACTCACACATTCGGATTCAAAAAAGCTTTGATTGAAACCTTTGACGATGTGGCTGTCGAAACCTCTGCCCGCCATACTTAAGACAAATTCACCCTGCACTTCATCGCACGCTCTTACGCATCGAAAGCAATTGATGCACTTCGACATATCTGAAGTCATATAGGGATGACTCTTATCCTTTTGACGATCCAGGTGATTTGCTCCTTCCGGATAACGCACATCGCGGATTCCCACTTTAGCCGCTACGGTTTGCAGCTCACAATTGTCATTGACCTCGCAGGTCAGGCAGTCCAGCGGGTGATCTGTCAGCACCAGTTCGATGATATTCTTACGCAATCGCGTGATGCGTTCGCTGTCTGTGTAAATATACGAGTTGGCCATCACCGGCGTGTGGCATGAGGCCTGCACTTTGGAAGGCCCGTTTTTCTTCAACGCGACATCTACACTGCAGACGCGGCAGGAGCCAAACGGTTCGAGATTAGGTGCGTCACAGAGTGTGGGTACTAATTCTTTCCCCAGGTTTCTGCGAACAAAGGCCAGTATGGTATCACCTTCCTGGATGGGGTAAGGTGCATTATTTATATAAGCGATGTGTGACATGATCTCTATGAATTAAAATATGGTGCTAATTCTTCTTTAAAATATTGCATGGCGTTTTTGATAGGCAGAGGCACACCGCCACCCAGCGCGCAGAGCGAACCGGTCTCGAGTGTCTCCAGCAAATCCACCATCAGTTGTTTGTCAATTTTATATTCTTCCTTTTGTGCTTTAGCCAGCATTTCCGCGCCGCGGGTGGAACCCAATCGACAGGGGAAACACTTCCCACAGCTTTCATGGGCAGTAAATTCAAAAAGGTGCTCTAAATACTTAACGAGTGGAAAGTCTTCCGGAATACATAAAACGGAAGCGTGTCCTAAAAGAAAACCTTCTCTGGCAAAAGAATCGAAGTCAACTGTGAGTTTATCGATCTCCGTGACCGGTACTAAACCACCCAGCGGACCGCCAATATGAATCGCTTTCACCGGTTTGCGGAACCCGCCTCCGAGTTTGTCGACCACATCCTTCAGCGGAGTCCCCATATCGACCTCGTACAATCCCGGATTATTAAAAAAACCATCCAGTGAAAGGAGTTTCGTCCCGGTTGATTTTTCTGTACCGATTGCGGCATAGGCTTTTCCGCTATTCTTCATGATAAAGGGAAGATTAGCGAGTGTTTCCACGTTGTTGACCACTGTCGGTTTATTAAACAATCCTTTTTGTGTGGGATACGGAGGACGTACGCGGACCTCCGGGCGTTGCCCTTCGATGCTGGACAGCAGAGCGGTTTCTTCACCGCAGATGTAAGCGCCCAGTGCTTCGATGACTTTAAAATCAAAATCAAAACCTGAGTCGAGAATATTTTTCCCGATCAGTTTTTCTTTTCGCAGATACTCAACCGCATCATTGATGATGGCTACGGACTCCGGATATTCGCCACGGATATACACGACGCCGGCAGAAGCTCCGGTGATATACCCGGCGATCATCATCCCCATAAGGAGAGCATGCGGCCGCTGCTCCATGATATAGCGATCGGAAAACGCCCCCGGATCCCCTTCGTCGGCATTGCAGACGATAAACTTTGTTTTGTCTTTCTGGTTTCGGCAGGAATCCAGTTTGAAGGCCATTGAAAATCCTGCTCCGCCACGGCCCCGCACACCTGAGTCGGATAATTCGCTCAGCAATTCATCCGCAGATCGATGCAGGCATGCGCGGAAGATGTCGTAGTAGTTGTCCGGCGAACCATAATCACTCGTGAGTATGGGCGTGCCGATGCTTCCGACATTGTAGGTTTCTTTGGTCTTGCCTTTGCCTGCTTTGATGGTATCGAGTTGGTCGATATCACTCCCTGAGTAATTCAGTCCCCCGATATGAAAGGAGCTGTTTTCGTGGCAGCGTCCGAGGCAGCACATTTCGCCGATTTCTTCCGGGCGGTAGGCGCCTGAGAGTTTTTCGCGCACGGCATCCTGTGTGCCTGCGGTCATGCAGGCGCTTCCGTTGCATACATAAGCTTTCTTGCCTTTGTTCTCCGGCTTCAGAAAATCGTAAAAGGTGACTGCTCCGTAGACGTTGGCATGGCCTATCAGAAATTCCTCACTCAGCTTTTCCATGGTGGCCTGGTCCGGCGTGCCGGTGGCTTTCGCGGAGATACCGAGTTCTTCAAAGAGATTTTCTCTCAATCCTTTCCTGCCTGATAGTTCGCTTAAATTCTTTGACATCTTGTTATTTATTTACCGGAATTTCCACGAGTTCGTTCGTATGCACATTCCCGGCATTTGAATACACGGTTAATTTATGGTTGCGGCAAAACGCCATCAGCGTCATCCCCGATTCCTGTGCCATGTTGACGGCCAGGGTGGATGGCGCCGATACAGAAGCAAGATACGGGATACCTGCTGAAATCGCTTTGCTGACGATTTCAAAAGAAATCCGGCCGCTGACGGTCAGGCATTGAGCTTCTTCCAGCCGGCCTGTATAGATGAGATCGCCGATCACTTTATCGACGGCATTATGCCTTCCGATGTCTTCCCGGATACTCAGCATTTTGCCTTCTGCTGTAAATGCCCCCGCGGCATGTGTACCTCCGGAGAGTTTGAATGACTTTTGCTTCTCGCTCATCTGATCAAACATTGCGCCAATTACCCCCGGATCGATGATCGTCTCATTTTTGAGGAAAACCGGGGTTTCATCATCGAAGGAGGTCTTGCCGCAAAGGCCGCAGGAGGAAGCGGACATGACACTGCGCGATCCTGCAAAGTCTTTCAGGATTTTTTCCTCCGGAATCATCAGATTGATCGCGGTGATAAAGGCGTCCTCATCAAAGGCGGTGACTTTCATCTCCGGATGATCCTTCA
>JAUHXV010000101.1 GCA_030426765.1 Bacteroidia bacterium | reverse complement strand
GTTTGGCTTGTACCAGGACGATAAGATCCAGCAGTTTATCGATTCCCGCGGACAGGAAATGGCGGCCATATCGCATCGTCCGCATCTCAAATATCAGTTCCGCATTCTGGATTCACCGGTCGTGAATGCCTTTGCTGTGCCGGGAGGGTATGTGTATTTCACGCGCGGTATTATGGCGCATTTTAATAATGAAGCAGAATTTGCCGGCGTACTGGGCCATGAGATCGGACATATCACCGCCAAGCACTCAGTGGATCAGTATACCAAGAGTACGCTGGCACAGGTGTTTCTGATTGGTGGCATTATCGTTTCTCCTGAATTCCGGTCGGTAGCCAATGAAGCCCAAACGGCGATGCAACTTATGTTTTTGAAATACAGTCGCAACAATGAGAGTCAGTCAGACGAACTGGGTGTGGAATATTCCACGCGGGTAGGGTATGATGCGCATGAGATGGCGGATTTCTTTAAGACCTTGAAAGCGCTAAGTGGTTCAGGTGATGGGCAGATACCCACTTTTCTATCGACGCATCCTGATCCGCTGGATCGCTATGAGCATGTGGAGACGCTGGCTGCGGAATGGCAGCAAAAGGTCCCGATGGACGCGTATAAAATCAACCGACAGTCGTTTCTGGATATGATTGATGGGATTGTCTATGGTGACGATCCGCGCCAGGGGTATGTGGATGGAAATACCTTTTATCATCCGGAGTTGAAGTTTTTATATCCGGTTCCTCCAGGTTGGGATCTCCTGAATACGCCTTCGCAGGTGCAGATGGCGCCCAAAGATGGCAAAGCACTGATGGTGTTGATGTTGGCCGAAGGAACTTCCCTTCAGACGGCGGCGACGAATACGGCGACGCAGTTGAAACTGACGGTATCGTCTTCTAAGCAGGTTCGGGTCAATGGATTGGATGCAATTGAGATGCGTGCGCAGCAGATCACGGATGATCCTTCCACGGGGCAGCGTTCGGTAGTGGATTTCCAGAGTATGTTTATTCAGTACGGGCAGTTGATCTATGTGTTCCATGGCCTTTCGCTTCCGGCGGACTTTTCTGCGCAGAAGTTGCATTTTGACAAGACGATGTATGGATTTCGTCAGTTGACAGATCCGTCTAAGATCAATGTGCAGCCGGAGCGTATTCGGGTCGTGACGGTGCAAAATGCGGGAACGCTGGGGCAGGCGTTGCTGGCGCATTCGATTCCTACGGACCGGCATCGGGAGCTGGCGATCGTCAATGGGATGGATCCGACGGATCAGGTGCAGAAAGGGGATCTGATTAAGATCGTTTCGAGGTAGATATTGGGCTGATTCTGTGTATATTATGCATTTCAAGGGGTAAATAACGGGTATTCCGGCAATTACTTTGAAATATCACAGGATAATCTTACCTTTGCCCCGCTAAAAATTATTGAATACCGCATGCTGATTATTGAAGTTAAAGAAACCGAATCCATTGACCGCGCTTTGAAACGCTACAAGCGTAAAGTGCAGAATGTAAGACAGATCCAGGAGTTACGTCGTCGTAAGGAGTTTGTCAAGCCTTCTGTGACCCGCAGGCATGAAGTCCTGAAAGCGGTATATAAGAACAAGAAGCAGGCTGCGCTTTAATCAGCGGGCTTTGCGTTTTCGAATTGAGCCTCTCGTGGGGCTTTTTTCATTTTTTTACAAATTATCATCCCAATCCGGTATTTAACCGTTTGTTTAAATACTGAAGATTATTATTTTCGTGATGCTGCCCGGGTGGTGAAACTGGTAGACACGCAGGACTTAAAATCCTGTGATCAGTAATGATCGTGCCGGTTCGATTCCGGCTCCGGGTACCGCTCCGAAAGAGAACTTCTACAGAGACCGCCAAACATACTGTGGGTTGTAAGATATAGAGTCTGCGACCCCAAATACCCAATCTACGAATGGCATCTCTGTTAGGAACATTAGGGGTTTTCGACCTTTCAGAACAATGGTGGTTATTGCGTACGGGATTTGCGCAGGCTCTTTTTTTTCCTTCCTCACATTCCTCTCCAAAGTCTGTGGCGCGCTAAGTTTAGCATTCAACCCTTTTCATAAAGTACTTTTCCGAAAATGAAATTTGTCTCCCGCTCCCGACACATCGGGATACGCAAATCTGCGCGGAGTGTGTAAGCTCGTGCCATCCGCGAAAATCTGCGCGATCAGCGGGAATCTATTTTAAATGCCATGGATGTTGCAGGGTAGGATATGGCAGTCAAGAAAAAAGCCCTGAATTTCTTCAGAGCTTTTGTGGAGCGGAAAACGAGACTCGAACTCGCGACCCCGACCTTGGCAAGGTCGTGCTCTACCAACTGAGCTACTTCCGCATCATTGAATCGGACGGCAAATATACAATATTTATATCTGCAAAATCAACCACCTGATGCGAATTTTCCCTGCCTTTTTCCGCATTTTTGTGGGCCGGATGGAGACGTAGAATCCCCTTATATCCCTCACTCACAAGTGGTTACTACGAATTCTACCGGAAAATGAATTTGCATGAAGATTGCCCTGATCGACAATTACGACTCTTTTACCCATATCCTGGCCCAATACCTGAAGGAACAGGACGGTGTATCCCTCACGATCCTGAAAAATGACGCCTTTTGTCTCGAAGAACTGATTGAATACAACGGACTCGTCATCTCCCCCGGACCGGGACTGCCCGAACAAGCCGGAATGATTAAAGACGTGATCCGAAAATACTCAGGTCAACTTCCCATCCTCGGGGTCTGCCTCGGACTCCAGGCCATCTATGAAGTTTTTGGCGGATCGCTATTTAACCTTTCTACGGTCCAACATGGCGTCACGTCAAAAGTATCCATCACTGATGCTGAAGATCCGATCTTAAAAAATATAAACTCACCGTTCGATGCCGGCAGATACCACAGCTGGGTTTGCGACTCTGACACTTTACCGAATGACTTAGTGATCACCGCCCGGGACGAAAATGGCACCATCATGGCCTGTCGCCACCGCAATCACCCAACGTACGGCGTACAGTTTCATCCGGAATCTATTCTCACCCCGGAGGGGAAGCGAATGATCAGGAACTTCTGCGAACTTCTTTAAGCATGGGGCATGGGGCAAGGGGCATGGATCTCCTTCGCTAAAGCTATGGCGATTAAAAGCAGAGGGCGAAGAGCATCGATCGATTTCTTGGTTAAAGGCAGACGAGAAACGAAGACTAGTTACTGCGTCTCTGCGTCTCTGCGCGAGATTCTTATTGACGCAAAAAGAAACAACAAGGCGTAGAGCATAAATCGAAATACTTTATTTTTCACTTTTCATTTAAACGCAAGGATCAATTTTTTAATAAAAGATATAAGAAGATGGTCCTGCGCTGAAGCGCGATCTGTAATTTCACTTATTCTTTGACAAAAAAAATCATTTCGCGCAGAGACGCAGAGGCGCAGCTTGATACTTCCAAAAGGAAACAATTTGCTCAATGTTAATTACTCACTACTCACCCCTCACAGCTCACCCCTCACAGCTCACCCCTTCTTTACCACCCAAGTATATAGGCAAAAATCAGCGGAGCAACAATCGTTGCATCCGACTCGATGATAAACTTTGGTGTATCGATAGTGAGTTTGCCCCAGGTGATTTTTTCATTGGGGACGGCACCGGAATAGGAGCCATAGCTTGTGGTCGAATCACTGATCTGACAGAAATACGACCAGCACGGGATGCCGTCGAGCTGGAGATCCTGATGCATCATCGGCACCACGCAGATAGGAAAGTCACCTGCAATGCCTCCACCGATCTGGAAGAATCCGACACCATTATCTCCGCTATTGGTTTTGTACCATTCCGCGAGAAAGATCATGTATTCGATACCTGATTTGACAATCTGTGGTTTGTACAAGCCTTCCATGCAGTGGGCGGCAAACATATTGCCGGAAGTACTGTCTTCCCAACCCGGGACAATGATCGGAAGATTGCGTTCACAAGCGGCAATCAGCCACGAGTCTTTAGGATCGATTTGGAAGTATTCTTCCAGCGAACCATTGCGGATCAGTTGGTAAATATATTCGTGCGGAAAATATCGCTCACCGGCTTTTTCTGCTTTCGCCCAGACATCCATCAGTTGACGCTCGATGCGGCGCATAGCTTCTTCTTCAGGAATACAAGTGTCCGTTACGCGATTAAAGTGTTGTTCGAGGAGTACTTGTTCGTCAGCAGGACTCAGGTCGCGATATCCGGGAATCCGCTTGTAGTAATCGTGGGCAACAAGATTAAAGATGTCTTCTTCGAGGTTGGCTCCTGTGCAGGTGATGATGTCCACTTTTCCCTGACGTATCATCTCTGCAAGGGAGAGGCCGAGCTCGGCTGTACTCATCGCTCCGGCTAATGTGATCATCATCTTATTTCCCTGGTTGAGTTGATCGACATAGCCTTTTGCGGCATCTACGAGCGAGGCAGCATTAAAGTGTCTGTAATGGTGGAGAATAAAATCTGTGATCGGCTTAGCACTCATGCGAAATATATCTTTTGTAAAAATTAAAATGTTGATCTAAGATAAGAGGCTCACTTCTTTGGACTCCCTTTACCGATAGTGGCTGCTTCCAGGGTCTCATATCCGAGGATCTTCAGCATTTCATCCGGACGTTGTTCCGGGCGCCAAAGCGTATCCACAAAATTGCCTCGTTCATCGCGATCCACGATGATATGTTTAGGCGATGGAATCAGGCAGTGTTTGATTCCACCATACCCGCTAATGGCATCCTGGTAAGCACCGGTGTGGAAGAACCCAATGTACAACGGCTCTTTGCTGTCTTTCTCAATAGTCGGTAATATGAGCTGTTGGTTGAGGTCTTCAAAATTGTAATAGTCGGAATGATCACAACTAATACCACCGATGTGGACTCTGGCAAATTCATTATTCCATTTGTTGACCGGAAGAAGGATGAAGCGCTCATTCAACCCCCACGAATCAGGAATGGTATTCATCAAGCTGTTATCGATGAGATACCAGAGCTCCGAATCATTTTGTTGCTTTTGTTCCAGCACGGTAAAAATAGTAGCACCACTTTCACCAACCGTATATTTTCCAAACTCAGTATAGATATCCGGGTGCTCAATATTCATTTCGTCGCAGGTGGCCTTGATATTGGTGATGATCTCATCCACCATGTATTTGTAATCGTATTCAAACGACAGGCTGTTGCTCGTCGGAAATCCACCGCCGATATTGATGGTTTTGAGGGAAGGACAGATTTTTTTAAGTGCGCCAAAAATCTGAAGCGCTTTTTTAAATTCTCCCCAGTAATATAAGGTGTCGCGGATTCCGGTGTCCACAAAAAGGTGGAGCATGGTCACCTTGACATTTTTGTTAGGTTCGATTTTCTCCTTATAATAATTAAGAACCTCTGTCGGTCGAATACCTAAACGCGAGGTATAATAGGAAGACTGCGGTTCCTGCTCGATGGCAACGCGGATACCTACATTAAGTGGTCCGTCGATGCGTTGCAAAAGTGCATCCAGTTCCGCTGTATTATCGAGAACGGGGACTGATTTTTTAAAACCGGCTTTATAGAGTCGGGCGATACCATCGAGGTAACGTTCGGTTTTATACCCATTGTGTACCAGGTTGATGGTCTTGTCGATGTAGCCGCTTTCGTAAAGGCTGAAAATGAGATCGATGTCAAACGACGAGGAAGTCTCCAGGTCGACATCGTACTCCAGCGCCTTTTTAATGACATGACTGAAGTGACAGCACTTTGTACAATAACAGTAGCGGTATTTTCCTTTGTATTGATTGCTTTTGATGGATCGGTTAAACCAGTTTTTCGCCCGTTTGATCTGATCGCCGATTTTCGGAAGGTAGGTTAGTTTAAACGGAGTACCGTATTTATCGATCAGGTATTTGAGGGAAATACCATGGAAACTCAACTCACCATTGTGCAGATCGAATCCACTTTGCGGGAAGTCATACGTCTGCTGGATGAGGTCAAAGTAACTATTCTTCATTCTTCAGGTCGTGTCCGGAAGGATTATGACTGCCGGAAGGTTCAAAAATATAAAAATAGTCATTGCCGTCAGGGATTTTTAAGGTCCGGTGGCAGCGGGATAATAATTTATCCACTCACTCCAACTCCCCGCATACAGGCGCGCGGTTTTTCCGGTGGCAATTTTGTAGGCAAGGATATTATGGCAGGCCGTTACACCTGATCCACAGTAGAATACAGGATTCTCAATTGCTGTGAGATTTGCTTCAGAAAATCGTTCTGCCAATGTGTCTTTTAATTTCCATGTTCCATCAGCTTCCGTATTTTCCATAAATGGGAGGCAAACTGCACCATCAATATGTCCGGCCACCGGATCAAGGGGTTCGTATGCTCCGGTATATCGGTCAAATGCCCGGCTGTCCACCAGACCCTCCTTATGCACGTTGACATATTCCCTGTCGACAACAAGATCATCCTGCAAGTGTGCGCTGAAAGTTCCTTTTTGCGGTGCCGGCCATTGATTATCTGTCGGCAATCCGGCTCGGCACCAGGCATCGAAACCACCGTTAAGCACAGCTACGCGATCGTGTCCCAACCAGTTGAGCAACCACCAGGCACGTGCAGCATAGGCTCCGTTGGACTGATCATAGACGATCACCTGGCGATCGGCAGAAAGGCCACTTGCCCGCAAGGTCGATTCCAAAATATCCGGGTGGGGCAGTGGATGACGACCTGTGATGCCTTTTTGCACCGGTGAAGAAAGGTCGTGATCAAGATCGAGGTAGTATGCCGTCGGAATATAACTTTTCAGATAAGCTTGTCGCCCTGCATCTTTGTCGGTGAGTACAAATCGACAATCCAAAATCACGGTGCTTTCATGCTGTAACTGAATCAACTCATCAGGCTCGATCAAAGTATGAAAAGATGGTGCCATTACGCTTGCGAATTTGCTTTTAAGGTGTCGAGAATTTGTTGCGCATGATCTCCTGAATTGACCGGATGGATGACGGCTTCAATCTTTCCTTTTTCATCCATCACAAATGTGGTGCGGTGTACGGCATCACTGATACGTCCCATAAATTTTTTCTCCCCGTAGATATCAAACTGTTTGGCCAATGCATTGTCTTTGTCCGTGATGAGTGGATAGGGAAGCTGATATTTAGAGATAAAATTCTGATGTTTGCGCTGACTGTCTACACTTACGCCGAATACATTGTAGCCTTTTCTTTTCAGTTTGGTGTAATGATCGCGAATATTACAGGCCTCCTTTGTGCAGGTTTCTGTGCCGTCGTGGTTGTAGAAAAACAAAATGTATTTCTTGCCTAGCAGATCATCGGAAGTCAATATGCTTCCGTCGTGTAGTACTGTTTTAAATCTGGGGGCTTTTTGTCCTCGTTTGTATTTCGAGGTCCATGTGTGAATCATTGCAGCGGGAAATTATTTTGCTACAAAGTAAATGATTTTTCAAGGATGGTTTGATTGCCTCGATCATCCGTGACTTTCAATACCAGCGTATGATCGCCGGGTGGAATTCGGCCATCAAACTCATGGGTCAGTAAACCGGTTTTGCCGTCGAGTGAAAACAAGATCCACTCGCCGTCGACGAGACCCTCATACAACAGATCACGACCACGATCTTTGATATCAAAATTGTCTGATATTCTGAATGCCATACGCTTCCACGCGGTCATTGTACTTCCAAAATGTATGGGAACGATTTTCGGCGGGATGGTATCTGCCATGATCGTGTAGGTACCCATTTGTCTGACAGGTGCGGTTAAATTATTACCGATCCAGCTGCCCCCGCAGCTCACACATGCTCTCCCTTTTTCACAACGGGCGATGAATACTTTGTCTAACAGGTGTTGAGGAACAGACAATCCCTCAATATTGACGTCGAAATAATGATGCACTGCGGCCCCTGTTGGAGCTAACTCAAAATAGGGACTAAACGTCTTCTCATCATTTCCTGGCGCGACAGTTACATTGACTGGTGTACGTTCATAAAATGATGATTTGGGCCACACAACCTGAATGCCCGGTTTTGATACAATATTAATCTGATCCGGAATCGCAATAATATCGCACGACGGTGCAGGAGGAAGCAGATTGTCAGAAGTTAAATCACGTTGAACATCAAAAGATAGTTTTGAAACATTCCCTCTGAAATCGGAAACTTTCATTTCTATATGGCGTGTGGTATCTGAATTCAGATAAATAAATCCTCTTTCCTTGCCCGTAAAATAAATGGGAAGTTCATTGCCTTCCAGCGGATGACAGCGGTGGTAGTATCTGCCCTCAGACACTTTCCTTTCATAATCAATATGCGCGTTGAGATACCGTGTCTTTTGAAAGGAAATCTCATCCATCGCAAATGCAAAGGAAGGTTCATTGTCGACTTTGCATTCCAGGCTGTAGATACCATTGTGATTGCTGGAGCCATCCTGGGAGTCATATGTACGCAGGCTGAATGCGATTTTCGAAGAAGAGATGGCCAGGGGTTTGTGCAATGTATAGACGCCGCGTTCATTCCATTTTGGAATAATCTCTTTTGTGTGGAGCAGTGTTCCTGCATCATCGTATTCGTACACGAGAAGTTCCTGGAGAACAGGAAATTTCTGATCGCCCGGACTGATACCAAAATGGAGTGGGTTGACCGGTATTTGTCCTTGCGTGTGCCGAATTTCAAAATGCAGGTGAGCACCCATCGAAGAACCGGTGTTGCCCATCACGCCGATTTGTTGCTTTTTGGCGACAGGCAATTCATCTCTGGCGGGATATAGGTTGACTTCAAATGACTTGCGTTTGTATTGAGCTGCTTTGACATACGCTTCGATCTCGGGACTGAACTTATCCAGGT
>JAUHXV010000100.1 GCA_030426765.1 Bacteroidia bacterium | reverse complement strand
TCAGTGACAGGTTGCTGATATTCAAGTCGGGAATTCCTTCTTCCTGTCGGATGAGGATTTCCTGACAGTATGTATTATTATAGGTGTACAGCTCCAGCGAATCGCCACTGGTGCTGACGCATACCAGGTATCGACCGGGTTCATGAGGGAATTCTTCTGCATGTTTGAAACTAACGATCCTGGGGTTTGTAGGTAAAAGTGAGGTTACGTATTCACGTCCCAGATCAATATTGTGGATTTTGGCATATACGTGGAAGGATCTGGCGGGTGTGTTTCCGCCATTTTTCGTGTCGATCAGAATCGAGTAGGGCTCGTTCTCTACTGCAGGATACGGTGATGTGGTGATGCCCGTGAAGGATACATCGGTATATTCAAAATCCGGGTCGCATAGAAAGTGTTTGAAATACCGGTTGTAGAAGTAAACCATTCTTCCTGCCTGGTCCTGCGTGAAAAATGTTCTGCACGCCTTGGGTGCGTACGACATGTGGTTGCCTACATTGGGTTGATACAGGTCGCCGTTGGCATCCGTCGCATTTCCCACATACTCACATTCTATATTGACATTTCCTCCTGCCAGAGAGGGTTCTGCCGGTGTATCGCAGCAAAGATCTCCTGCTGTCAGGCAGTTAGAACCATCCACGAGTTCTCCGGAGGTATGGGTATGGAGCAGTCCCATGACATGCCCCATCTCATGGACATGCGAGCCCAGGTTTCTCCACGAAAGGACGTAAGCGTGATTGTCGCTCCAGGGAAAGTAGCCAAACGCGGAGGCGTTAATGCCAAAAAATCCGGTGGTCAAATAGATGTTGATGGCATCATCGGCATTGTGAAAGGCGAAGAAAGCGTCATAATCCACATCCCCACAAAGGGAGGCGGGATAACAAAATGTCGCGTAGTCATCATCATTGATGTAATCCACTTCCCCGCATTGATAGTACACAAACGGAGTTTCACTAAATCCGGTATTCAGTCGATAGAGGATGCTATCTGTGTAGGTGGTATCAAAGTCGCTTATGCCATCGGAGGGCCTGATCATGTGAATTTGAACCGGGATCTGAATTTCTCCTCTTGAAAAATTGACTTCCGCCTTGAGACTGTTTTTATAAGCCAGGTATTCTTTTTCAATCGCCGGATCAATGCTATCCTCCGTGCCGCAAAAAGATTGTGCCTGGATCGTACCGGTTAGACAAAGGTGAATACAAGTCAGAAATAGGAAAAATCGGGTTTTCATCGTCGGTGTTTTGGATTGATTTTCTATCTGTGAGATGCGGATTTGTGTGCATTCGCTGCCTTACTGCGCAGGGGGATTAGGGATGATTGGGAGGTTAGCTGTATGATAGCTGAAATCTGGATATTTCTCCAGTCTTCAATCTCTGGTCCTTGGCTGGTGATGGGTATGGAGGGTTTCGATCTCGGATACAGCTTTTATATGATGTAACACGCGCGTATGGATTTTGTGAATGATCATATCAGACCAAAGGTTCCAATAGAAATTTGGCTGTATATTTTGATAATACCATGTGGTTCCTTTTAAAAGGACCTTCCCATTCCCTTGTTCAATGATTTTAAATTCTCCTTTAGTGGAGACAAAGTAATCGTGTAAATGAGGTGAGTTTACATCCCAAAAACTAATTTCCTTTAATGGAATCGGTTGTGATTTTACATTAAAAGCCAACAATTTATTTTCCTCCCATGCTGTAATGGGCTCTATAAAATCGCCCGTATTAAATTGGCAGTATCGAATCGCACCTACTCCTGTGCCTTCAATCCTGGCTGAAACAGGGTAGGAAATACCTGCTTTAAATATAAATTCTGAAGGCGGTTCCAGTTCCGGGAAAACAATTACGTTTTTCCAAACGGTTTCAGGTGAAGCGTTGATTTCAATGCTGGTGGTGATAGGTTGAATGGATGGATCAATCTTGTCTTCTGTGAAGGCTACCAAAGGAACAAGTAAGGTGAATATGATAATGGATGGGATCGATTGGTTTGGTGCGGATTCTGTAATGGTGTGTCCTATAGCGGCTCCCATCCATGTTAGAAAAAGGGCAAACGGTGATGCCATTACTATACAGATGAGCCCTTCAATAGCAAACGCCATCAACCCCAAAAACAATATTGTTAAGGTTAGAAAAGCGACTTGTTTTGCTTGCTTATACGGAACCTCCATTTTATAGCCCAGAATTACTGTGGAGCTTACACCCACAAGCAATGGAATTAAAATAAACAAAGCAATGCCATACACGCCAATTCCGTAGATAGACCAAATAATTAAGGGAGCGCATAATGCCAAAGTAGCTGCTATCGCTATAAGTTTTCGAGTGCGGTAATGCTTTGACAAATAAATTCTCACCAATACTGAATTTAGAAAACGTAAAATCTCACGTATTAACTCTCGCCGAATGTATCCTCTTTCTGCTGTACCGTATGCCCCGTAGTCCGCGACCTTGATACATTATGTAAGTTATTCTTTATTTTTATTCTATGCACCGATTCGTTATAAACCGAAAGTTGCAAGGGCTTGTAGTGGTTGTGCTCGTATTTCATATTCACCTGCAAGCTCAACAGGTGATAGGGCAGTTCTCGACAATGCAGACGCGGGCGACCCGCACACTGACCATTGATGATGGTTTCGCTACCGATTGCTTTCAGGATATCCTGACGGATGAGACCGGACGACTGTGGCTGACCCCTTGTAATGAGGCGCAGCGTAACCGGGAGTTGCATTTATTTCAATTCGATGGGTTTGAAGCTATAGTACACGATCTTGAGTACGCTCCAGGCACAAGTATCAATCTGTCAGGGGCAATTGGTGATTCTATTCTCTTTGGAACCGAATTGCTTGGCAAGTCAATTTGGTTTTATAATTACAGGTCAGGCCAGGTGCATAAAAGTTTTGCGAAAATTGATTCCGGTTACCTTTTCAACACCATGGCAATCGAGAAAAGGATATTTGCAATAGGCGCGGCTCCTGGTCAATTGATGGTATTCGAACGGGTCAATGACAGCCTTCAGTTGATAGACCAAATACCGGCAAAATATTTTCATGTACCGTACAGATTGACAAGTATCTCGAGAGAGGCAAAAGTGTTTGAGGGCCAAATCGTTACCATAGATCTTTTGGGTGATTTGCATTACTTTAACCCGAAGACCAACCAGTTGAAGACCCGGAAGCTCAATATAGCAAAGGCGCATCCCGGCGATTATTTACTTGAATGGCAAGGCTACCTACATTTAGTCAGACAGCAGGAATCGGCGATTTATCGTATCGAAGCCGATACGGCATATAAAATCAACATACTTCCTCAAGGTTGGCATCTCATGCAATTGACGGACAACTTTGTCCTGCGCAATTTGGCGTTTGCCGACGAAAGCGGCAATATCATTGTGTATTGTGTTGATCCTAAAGGAAGGCCCAAAACGCTGCTCATTGATGACCGCAATGAAATTTGGGATTTCACAGAGGTAGAGGAGGGCTTGCCCGAGTCCAGGTGGGGGCGTTTGATGGGAGTGGATTTCAAGCAGAAACTATTTAAATGTGGAGGTCGAATAACTATTGTCGAGATAGCCCATGACTTTGGCATAACAAAGCTGCCTTCTAGTGCCGGGCGCAATATCGCAGCCCTCGACGCTGCTACTTTGATCTGTTCACCGGAAGGTAATGTACAGTTGATTACAAATGATCTGACACAAGTCACTTCAAGGTTGCCTCAGCGATTAGAAGAGTTCACGTCGGGTAAAAATCTCAGACCTACTACACTTATCAATGATCGGATGGGAAGGCTTTGGGCAGGTCAAATGGATACGTTGAAGCTATTTGACCCGGTGTTAAATAAGACCTACAAATATACGATCGGAGGTTTTCCGGATAACTTTGTTAAACACGAAGACGGGATTATCATTATTGATAAAGGTCACTTTATCTATTGTACACATCATGGCGAACTGAAAACGGATACCTTGTTTGACGGACTCAGTGAATTTCAGATTGGAACGATCAATGCCATAGTGCCGTCGAAGGATGTTTTTTGGCTGGCGTCAAGTCGTGGCTTGTGGAAAATAGACACAAAAAGCAGCAGTCTTGACCATATTGATCTGGGATCTGATGAGTACAGGGTGCTTTCTATGATCATGATATCCGATGAGCAATTGGTGCTCGGCACAGAATCTTCCGGTGTCCTTTTCTGGGATCCGGAAACCGGAAAAAGTAAATCCATCCATGTAGATCAGGGGCTTTCGCATAATACGGTAGCGGGATTACTTCAGGACGAATCGGATAATATCTGGGTCAACACATTTTCCGGCGTCAGCGTTTTGAGTCCGGATCGTGAAGTGATTGCCCGGTTCTATGAAGAAGATGGACTCGTCAATAATGAAGGGAATCGCTGGTCTTCCTACAAACATCATGATGGAAGGTTAGTTTTCGGTTCGATCGCCGGGTACACCGTTATTGATCCTGATAAAGCATTGCATGCGGTGCTGCAGAACAAACCCCCACTCGTATGGATATCAAAGGTCACACATGCAGACTATCATGGTAACAGTGTCTCCATGGATAACCCAAGACAAATAACAGCGTTCAGGTTGCCCGCCAACCGACGTACTATTAGGATTGATATTGGTCTTTCAGATTATGTGTCCAGTGCGCAGAGTGAGTTTACATATAAATACGACCTCCCCGGCTATGATTGGACACCTGCGGGGAAGAGCTCTCCGGTATTTCTTTCGAATATGCCCCCGGGAGAATATGCTGTATTCATTCGCGGTAGAATAAAAAACGGAATCTGGTCAGATAATGAAGCTTTTATCCAGGTGCATGTTGCTAAACCGTTTTATAAAACGATTTGGTTTCTCATCCTGATGGCTATGCCAGTGGTTTTATCTATTGCCATTTGGATTGGAAGGTCTCTTCGTGAAAGACGCAGACTGGAAACCGAAGTGAGACTTAGAACAAATGATATTGAGCGGCAGGCAGAAGAGCTACGCCAAATGGACATCGCCAAGAGTCGGATCTATACGAACATAACCCATGAATTTCGCACACCTCTCACCATCATAAAAGGGTTGACAGGGCAATTGCAAGGCAGTAGAAATTCTATATCCATGTTACAACACAACGCCGACAGACTGCTCAACCTCGTTAACCAGATGCTCGACCTGAGCAAGCTGGAATCCAAAACGCTTGAGGTGCATTTTGTGTCCGGCAACATCGTTGACGCGATCCGAGAAGTGTTTGATTCGTTTTCACCCCTCGCAGAAATCAAAGATCTCAGTATGCATTTCCATGCCCGACCGGAAAATATCATCATGGACTTTGATGTGGATATCCTGTTCAGAATCATAGGCAATCTCATGTCCAATGCCATAAAGTATACCCCTGCCGGTGGTAATGTGTACATGAATGTTGGCATTGAAAAACGTACCGATCAGGAATACCTGGTGATGTTTATTCGGGATACCGGTGTCGGAATTGATCGTGAAAAACTACCGCATATATTCGATCGCTTTTATCAGGTGGACGGCTCCATGACCCGCGCCGGTGAAGGCACAGGTATAGGCCTGGCATTGGTGAAAGAATTGGTAGATCTGCTTCAAGGGCATATTGCGGTTGAAAGTGAGATCAATAGAGGAACTACATTTATCACTGAATTACCTGTTCGTCAGGATGCTGTTGAAAAGTATTCTCCCGCTGAGCGTTTTGCAGATAATCTTATTGTGAGTGGAGAGTCTGTCACTTCAGGGAATGAGATCGGATTTCATTCCGATCAAAAATTACCCACGGTGCTTATCGTCGATGACACCCCGGACTTGCTGCATTATCTTTCCTTGTGCCTGCAGGAAGACTATACTATTCTTTTGGCCATGGATGGGCAGGCAGGCATCGACAAGGCGATTGAAGAAGTGCCTGATGTGATTGTGTCAGATGTCATGATGCCGGTTAAAAACGGGTTTGAGTTGTGCACTGCCGTTAAAAGCGATGAGCATAGCAGTCATATCCCGGTGATATTGCTCACTGCAAAAGCTGAAATGGAAGCAAAGATTGAAGGTCTGTCTTCAGGAGCAGATGGCTATATCGTCAAACCTTTTGAAAAAGATGAGCTTCTGCTCACGATACGCAACGCGCTTAACGCAAGGCATGCGATCCGACAACGATACACGGGCGAATTTGAAGAACCTGTAGTGCATGACCCTGAAATCCAAAAGCAGGATGCTTTTATCAAACGGTTGAATACCTTGATTGATGAAAACCTCGAGGACGATACATTTGGGGTCATGCCTTTGTCGAGAGGTATGCAATATTCGCGCAGTCAATTACACAACAAGGTTAAAGCGCTGACCGGATTTACGATATCCACCTATATTCAACATCGCAGATTGAGTAAGGCCAGGATTCTTCTCAAACAGGCTGACACCAACATTTCAGAAGTGGCCTGGGCGGTAGGGTTTAAAGATCCAAAATACTTTTCCCGGTTGTTTAAACGGGAATTTGGGGTGAGTCCGCGAGAATTTGTAGAAAAATCCAGTACAGGTCCATCGGACACCTAACCCGTTGTAGGACAGAATGTTAATCCCGAATTTTCGATTACAATTCAACATAACTCCACCTTTTTTCGGCGTCATTCAACATTTGTGAACCAATTTTCAACATAGCTCCGAGTCCACCCATCACATCATTCCGAACATTGCAGGCAACAAAACATATGTGCCATGCAAACTTTACGATCAACAGTTTTCTTTCTTTTTCTCATTCTGTCTTCTGCGGCAATCTCTCAGGTGAGTATTAGCCCGGATAACAGTCCGGCAGATTCAAGTGCGATGCTGGATGTGCAGAGTACTACAAAGGGTATGTTGATCCCTCGGATGACAAAGGCAGAACGAAATGCCATCCCGAATCCTTCCACAAGCTTATTGGTGTATCAAACGGATGCCCCCGAGGGTTTTTATGAATTTGCAGGTTTGGAATGGTTCCCTCTAAGTTCGAATTTGAAAAGTGGTAAAATCCATGGCTATGTAGGGTTTGATGCTGAATATCTGGACGCGCAACAACCAATATTTGAAGGTAGTGCGTGGCCGCTTTCAAACGGTAAGTGGCAGTCAATTACTGCAGAGCGGGGCGGACAACTGACCAAAGTAGAAATCAGACATTGGGAATTTGATCCAATGGCAGGGCCAACCATCAAAATTTTCGAAGGAGAAGGTACTAGCGGGACCCTACTGACAGAAGAGACATTTGCAGGTGAAGAGTCGGGAACTACATGGAAAACATATACGTTTTCAAGTCCACCCAGTATTACTGAAGGTGAGCAATACTCGATCTACATTGAGGATGCTATCGGTGGTTGGCGCACTAATGCAAACAACCCGTATGCGGGAGGTGTGGCAAGCGCTGATCCAATGCACGATTTCACGTTTCGTACACACGTCTATTCCAACCGTTCTAATCTTGTCCAATATGATTCTATTTCCGGTACCACGCACCTTGCAAACAAGAATATTAACGTCACTTTTGAAGGTAATGTAGGTATCGGTACTTCCAATCCCACCAAAGCCAAATTGGAGGTGATCGGGTCACAAGATAATCTCATAGAAGGTGGATTTGGATATTTGAATGAAACCGGGAATACGGGCTATAATGCTAACCCTCCTGTCTATGATTACGGTATCTATGCTGCGTCCCGAGTAGCTGCTTTCGGATTCAATGCACACTCTGACATTCGAATGAAAAATCCTGAGGGTATTTCAGACGGTAAAGCAGATCTCGCCACCCTCATGCAGATCGAGGTGACCGACTATCGCATGCGGGATACCATCGCCCATGGTAGCAAATCAATAAAAAAGGTTATCGCTCAACAAGTAGCCGAAGTATTCCCCCAGGCTGTATCAAATGATTTGACTGAAGTCGTTCCAGACATCTATAAAAGGGCGACCATTGAAAATGGCTGGATCATGCTCGCTACTGATCTCCAACCTGGCGAACGAGTACAAATCATTACTGAGCAGAGCATTGATGTGTATGACGTACTTGAAGTAGGCAGCGATCGATTTAGGGTATCGCAACTCGAAACACAAAACGCGGAACTTGAAACAGTCTTCGTCTTCGGGCGCGAAGTCACCGACTTTCACACTGTTGACTACGAGGCCATCGCTATGCTCAACGTGAGCGCAACGCAGGAGCAACAAAGGAGAATAGAGGATATCAAAACCTCAAGTAAAGCCCTGCAACGTGAAATAACGGGTCTGGATTACCTGGAAGCGGATATTGCCCAAGTGAAAGAGCTCCTTAACTCTTCATCATCTGCTGGGCAACTCAATAAATGATATTATAAAATCAATGTTAATCATGAAATTCAATCCTTCATTACTGACACTATCATTCATCCTTTTTACATGTGTTGTTTCCACAGCACAGGTTAGCATCAGTACTAACGGAGATTCTCCGGACTCATCGGCCATTCTCGACATACAGAGCACCGACAAAGGGATGCTCGCTCCCCGGATGACTGCAAGCCAAAGAGAAGCTATTGTTAATCCTGCCACGGGCCTCCTGGTGTATCAAACAGATACGCCCGAGGGCTTTTATGAATTCACCGGTCTGGAATGGTTCCCACTGGGCACGAATCTAACAAGAGGTAAAATACATGTCTACAAAACATCTGTAGTGGAGCGTCCTGATGCCCGGCAGGAGGAAATAACAGGTACTGGCACACCTCTCAGTGGCGGCGCATGGCAGTCATTTACTGCAGAGCAAAGCGCAAATTTGGGCAGAGTCCATATCAGGCATTGGGAATATGACCCAATTGCAGGGCCCACCATTAAAATATTCGATGGAGAAGGTATCGACGGAACCGTATTGGTTGAACAGACATTTACAGGGGCTCCGGAAGGAACACAATGGAGGTCGTACTCGCTATCAAATCCTCCCTATATTATTGAAGGAAGAAAATATACGATTTTCGTTCATGACACTACCAGTGACTGGCGATTTAGTTTAGATAACCCTTATCCGGGTGGAAGGGCAAGCGGATTTCCTACAACAAGAGATTTTACATTTCGTACATACGTTTTCGCCAATCGTTTTGATCTGCTCCAATTGGATTCTATTTCGGGTACTACAGGATTTGCAGATAAGACTATTTATGTAACATTCGATGGCAATGTTGGTATCGG
>JAUHXV010000017.1 GCA_030426765.1 Bacteroidia bacterium | reverse complement strand
CTCCCGTCAGGATAATGAGGTCCGCATCGGAAGCATTTCGAATCGAATTTTCAATCAGAGACACCTCGTCTTTGACAATATCTATATACATAGGATCGATCTGCAGACTTTGACAGGCAGCACATAAGCCATATCCGTTAGATTCATAGATCTCTCCTTCTTTAAGTGCTTTTCCGGGAGGAACCAACTCTTTACCGGTGACAATGATCGCCACTTCAGGTCTGGCATATACCTTGACCTTTTCAATGCCGGAACCCGCTAAATATGAAATCGAAGCGGGAACAATTCGATGGCCTTTCGGTAGCGTTATTTCGCCAGCCTTCGTTTGTGAGCCTTTCAACCGGATATTTCTCCCGAGGGTAAGTTGCTCATCCCGGATGTGAATCATATCCCCTTCGACGACCACGTTTTCCTGCATCACAACTGTGTCCGCAGTTGGAGGGACTACAGCTCCGGTAAAAATCCGGACAGCTTCATGATCGGAAAGAGCTGGTATCGACCCACTGCCTGCCTGCATTTCAGCTACAACACGCAGCGGGCTTTTACCATCCCAGGTGTCTAATCGGAAAGCGTATCCATCCATAGCGGAATTGTCAAATGGCGGAGTGTCTGCAGGTGATAGAATGTCTTCAGCGAGCACATACCCCAGCGCTTCTTCAATGGAAACAGCCTCTGTTCGGGTCACCTGACAGGATCGAGAAATCAGTTTTTTTGCCTCATCAACAGATACCATATTCAGACTGATTAGTGTTTGATCTTATTAGGAAACTATGCCTGTCAAATATAGGCTTATAATTAATTCTCCTCAGATCCTCCTGCAAGTCAGTGGCGATAGGGGAATGGATGGAAATTTGATACGCGATATAAAAGATTCAAAACAATGCCTTTACTTTGTGGATGAAGCCACCACTCCAGCTTTAACTTAACAGCGTTATGAAATCTTTATTTTTTTCCTTTTTTCTGGCTTTACTTTTCTTAACCAGTTGCAAACCTGCAACCGACACACAGCCGGGTGATGAAACTTCCTCACCTGCACATTCTTTAGCAGATGCTTCTGACCATACAGCTCTGAGGGCGCGTGATCACATAGGCCTGTACAAAGGCATCCTGCCCTGCGCGGATTGTGAAGGCATCGAAACCTCACTCTACCTGATGGCTAATAATGCCTACCTGCTCACCAAGGTATATAAAGGGAAGGATGACAAAAAAGCCTATAAACACATAGGTGATTTCGATTGGAATGAAGAAGGTACAATCGTGACCCTATCCAATATGGAAGATGCGCCCAACCAATTTATCATAGAAGAGACCAGAGCCATTCAGTTGGATATGGAAGGCAAAAAAATTGAAGGTACCTTGGCAGACAATTATGTACTGACTAAGCACTAATACCCTCTCCAAAATAAATTTCATGAATATCACGGATATCATTCTCCCCCTGACGACTCTGATTGTACTGGAAGTCATCCTGGGTATTGACAATATTATATTTATCTCCATTCTGGCAGACAAGTTACCGGAAGAGAAGAGACAAAGGCTGCGTCAACTCGGTATCGGTCTGGCCATGATCATGCGGCTGGTACTACTGGCGGTCATCTCCTGGGTGATGAAACTCGACCAGGTTTTATTTACCGTCCTGGGAAATGGTATATCGGGGAAAGAGATCATCCTTTTGGCGGGAGGTACCTTTCTCTTGTATAAAAGCACGCGGGAAATATTTATACACACAGAAGCTGCAAACCACAATTACGAAAATGTGGCTAAGGTCAAACAAGTGACCTTTCGGGATATGCTTATCCAGATACTATTGCTGGACATTGTTTTTTCCATCGATTCGATCATCACAGCTGTGGGGATGGTAGACCAGTTATGGATTATGTACACGGCCGTGGTAGTGTCCGTATGTATAATGTTGCTCGCTGCCAAACCTATTAGTGATTTTATTTCTGAACATCCATCCTTCAAAGTCCTCGCCCTTTGCTTTCTGCTCATCATAGGCATTTCCCTGATCGGAGAAGGTCTTGAATTCCATATCCCGAAAGGATATATCTATTTCAGTATGGCATTCTCCTTCTTTGTGGATTTCGTTCAGATGAAGACCCTCAAAGCATCTAATAAATAACGAATCGGATTTGCGGCAGCGGCTCAATGGAATCCATGCCCTGCTTGGAAAATGAATCTTTTTTACCCGATCTAATTCGTATACAACGCATCTACGTCATTCTCGATGACGGGAATAGTCTTCAGGTAGGCCCAGATCGCAGAGGCTTCCTCATCCGTGACGACCGCATAGGGAGGCATCGGATATCGCAGACTCGGTGCATTATCCCGCTGACCGTATTTCATCGCTTTGATAAACTGCTCTTCCGTCCAGTCACCCATTCCGGTAGCTTTGTCCATGGTGAGATTGCGCGTATAGATAATCTCGCCTGACAGATTTGGCATCGCATTTCCACCACTAAAATATCCCGGTGTTTTTTCCGGTTCCATGATGTTTTGTGATTCAAAACTCGGGCTATGACAGCCATAGCAATCCAGTTTGGCGGTGGCCAGGTATTTGCCATACGCTACTTTATCACCGGGATCAGGGGCAATAATAGGTGCATCCGGATAAGGCAAAGGCTTGAAGGCAACGTAGCATAAAAATTTTGCCAGAAAGGAAGGTTCTGAATCGGGGTGTTGCTTGTTGGATGGTTTTAATTCAGGTTGCTCCGAACGCAGGTAGGCAATTACACTATGCAGGTCGTAGTCCGACAAGTGAGGAAACTTAACCATCCACGGGGGTGCATAACCTCCATCTCGTTTAATACCGGTTCGAAGCAGATAAGCGAGTTCACCATCGGTATACCGGCCGATGCCATACTTATCGTGTTGTGTGATATTGGGCGCATATGCTTTTCCAAACTCGGGTGGGAGATCTTCCATGAGTTTGCCTTCCAGCAATCCGCTTTGGTTCATGTGGCAATTGTGGCAGACCAGGGATGCAAGTCGCTTTCCCTCTGCGATCATGGTGCTGTCGGCTTCAATAGTTATTTCCGGAGATTGGGCTTCGTAGGAGGGAATTCCTTTTATGGAAATATACGAGGCACCGCCGATAATGATCAGGGCAATCAGGCCAATAAGGATGCCAAGAATCTTAAGAATCTTCTTCATAAAGTGGTGGTTTTACGTTTCGTTTTGTTCCTAAATACATGAAGCAGCACAGTGCTATCATACATTTAGGAAACCTAAAATAGCAAATAAAACCATAGGATTCTATAGAAGCAGACAGAACCCATGACCCACTTATCAAGAAAGGTACTGGCTTAGAAGTGTAAATCAAATCCCAGCCTCCACATCAGAAAATCTTTAAGATTGTCTCTTTCTCCATATGTGAAGTCCGTTTGAACCTTCAGTTTGTGCCCTACGAAATATTTATTGATGCCAAACGTATATTGAGTTTCGGATCCTCCGCCTACGACTTCATCATAGTCGACTGTGGTAAAACGACCGACAAACTCATAATTGCTTTTCAGCGCGTAGCCTGCGTGGAAGTTGACCGAACTGCCTTCCAAAACCACAAAACCCGTAGGAGTGCCATCACTATCGCGTGCTATCGGATCATCCGCGGTTCGATCAGCATACTCCGCCATCAGAGAGAAGCCGCGGTATTTAAACATCGCATCAATAAATATGGCAGACACATCTGTCTGGTGATATCCCTGATCCGTGATCATATACGCACCCTGGTTGCCTCGTACGCGCACCGCATCTGTATTGATGTTAAACCCAGCGGCAAACATCAGTTTGGGCGTGGGTTCTCTCTTCAGATCGGCTTCCACATAATCACCTCCGGACTCAAACAAACCAAAAGGTAAGAATTCCACCCGCGCGGTATATTGGTGTCCGCCAAGATTGCCAACGGTTTGGTTTCGGCCTTCCCCCTGAGAAAAGGAAAATTTCTCACGTGTCACCATCGTTTTTCCGATTCGTGTGAGGTGTCGTATTTGGAAGCCGACATCGCGGTCAATATTAAACCTACTGTTCAGAATAGATCGGTCGACCAGCGACAGGTTTCCCGAAGACACGACGCGCTCGATGTTGCCTGGCAATTTCGTCTGCCCTACCCACAACTCGAAATTTTCAAAGAAATTCCACATGATCACGGCGTCCATGACATATCGTGGTGTGTTGTTGTTGAAGGCATCCGCACCGGAAATATCCCGATTTGAGAGACCCAACTCAAGTTTGTATCGAAGTTTGGGTGTCACTGCGAAACCATCAAACTTGAGACGTGCACGCCGAATCAGCATATTATTGAACCCTGTCTGGTATTTTCCATCCTCGTGTTGCCAACTGGTGTACGAGTTAAACTGAAAGCGGGGCGCAAATTTGACGCTAAAGGAGCTATCCTTTGCGACAAAATTGATCATCCCTTTTCCAAACTTTGTATCGCTGATTTCCTGCGCATTGGCTGAAATGGCAAAGCAAAGCAATGCCATTAGAAGGAGTGCATTAAACTTCATTATTATCGGTTGCATTAGATGGTCGCAAAGAACCAACTATAAACCGAAGAGGGCTCTATACGAATGTAAACAAATTGAAAAATATATAATGTGTTTACAATAAATATCATAGGGGTGCTGGATAGTCAATTTTACCTGCAGTCGATGGCAAACACTGTGGCTCAAATTTATTTTGTGGCGTTCCGGACATTGCTTATCTTATATCCGTCTCTGCGTACATTGCTTGAAAAATAAGCAGGGGTACTGTGGCGCAGGCAAATATTTTGACATAGCGATACATAGCCTAGTCATTTGTCTAATTCCTGTGCATACGGATAAAAACGGGATGTCAAGCTGTGTAAAGAGAATGTAAAGAGGCAATTCGCCCTGTAGATTCCTTCCGGATGAGATTTCTTTGAAATGAAGTCTTTTTCTCTAAACACTATGCGCCCTTTTGGAGTTTGGAGAGAAGAGTTTAGGCTGATTGTCCTGATGAATGCCGTAAAAGGTGATTTTTCTTTAAATAGCCTCTATATTTGTTTTGACAAAAAGCCTGAAATGTTGAGATTTTTGTTTGTTTCCATTACTTCCCTTGCTATCCTCCTGACTGTGGTAGCACCGGTGGTTCCGAATCTCCTGACCGTGGCTGATGTGGAATATGTGATGGCGGATTCGGGTGGAAAGACGAATCAAAACAGTTCCATTACCATTATAGAAGAAGAGGATAAATCATTCCAACTGGGGTTACCCGAACCTCCGGATCTCTCTCCGCAAAAAAGAAACAGACTCCCGTATCACCTGATACCTTTACCCTGGTGTCCGGACCGGATACATCTGCCCCCTCCCGAGCAAGTCGCCTGAGCACAGACGATGATACAGATTGTTGCAGGTCGACCTATACGTGGACCTGATTTATAAATTTGACAGATTATTCCAATGAAAAAATATTTTGATTTTTCCCATATCAAAGGGGACTTATTTGGTGGACTCACTGCCGGGATTGTAGCACTTCCGTTAGCCCTTGCTTTCGGGGTGAGCTCCGGTTTAGGACCAAGTGCAGGTTTATACGGTGCCATTTTCGTTAGCTTCTTTGCAGCCCTGTTTGGAGGCACCAATACGCAGATCTCAGGACCAACTGCGCCTATGACTGCCGTTAGTATGGTGATCATCGCAGGCATTATTGCCATCAACGATGGCGATGTCACCCAGGCTTTACCCTCCATACTGACGGTGTTTTTGCTGGCCGGTCTGATGCAGGTGGGGCTGGGATTCCTTGGGCTTGGGAAGTACATCAAGTATATTCCCTACCCTGTCGTCTCAGGGTTTATGACCGCCATTGGGATCATCATATTGTTTACACAGATCCTCCCGGCAGTCGGTTATTATCCGAAGGAAGATCTGGCGTTTGTGGAGCAATTCAAACCTGAGGCTGAAGAAATCATTCTGGATAATATCCTGAAAGATGAAGCCGGAGAAGGTATTCTGGTGCTCGAGGATTTTCATGAAACGATTCGACGAGCAGAACATATCACGGAAGAGGAAATCATGCAGGAATCCAAAACACTGGCTGCTGCTGAAGCGTCCGGTGTCGTCGGGGCGGTCAGAGTACTGCCGGAGGCGCTGCGCCATATCAGTTGGCTGGAGTTAATGCTGGCCCTGGGCACGATTATTATCATATACGGATTCAAGCGAATCACGACCGCAGTACCGAGCACACTTGTTGCCCTGGTGGTGATGTCGGGGATAGCTGTGGGATTCGGTCTCGATTATCGCCCAATAGAAAAAATACCAAGTGGTCTACCTATACCTAATCTTGGTATCGTAACGTCTTTTAAACTGAGTACTATCGCGCCTTATATTTTTACGGCGCTCACTCTGGCCTTGCTCGGAGCGATTGACTCATTGCTCACTTCTGTGGTTGCGGACAACATGACCAAAACAAAACACAATCCCAACAAAGAGCTTGTGGGACAAGGGATTGGTAACAGTATCGGGGCCATTTTCGGAGGGATTCCCGGTGCAGGTGCGACTATTCGTACAGTAGTAAATATCCGATCCGGAGGAAAAACAAGGCTGTCAGGGATGATTTCAGGTCTGATCCTGGTGATTATTCTTTTGGCTTTAGGACCGGTAGCATCAAAAATCCCTGCAGCAGTACTGGCTGGTATTTTGATTACTGTGGGGATAGGGGTTATGGATTACAAAGGCCTTAAAGCGATCCCGCATATGCCGCGCACTGAAGTGATCGTCATGCTGATCGTGTTGATCCTTTCTTCCGTCTGGAACCTGGTGTTTGCGGTTGGAATCGGCCTTGTGATCGCTTCACTCATGTTTATGAAAAAAATGGGGGATCTCACAGCCGAACGATCAGATATCAAGTCTTTGGCGAAAGAAGAAGCGTGGGATGACGAAATTGATTTTCCGGAAGAGCTCAAGGAGGAAGTTTTTATCAAACACCTCAAGGGTCCTTTATTTTTCGGCTCCACAAGTGATTTTCAGGCGCTGGCTTCTCAGATCCCGGACACCGCCAGAGTAGTCGTCATTCGTATGGACCGCATGCAGTACATGGATCAATCCGGCCTGTATGCCATGGAGGATGTGGTCGTCGATCTGGCCGGGCGGGATGTAAAGGTTCTCCTGGTGGATGTTCTCGAACAGCCTCATTATATGATGGAGCGGATCGATATCATACCCAATCTCATCCCTAAAGATCAGATATTCAAAGACTTTACGGATTGCCTGAAATGGATCAAGGAAAATGTTGAAGACGAAGTTCCTCCGGCTCTGAACTAGTAGCTTTGATTTTCAGAAAATTAGTCCGGCAAAATCCTGTATCGCGAAATTGATCAGGGTTGAGATGAGTAAAAAATATCTGTGTGAGAGTCGAAACCAACCGGAATCACGGGTGTAATTAGACACATATATTAGAGATTAATATATAATAAACTGATATATAATTTATCACAATGACATCACAGATCCCTTCGGGTTTTTTACTGCATGATTTAGAGGAAGAGCCCGAAGGGAATCCGATGATTTGTTTACCATGAATTAACATTGCAATAAATATCGACTGCTATTGAACAGATACCTTTGCGGCATAAAATCTAAGCAGCTGACAATTCCTTCTAAATGCAACTTATTTCTTCAGGCATTCCTCTTCCGTCAGCCTTTGAGGATTGCCCTATTGTTTCACCTGATTATACTTTACCATTGGCGCTGCATTTTCTTCTCAGAAACTGACAGACCGCAAACCATTTCAAACCGATGATAAAATTAAAAAAAATGCAATTCTCCTTTCTTTCTGCCATGACGAGTGTCCTGGTAGCTATTCTTCTCACTGCCTGCGGTGGTCAGGGTTCCGGTGATCAATCCGGCGATCAACTTCAGGGAGATATTAAAATTGATGGTTCAAGCACCGTATATCCCATTACAGAAGCTGTAGCGGAAGAATACAGAAGTGTAGAACCAAAAGTCAAAATTTCAGTTGCCCTCTCAGGCACAGGAGGTGGATTCAAAAAATTTGGGCGAGCAGAAATTGATATCAATGATGCTTCGCGCGCCATCAAAGAAAAGGAAGTCGAACTCGCCAAATCCAATGGCGTAGAATTCGTGGAACTTACAGTGGCTTTTGACGGTATGGCTGTTGTGGTCAACCCTCAGAATGACTGGTGTACGGATATGACTGTAGAAGAGCTTAAGATGCTCTGGTCGCCCGAAGCTCAGGGAAAAATCGTCCGCTGGAATCAGATACGTCCTGAATGGCCGGATGAGGAAGTACATTTGTTCGGTCCGGGCGTTGAAAGCGGAACCTACGATTATTTTACAGAAGCGATTGTTGGAAAGAGTCATTCCAGCCGCGGAGATTTTACGGCCAGTGAAGACGACAATGTTCTGGTGCAGGGAGTGGCCTCCGACAAAAATGCTTTAGGTTTTTTCGGACTCGCGTATTATGAAGAAAATGCAGACAAACTCAAGGTGATTGGAATTGATGATGGCAATGATGAAAATGGCACAGGACCAATCAAGCCTTCCCTGGAAACTGTAAAAAACAAAACGTATGCCCCACTGGGTCGACCTTTGTTTATCTATGTCAATAGCGAAGCCGGAAAACGTCCGGAAGTGCAGTCGTTTGTTTCCTTTTACCTCGACAACATGAATGACTTGTCTGCTGAAGTTGGGTTTATTCCGCTCAGCGATACGGAAACACAAAATGTGAAAACCATCTGGACCACTTTTGTGGAAGGTTTGTCAGCAAGCGAATAAACGAAAAACCGAATCATGGCTGACAGAGTCAGCCTATGGCTCTGCCTTAACGTGTAGCACCAGCCTAAGAGATGCGATTAAAAGAAAAAATTATTGAAGGGATTTTACTCCTTTGTGCGGCGGTAAGTATCCTGACAACCATAGGAATCCTGTGGGTACTGATTTCTGAGTCGTCGGTTTTCTTTCTCAAAGTACCTCTGACGGAGTTTCTGTTTGACACCCAGTGGACACCGCTGTTTGCCGAGAAACATTTCGGAATTCTTCCTCTCGTCGCAGGCACGGTGCTGACTTCGTTTATCGCGATCGTCGTGGCCCTGCCGGTGGGTCTCACCATTGCGGTGTATCTCAACGAATATGCACCGAAAGGATTCAGGAAATTTATCAAACCGATACTCGAAGTGCTGGCCGCTATTCCAACGGTGGTATACGGTTATTTTGCGCTGATGGTCATCACTCCGTTCCTGCAACAGATCTTCCCTCAGATGGCAGGATTCAATGCCTTATCGCCGGGTATCGTGATGGGTATCATGATCATCCCGATGATTTCGTCGCTAAGTGAAGATGCCTTGTATGCCGTACCAAAATCACTTCGCGAAGCTTCGTATGGCATTGGCGCAACGCGCTTCCAGACTTCGTTTAAAGTGCTGGTACCGGCTGCTTCCTCCGGCATCGTCGTCTCTGTGATCCTGGCGATTTCCAGAGCAGTGGGCGAAACTATGATTGTGGCCATTGCCGCTGGTCAGCAGCCGCGATTGACATTAAATCCGTTTGTGCCGGTCGAAACGATCACCACCTATATTGTCCAGGTTAGTCTGGGTGATGTGGTACAGGGTTCGTTGGAATATCAAACCATCTTTGCCGCGGGTATCGCGTTGTTTATTCTCACGTTTGTGTTGAACAATATTTCCTTCTACGTCAAAAAGAAATTCGAAGAGAAGTATGAGTAAGCGATTTGACATCAACAGGACCAAGGACAAGCTGTTCCGCTACTTCGGAGTCGCCTGTACCATCTTCGGGTTGGTGATGCTGGCGATCTTTTTGATCAGTGTGCTGATTGAAGGGCTGCCGCGGATCGATTGGGGATTTTTCACGTCCCTTCCTTCTCGTAAACCGGAGAATGCGGGTATCCTGATTCCTTTACTGGGCACGACCTGGATTATGGTGCTGACATCACTCATTGCAATTCCGTTTGGCGTGGCTTCCGGTATCTACCTGGAAGAGTACGGTAAAAAGAATCGACTGGCGACGATCATTGAAATCAATATCACTAATCTGGCTGGTGTCCCATCGATTATATACGGATTGCTGGCGCTTGAAGTGTTTGTGCGATTATTTGGATTGGGAAAAAGTTTGCTGGCCGGAAGTCTGACACTGGCTTTACTGATCCTGCCGATCATCATTGTAGCGACACGTGAGGCGATCCGCGCCGTACCGAAAACGATTCGTGAAGCGTCGTATGCACTGGGCGCTACAAAATGGCAGACGACATGGCACCAGGTATTGCCGGCTTCTTCAGGGGGCATTGTCACGGGCGTGATCCTGGCCATATCGAGGGCAATTGGCGAGACAGCACCGCTGATCGTGATTGGGGCGATGTTGTATACGACTACAATTCCTACATCACCAATGGATGATTTTGCTATTCTTCCGATACAGATCTTCAACTGGCTGTCTCGACCGCAGCATGGCTTTATCATCAATGCGACTGCTGCGATTATTGTACTTTTGGCGATCACCTTCATCCTGAACGGCATAGCAATTTACCTGCGGAACCGATGGCAGAAAAAAGTAAAATGGTAAAAGAGATGGCAACTGATAAACTGAACGCAAAAAACATCAATGTCTTTTATGGACAGGCGCATGTCATTAAGGATGTGAGCATGAGCATGGAAGCCAATTCGGTGACTGCGTTTATCGGTCCTTCCGGTTGTGGAAAGTCCACCTTCCTCCGATGCATCAATCGCATGAATGACTATATCGACGGATTTCGGATGACCGGAAAAATGCTGATCGATGGTCAGGATATTTACAAGAAAAAAGTCGAAGTAGAAGCCCTCCGAAAAGACGTGGGGATGGTCTTTCAAAAACCCAATCCTTTCCCCAAGTCGATCTATGAAAATGTCATTTATGGTTTGCGCATCCAGGGCATCAACAACAAATCTGTACTGGACGAAACAGTTGAGCGCTCCCTGCGACAGGCCGCTATCTGGGATGAGGTCAAAGACGATCTGAACAAATCCGCTTTATCCCTTTCCGGAGGTCAGCAACAACGCATCTGTATCGCCCGAACCCTGGCGGTTGAACCCTCGATTATCCTGATGGACGAACCGGCTTCGGCGTTGGATCCGATCTCCACGGCCAAAATTGAAGAACTCATCCACGAGTTAAAGTCAAAATATACCATTATCATTGTTACGCACAACATGCAGCAGGCCGGACGTGTGAGTGACAAGGTGGCATTTTTCTACATCGGTGAGTTGATTGAATACTCGGAAACCAAAGAACTTTTTATCAATCCGAAAGAGGAACTCACACAGAACTACATTACCGGGCGATTTGGCTGATCGTTTGATACTTTTGCATATCAGGACTTCGTTCTGATCATCGTTTACGCAAACTTTAAGGTTATGACGCATTTAGAGGATGAATTGATCCAATTGAAGGCAGAACTCTCGAAAATGGGCGAACTGGTGACCAAGCAGCTCGTCAAAACCAGAGAGGCGTTGCTCAATTTTGATAAAGACCTCGCCCGTGAAGTGGTGACATTGGAGAAAAGGGTGAATGCGCTCGAGTTGAAAATAGATCGCGACTGCGAAAATACGTTTGCCCTGTTTAACCCGGTGGCCATCGACCTGCGCCTTGTGCTCGCTGTGCTGAAGATCAATAATAACCTTGAGCGTTCCGGAGACATCGCCGAAGGCATCGCGAAGTTTATTATTTATGCTAAAGAAGCGTTCCACCCGGATCTTATTGAAAAGACCGGAATCCTCAATATGTACGACACGACGCTTTCTATCCAGGAAGATGTGATGACTGCCTTTGAAAATGATGACAGCACGCTCGCGCGTACAATTTTCCGCAGAGATGAGGCCATTGATAAAATCAATATCAACGCCCATCAGATCGTCACCAACTATATCAATGAGTATCCGGATCGTCTGGAAGAAGGGCTTTATATCTTATCCATGATCCGAAAACTGGAGCGTGTGGGCGATCATTGTAAAAATATCGCGGAAGAAATCATCTTCAATGTGGAAGCGAAAGTAGTCAAGCACAAGAGCACAAAAAAGAAGAGCGGAGACGCTTAAACAGACCTTCTGAATGCCATTTTCTGCTTCCCGGTGGTGCGTTTGACACGTGAATGAACACTACCTCTGTCGACTATCGCCTCTTCTTACAGAATATCTTCCAGGTCGGATAGGAAAAGGATTCATCGGTGGATACCCATTGCCCCAGCCAGTTAAATCCTTTCTCAGAGATATCAGAGAAAACAATTTTATAAAAACCTTCCATACCATTGGGTGCCGCCTGCTCCCGGTACAAGACCATATTTCCTTCTTCATTCATATTGCCTTCCCAGGCCCCGAGTATCGGAGAGGGTTTGGAGGAACTGTAGTAATGCACATACCACCTCGCACTGTCCGCTACATATTGCCGTATACTGCCGGAATGCGCACCATCCGCCTTTAAGGTCTCATCCTGTATCGCCATGCCATTCATGATGTATTTAAACCGCCAGGTCATGGCCACAGTGTCACCCCAGGTATTCTGATCGATACGGGCCACTGACTTACAGTCGCACTCTCCAATCAGCGGCGCATAATCCAAAAACGCCTCGGGCATATCCGGGTGAGGTGCACCAAACGGGTATTTGTAGGATGGCTCGTAGATATATGTGTGTTGCGCCACAGCTGCGGAACCGAAGAAAGCAAAAAGCATCAGGGTGAAGATGATTTTAAAGTATTTATACATCACTATACAGTTTATTTACTCGACTGACAAAGAAATCTGATCGGTTTAGTTCAGATACACTTACATGACATGGGCGAAATTCTAACACCCCTTTAAGTTGAACATTACTATCCTGTGCTGAAAACTAATTCGACAGAGGCGGAAAGTTTTACGACCAGTGCATACTGGTGCCTAAGAACGAAAAATATCTGATATCAATTCGTCGTAAAGGTCACGGAAAATTTATATGCCATATTCCTGTTAAAACTATCTGTGGCATACGGTCCGTAACGATAATACGCTCCCAGTCCGAATCCCAGATACGCCACGTTCAGATAATTTATTTTGAGCAAATTATCCACCTGAATGCCCGTTTCATACAACCCCATCTCTTTTGTTTTGAACGTCACAAAACGATGATACTCCGGGTGCGCCAACCTTCCCCAACCCATATTCTGTGAGATGGTAATGTGCGGTTTGAATTTTCCCGCATGAAATAAAAGAGATTCAAAGTTGTGCGAAAAGAAAAGGTTGACATACTGGTCTGAGAGAAACTCATACAGGTCAGCCGTCTGAAAGTAATTTTTGATTTCAATAGAAAACGGTTGCGTATAGCTGCCTTCTCCGGTAAATAAAAGTCCGTACGGCAGCGTGCCATCCGCCCAACCGGCATCAATCCGAATTTTCGTTTTGCCCAATGCTTTATGGTAGAACGACTGTTCGATCCGCGCTTCGTACTTGTGATAGTCCAGCTGGCCATTGAGCACGTCCTTCAGGCCGCGCGTATAGACAAAGGTAGCTACCGGAAAATCAGACCCCATGCGCATACGGCGAATGGGATTTCCCATCGCGCGCACCAACTTCTCCCTGAAAGCATATCGTATGCCTACTGCTACTTCAGTGGTTTGATACGTAGTAAATCCTTCCTGTCCGGGCACTTTAAACTGATACCCATATTGCGGTGCGATCGCATTTTGTCGAAGCGATATATTCAGATTGGCATACCGAAAAGCTCTGCACCCAAGATCCAGTGTGTATTGTTCAACCCGATCCATTCGGTAGGCCAACCAACTTCTGAAATCATATTTCCGCTGATCAAAAAGTCGAAGTTGATGACTCCCGGTTTCAAAGAGTGTATTCTGATACCCGCCTTTCAGCGTCAGCTCATTGTACTCGTGGATGGTCCAGATCACTTCACCGCCATACTTCCACTGATGATCTTTAAGGCCATAGCCAAAAAACCCACCGAGTGACACATGCTTAAACAGTTTCTCATTGGTGTACACACCCAGCCCTAATCTGAATCCTTCAAATTTATTGAGCAGCAAGGTCCTGGACACATCAATATCGAAGATGCTGATGCCTATTCTGTCCCTGGCGAGTTTTTCAATGGTGCTGAGAAGCGCGTCGAATTTATATTTCTGCCCCAGGCTGTCCAGTACACGATAAGTAGTCAGTTCGGACTCTCCCAGTGGTGCACGCCTGTGATTCTTCCAGAACACTGAATCGCGTTGATTGGCTTGCTCCGCCATCCATACCGCGTCGTAACCAAAATCCTTGCGTTGGAGATCCGGCAGTAAAGTGACGCTGTCGATAAAGCTCACCCCATTTGCACTCAAACCGAGGTCCTCCATACCCGAGGGATACATGATAAATTCAAAACTGAGTTCGCCTGGAAACCATTGTTGTCCATCTACAAATTCATACTGCTGTCGGATCCGAATATCGATTAATCCTTTCTCTGCCGGAGAGGCAATGACATATTGTATGGCATAGGTACTGGTGTTGATGTACAAAAGGCCTTTCAGCCCTTCAAAGTTCTTATTTGGGAGAGGTTTGTACGACAGAATAAACGTGGTATCCTGATGTTGAAACACAGTATCTTCCAGGGTAAAGTAGTACCTGGACAGACTCCCATCACTGATCGGGTTGATATAATTGACATCAAAAATCGGGATCACCTCTTTGTAAAAGGAGAACGGCTGCATATCTGTGGCCAATGGCGCAAAGGTCGCTTCTTGAAAACCTGAAACTTTAACTCCCAGAATAACTTCTTCACTTCTGTCCGGATGGATAAACTTCCGTTGTGTTACAGACTCCATCATGAGCACATGGCCGCCCTGAAATAAATTGTCAAAAGGATCTTCGATCAGATGATCTTCACTTTGATTCGGGTGGATAAAATCGTAGATGACCTTATTGTAGGTTCTGTAGCTAAAGGAGGCGACTTCTTCCGGGTTGTTGATTTTCTTGTTTCGGATTACATTTCGGATGATCCTGTTGGCCGGATTTTCTCCAGCCTGCACGACCACTTCTTCAAACGAATAGGCTGCTGGCAGCAATTCAATACTCAGGTGGAGCCAATCCTGTCTGTCACGTAATTGTACTGTATCACGTTCATAACCCACATAGCTGAACACGAGATGCGTGATCACATTATGGCTCACATATTCAAACTGCCCCTGAATGTCCGTGGTAGTACCCTTTAACGGATCCCCATTGACAATCACGTTAACAAAGGCGAGTGGTTCTCCGGTATTTACATCCGTTACGCTACCCCGAACACTTTGCTGCGCTGTCGTTATATTTTGGAAAACCACGGTCAGCAAAACGGCAAGCAGGTATCCTTTTTGCTTAATCCTTCGCATGGAAACCATATCAGAAAACGAAACATTTATTCACCCGGCAAATGTCCGAAACATCTCCTTTATCCACTCATCTACTTTTAGAATTTCACCAAGGGTTTGATCACAGCCGACCTGTGGTCTTCGCTGATCACCCGGATATAATACACACCCTCAGTCTCAGAAGGAACAGAATGTGTGTTCATAGCTGGATTTAGGTGACGCAGCAATCTTCCGGTGGCGTCAAGCAGGTGAACCGTCTCATTATGTTTAGCGCCTGAGATGGTAAATTGCCCGGCAGTTGGGTTAGGAAATATTTGGATACGCGCATTGAGTTCCGTCACAGGATCTACACTTAGGATGATACCATCCCACTGAAGTTCGCGACGGGAACTTTCGAGGTCAGCGACGCTAATCCATTTCTTTCGCAGAAACTCTGAAACCCCTTTCATTTCCATTTCGGACAATGGGTAGTCATAGAGGATCAGTTCGCCGATCTTACCCTCCCAATGCGTATCCGTATAATACACATCGCGATTGGATGGCTCTGTCATGACCGTCCCCAGGATGCAGAACTCCATCGGATTAGCTGTTGTCAAAGGATCAACCATCTGCCCGTTCAGATAAGTCTTGCCGTTGAGCGTTCGATCCGGAGCCTGATCGCTATAGATCTGTGTAGCATCTGTATGTCTTGGAATATTATCGGTCAACCCTTCAAAAGGGGCTCTTTCCGGAAAAGAGATCGGATTCTCTTCATAGGCCAGCAGGATAGTTTGATAGTCGCTTTCCGGGCTTGCAATCCGTTGCAGCCAGATCGTAGCGAAATCGGCCACTCCTAAACCATTCTGATAGTTGGAACGGAAGGCAAACCAGTTATTTTCTGCCCAGGCATTGCCGTTTGTAAATGACCATCCGTAAAGTGAACTGGTAGCGGGAGGTGGAATATCAATCATGCCGTCCCCGTTCAGATCGGCAGCATCCATGCGTATGATCATCCCGGACAAGGAAGTTGGGTCAACCGGGTCGATCAACTCACGGACCATTTCAGCCGAAACATAAAACGTGCCAGCCATTGTTGGCCGGAAGGTGACACCGGTATGTAGCGGATCACCGCAATTCGGGTTGTCATACCAATGGTACTGCCATTCAGGATTAGGATCGATAATACTTAGAAGTGTGTCGTTTACGACTTCAACAGAGGGTGTTTCCACGATGGAAACTGCAAATCCTTTAAGGTTACTACTCATAGAGCCGCTCATGCCGTCAATCGCCGCCACATAATAATTGCCACTGGCAGGTGGCTGAAACGATTCTCCGATGTGGAGGATTTCCGATGTTTGTTCGTCCGGAAACCAGTAATAATCAAAACCGGACGATGGAGATTCAATTTTTACCCCGCACTTTCCATCGGCTATGACCAAAAGATCCTGAGCCACGAAAGAATCTGCATACCCAATGTAAATACTATCTGTATAGGTTACCGTGTTACTATCCTTCACCGTATATCGATATAAACCTGCCTGCAGTCCGGATCTATTCAGCAGATTCTCTGCCAGGGGAACCGATTCAAATGTATCTACCGCGCTTACACAAAATATCTCCAGTTCCTGGATCTGGGTAGCAATGTCCCCGTAGTTTTCGTTTACATACAACCTGTAATATGTGTAGGCGACGTCATTGTCAAACAGAAATCCTTTGCGCTGGTATCGACTGGTAAACTCGTGGTCAGTTTGTTCGTCAAGCGTCACCCAATCCACTCCATTCAGGGAACCCTGAAAAACGAAATTCTTTGGATCTCTTGCGGGCACATCATCGGCGGAGGTAATCGCATAATAACTGACCACGACAGGATCATCAAACTGGTATCCGATAAACGCGTGGGTCGAAACCGCATGAAGCCATTTTGTGCTCAGACTATTATCAAATGCATATGAAGGAAGGTGATCCCAAGTGGTGCCACTGGACAGTATGCGGGCAGAAGTTGTATCGGTCTGATCCCGATTGAGTTTTTCTTCCCACTGCACATGATATGGAGGTCGGCCTTCGTCGATGGTAAGGTAAATTTTTCCGGTCGGATCGTCTAATTCAGTCGGAAAGAAGGTATGTTCCACACTGAGTGCATTGACGTCAAAATCCAGAAAAACAGATCGCTGAACCCGACACCCAAGATCGTTTGTGACCCATACGGTATACCATCCTTCTTCCGTAACGATGATTGAAGGTGTCATGGTAGAAAAATCTGACCATTGATAGGTAAGTTCACTTTCGGTGTAGTGATCATCCATCACGGTAAGCACCCAGGTATCGTTATCAAACACAGCACAAATCTGAGGGTCCAACAACGCTTGTGCACCTATTTCTACCTCTTCGATGATGCGGCAGCCCATAGCATCTACAATATCAAAACGATACATCCCGCCCGAAAGGCTATCCAGCGGATTGGGAACGGCAACTCCGTTATCAAAAATCTGATATGGCAGCTGACCTCCGCTGATTTGGAATTCCACCTGTCCTGTGGGTTTGCCGGTACAATCTGTGTCCAGGATATTTAGCGTACTCGCCAAAGGATATTGATCCACCTGCACCTGATTGATTGTCCAGATTTTCCTTTGCAAAGTTTTCGGATAGATATGCTCGAAGTCAGGATCATAGCGCATCATGGTATTGGTGTCATGGACTTCAAATATCAACTCATACGTATCGCAGAATCCGAAGGAGACATCGACTGTTTCGACATCTCTCGCAATCACCTGGCCATTCAATATCCATCTTGTCTGTTGGGTGTTCGGCTCAGGCTTAATCACATCGACGGAAAATGTGATGGTTTCTTCTCCATCGACCTCCATCATTCCGGGAGCAGGATGAGGGTTCTCAATCACATCAACATAGCGATAGAGATAGCATATGATGCGCTGGCGGCAAATATCACATAAGACCTGGCCATAATCTTCTCCAAAGCCTCCAGCCCCCATGATGCATCCTCTTGCGGTAGGTCGGTGGCAACCAAAGTAATTGGTCATCGCTCCTTCGAAGGCTCCGATAGTATTGAGATATTCATCGGTGTAGGGTGTGGGAATCGGTGTGTCTTCATCAATCCAACGGCGCCATGGGATATTTTCCATCACCAACTCACCGGTGGTATTGCCTGTTTCCCAACACTGGCTGTTGGACCAGACACCGCTGGCGGAATACTCATCCAACAGACCGGGCATCGTGTGGCCGAATTCGTGCAGGAAAGTCTCCCAGCCCATGCCGTACATTTTGCCATCTCCTACTCTTCTGTCGCGTTGCAGGCCGGCGCCTCCGCCGCCTCCGTGTTTGGTGGACGAAAACCATGTGGCCCATCCGTAGTCATCTGTGGACCAGGGAAGGAAAACTTTGTCGCGCATGGATTTGATGATATTGAAGGACCATCCGTTGCCGTCATCAGGTGCATCGGGCCACCAATAGGCGAAGAGATTAAAGAAATTTCGGTACTGGGCATACGGGGGTTGCTCTGCCGGATGACCCACTTCAAAGGTTTTCAGCAGGTCGTTTTCAAACAAGCTGAAGAAATCTTCCTGGTCATTAAAGCTGTTGCCTCTGTTTTGTATGACCCAGTTGATCCGATTGTCTTTCGGACCTGAGTACAACATGGTATCTACGACCTGGAAAGCCAGCAGGGAATCTATGTTTTGTGCATGTCCGACGATTGGTGTCAGGCCATACAAAAGGACTAAGAGCAAGGGTATGGAGCGTCCGGTGATTTGTTTCATCCCCGAAAATAATTTTTTATTGACACAATTACTGATTTCAGCCATTTTGAAAAACGGCATGACAATTGCGAGATACATTGTACTCCTCTTTGAGGAGGCATGTAGTTTTGATGTGGGTTTAAGAAAAAAGGGAAGCCAAGATGCTTCCCTTTTTACATACTAAATACTGCATATTTGGTATATCATTACGACCTGACTACAGCAAACTCTCCGGTATAGATGGTAAATCCAGGACCCCCTTGGCCATTTCCGCCACCATACAAATGACCGGTAACAGTACCTGTGATCAAAGTTCCTACAGGACCAAACTGAGTAATTTCTATCTGCATAGTCGCCAGCCAAACCACCTGTCCATTTGGCAATAGAACCTTCCCAGCGAAAGAACTAAGGGAACAATTATCAGGGTTGGGACATTCTACATCAAATCTAATCCAGACACCCTCCTGATCAACTTCTTCTGCCTGGATGGAGACCTCTTGACTAGTCACATGCAACGCCACAGGTTCGTGAAAGACAAACTGCCCCTGAAAACCCTGAAACGTTAAGTTAATGTAAGCGTCGAAATCTTCGCAGGCTTTTAAGGTTCCAACATCGATAAACTGAGTAAACTCTAACGCTTTTGGATCGCTATATTTTGAATTGGCTTGATCAAACACCATAATAGTAGCCTCTGCTAGTGAACAGTTATTGAATTTCAGCGAAAAAGATCCATCTGCGGGATCAGGAGTCGCATGATAATACATCTTTCCCAGTTTCACCAGTACATGACCTTTACTAAGGGGCTGATTGTCGCAATCCAAAGCAACACCAGAAATCGTGCTTAACATTTCAACAGGGGATGCAAAAGAAACAGTCATGACACCTAAATCCGTATTAGATGTCAAAGGACCAATTTGTTGTGAATACATTATAGAACCACATTCACTCACTAATTCAACGCGTATGATTTCATTCGCTGGTAAATATTCAAAAATCTCACCTGAACTATTTGTCATATCACAGGCAGAAATATTCAGATTAGCAACCGTATAACAAACATCTAAGTACTTTAAGCCCAATCCACTCTCATCCACAAACCTAGCTCTCAACTTCACTGTTTGACTCCAATCATCACAATTCCAAATTGTAAAGTGGCTGACATTGGCTTCGTATTGTTCACCATTGAATGTCCCAGTTCCGTCCAGCTGCCATTCGCCTGCATCGTCGTCAAAATACCACATGTCTATTTCCTGTGGTGCGGCCTCTCGCATAGATGCAGGAACTTCAATAGTCATTTTTACGGTTTGACCATTTTTAACCTGGAGTTCTTCCCCAGCATCAGAATGTAGTTCAACTGCCATCATACCGTAGCTTGTCAGCAAGCCTAATTCTCCATTCTGATTCTCACCTTCTAATATTCCAGGCATTTTGGCTGAAAGGTCAGGATCATCAGCATAGATCGTATATCCGCTTACATGCACAGTGCCATTGAATGCGGTACCTTCTGCAGTCACAATTGCATCTGCAGGAAATGAAAGACTTGAATTTCCATCTATCACTATCTCCCCTCCCTGAGCAGAAGAAATTGTTCCTGCTTCCTTTCTCTCCATTAAGATAATCTCCAGATAGTGCGTTTGTCCCTGAGCGGCATACAACCGACGGGAGCCTTTAAAATAACCTAACTTCTCAACGGTTACATAAACGCGTTCTGATATTTCGATGGAATTAACAAGACTAATACCGAATTCATCAGTCACAAAAACTTCATCTTGTATACCTACTATGGCATCTTCAATAGGTTCACCCTGAGTATCGAAAACAGAGACAAATAAAGAGGAAGTAACTTTTGGCTCCGGATAGTCCACAGGAAGGATTTCGGAATTCACACAGCGCAGCCCGAGCAGGGCCAGCAGCACCAGAAAAGATAAACGGAAGTTCATAAGGGGTGGCTTTAAAAAGTGGGATAATCAAAATCAAGAGCCACAGCATCAAGCATTACCCCATCAAATTACAAAGAAACGCCTATCATGTCTACATAATCTGAACACGGATTACCGGATTGCCATATGAACGACATTTTTTATGGCCTCTATTTTTCTCATAATCATCAAAACAATAAAAAAGGGAAGCCAACAAGACTCCCCTTTTCATAGATCAGATAATTATACTCGCTTTATTCGTCATTATTCTTTTTTCCAAACCGATATCCCAACGAAAGCTGGGCACCGATACCCGCCACATTTGATTCACCACCTCCACCAACAGTCAGATGAGGGCTTGCTAAAAAGCTAAGTGTCCATCGATCACTCAAAACTGATTTGACACCAAGGTTGAAGGCTAGCGCATAGAGATTGTCTGCATAAGTGCCGACACTTTCATCCGGTTCTTTGACATTGATATATTTCAAAGCAGGTCCAATAAAAAATCCTTTTTGCTGTGAACCAAGGTAATAATGCAGTGCCGGTCTGAATGACAACGCATTGCCTCCGTTTTGCGCACCCCAGTTGACATCCATATTGAATGTAAAATGCGTGCCTAGCGAAGCTTCCACACCTACCCCAAAGCCTGTAAACGGATTATCTACATAACCCAATACCAGTAGTCCACCATTGATGCGTACCTCCTGTCCATACGATGACGTGGAATACAGGCATGCCATCAGCAAAAAAGTCCAAATCGATTTTTTCATTTCGTCGTGTAATTTTGATTAAAAGAATTTGTAAATGAAAGAATCCTCAGCCAAAATCAAGAAGATGAGGTCTTCTTTGAACTGCAAATAAATGGTATTTTTCCAATCGACAAATTTCAGAAGACTGCTTAATTGAACCTTAACGAGCCTTAAGGGAATTTTAAGAGAACTGGATTTAGCACCCAAAATATGCATGAAACTTAAAATTTTTGCAGCATACGTTTACCAACATGCCAGAAGCTCTCAACCTCCCCCAACACCTGACCGGCCTCACAGATGCGGAGGTGCAGGCTTCCCGTGCGACACATGGATTGAATCAATCAGACCGGGGTAAAAGATTTCCCTTATTGGGAGTTCTCCTCGATATCCTCAAAGAACCGATGCTGGTGCTGCTTATTTCGATCGCTATGATCTACCTGAGTCTGCGGCAGTACGGAGAGGCCTACTTTATGCTCGGAGCCCTCGTGATCGTTTCCGGTATTTCATTTTATCAGGACAATCGCTCCCGAAAAGCACTGGAAGCACTCAAAAAGCTCATGACTCCTCTCAGTACGGTTATCCGAAACGGGCTGCCTCAGCAAATTCCCACCGAAGAGATCGTACCTGGTGACCTGGTGATCGCTGAAGAAGGGATGACCATCAATGCGGATGGCACTATTGTACACAGTCATGATTTCTCAGTCAATGAATCGAGCCTGACGGGTGAAGCGCACACGGTCTATAAGTTTGCCGACGGTGAGGACAACCAGATCTACAGCGGCACGATTGTCTCGTCCGGACTCGCTGTCTATGAGGTCGATAAAATCGGAACCTCCACGCGAGTCGGTCAACTCGGTACTTCCTTAACGGACATAAGGGAGGAACCAACACCTCTGCAAGCGCAGATCAATACATTCGTTCGCGGGATGGCAATGATCGGAATATTTGTTTTCCTCCTCGTGATGGTCGCGCAATACCTTTCCAGTCATGACATGCTGGCCAGTCTGCTGAAAGGACTCACCCTCGCTATGTCAATTTTACCTGAAGAAATTCCTGTTGCCTTCACGACATTTATGGCGCTGGGTTCCAGGCGACTCATGAAAGAGGGCATCATCGTAAAGAAATCCAAAACCGTAGAGACACTGGGTAGTGCGACTACGATTTGTACTGATAAAACCGGTACGATCACTGAAAATAAAATGGATCTGCAGGTCGTCTATGCTTTTCAAAATGACAAACTTTATATGGATCACGGACCCTTTGACAAGTCAGCCCTGGAGGTGATTGAGGCGGCCATGTGGGCCAGTGAACCCGTACCTTTTGACCCGATGGAAAAAACCATCCATCGCATATATGAATCCTCCATATCAGACGATCAGCGCAGGGCATATACCATGGTGCATGAATACCCGCTGGGTGGAATTCCTCCCATGATGACCCATGTGTTTGAAAATGAATCAGGCCATCGTATCCTTGCTGCCAAAGGCGCACCGGAAGCCATTCTACAAGTCTCCAATCTTTCCGAAGCAGATAAAACGCAAGTTAACGCTATCATCAACCAACTGGCTGCGGAAGGGTACAGAATGCTCGGTGTGGCATTGGGAAATTCACCGGACCAATCTCTTCCGGAGCAACAACAACAGATCTCTTTTGATTTTAAAGGGCTGATCGTCTTTTTTGACCCGCCTAAGCCTAATATCAGTAAAGTATTTGCGCAATTTGACGAAGCAGGTATCGATGTCAAAATAATCACCGGAGATAACCCATTGACCACCCGCGCGATTGCAAAGCATGCAGGGTTCTCCGATGTTAAAAAACCCGTTAACGGAGAGGAACTCATGCAGCTAAGTGAAGAGGATCGCATTCAAAAGGTCCTCAACACAACGCTGTTTACCCGTATGTTTCCCGAAGTCAAACTAGCTACCATCAATGCCCTTAAAAAGGCTGGTGAAGTGGTGGCTATGATTGGGGACGGAGTCAATGACGCACCAGCGTTGAAGGCTTCTCACATCGGAATCGCTATGGGTAAAAAAGGAACGGAGATGGCGAAAAGTGCCGCAGACCTTATCCTCATGGATGATGATTTGTCCAGACTGGTGACCGCCATTGGTACCGGCCGACGTATTTATGACAATCTGAAAAAGGCGATACAATACATTATCTCCATCCATATCCCTATTATTCTCACTGTGTCATTCCCCCTTTTTCTTGGCTGGATCTATCCCGATATTTTTACCCCTGTTCACGTGATTTTCCTGGAACTTGTGATGGGTCCGACCTGCTCTATCGTATTTGAAAATGAGCCCATGGAAGCCAATACGATGCAACGGCCTCCGCGACTGATGTCCGATACTTTTCTAAGCTGGAAAGAACTTGGCATGAGTATTCTGCAAGGATTGGCAATTACGGCCGGTGTTCTATTTATCTATCAACTTGCGGTATCCCGGGGGGCAAGTGAAGCAATGACCCGGACGATGGTTTTTACCACCCTGGTCTTTGCCAATATATTGCTGACACTCGTCAATCGATCCTTTTACTTTTCTATATGGACGACCCTGCGTTACAAAAACCGTTTAGTTCCCGGCATGATACTTTTAACGCTTGTGCTCCTGGTCGCTATGCTGCTTATTCCAACCGCCTCAGCATTCTTTCAATTAAAACAAATCAGCTGGCCTGATATTTTCATTTGCCTGCTGGCAGCCGCTGTCAGTGTCTTTTGGTTTGAAGGTGTTAAGTGGAACCGCAGACGTGTGTTCACGGCGTCCCAAAAAGGAACTGCGAAATAAGATTTTTATTGAAAAATGGCGGACTACCCTTCGAGGTGGTAGATCATCACCGGGACTTCAGGATGTGTCAGAGCGCGTTTGGTCACACTGGGGTGCAGCAGGTTTTCAGCGAAGGTTCTTGGGTGTGTAATAAACATCACCATGTCAGCTTTGGATTCTGCCGCATAACTAAACAAAATCTCATCGACAGGCTGTGACTTTTCAAACACCGGGCGTATCGCAAATCCGCAGGATACATTTCGGTCGATGACCAGCTTGTCATAGAGTTTGGTTCTGAGCGATTCAAACGTCTTTTGATCATCCGTGACATGGATAAAATCAAAAAAGACATTACTCTGCTCTCCGAAGGTCAGAATATCTTCGAGCACATCGGCCAGCATAAGTTCTTCTGTGAAACCGACCACAATTTTTTTCGGAAAAGACAACTGGCCCTGTGCGGGTACTACGACCACCGGTTTTCTTGATTTCCGGCTTACCGAAGAGGATACGGTTCCAAACAATCGGCGCATGGCGTTATCGACTGCTTTTGTACCGATGACCATGAGCTCATAATTTCCCTTGTCAAAGAAATCAACCAACCCTGAAGAAGGTTCGCCGATCTCGAGATAAGCCGAAATGCGGAGCGAGCTCCCCTTTTCTTCCAGCGTGGCGTTGTACGATTCAACCAATTCTTCCAGTCTCTGGTTGCTTCCGTGAAGGAACTGAACATCCAGTGCACCGGCGGAGACCGGGTCGTAGATGGGTCGATGGATGTGTACAAGTGTCAGGCCGAGTCCCAGGTGCTCTGCCATCATTTCGGCATACGTGAGGGCATACATGCTCTCTTCTGAAAAATCCATAGGTACGAGCACAGAAGGAAAGTGCTTTTCGCGTACATATTGCACCACTTTGCTGACCGTCTCCTCTATGGTGCCTTTTTCCGGATGTGGAATTATTTTATTGCCAATTTTAAAGGCCGGGACAGAGACCAGAGCAGCTTTAATAAACTGATCTACATGATTGATTTCATCGACCGTACAGGTCAAATGATCCTTGCGCAATTCCTCTTCCACTTTCTGTTTCAGAGCACTTGCGGTGAATCCTTTGACACTGTACAGTTCAATTTTCATTGGCTGACGAAATAAAAGATTTGTAGGGCTATTTATTCCCTTTAATGCGGGCATTGTCTTCCTCCACTAAAAGTTTGATAATATCAAAAGTGGTGAGCATTCCGACGAGTTCATTGTTTTCCATAATGGGCAGTGCATGAAACCGATTTTCGAGAAAAAGCTGTAAGGCTACATTCAGACGATCGGTAGTGTCAAGGGTTGCGACTCCTTTCCGCATAATATCCTCCACGGCGTAATGCTTTAATCGGGCTTTTTCTTCCAATTGTTCGGAAGGCGTAACGATAAGGCCTTTGGTAAAATGTAGTAAATCGGTTTTTGAGATGATCCCAACAAGTGTCTTAAATCTCACCACCGGAATGTGATGAATGGCATGCTTGTCGAAAATCCCTTTGACAACATCCAGCTTGTCTGTGGGAAGCACGGTGACCAGATCTCGGGTCATTACTTCAGAAACGGGTTTTGTAAAATCCATGTGTTGGTTTTAAAAAGTTAGTGTGATAAAAAAAAAAGCGTTCCTGAGTCCAGGAACAATTTGTAATCCTTTAAAAACTAAAAATCCATGAACTTGTTGTGCTCAGCACCCAAAATCAAGGGTCTTTTCCAAAAGACTAAAAAGCAGATTCAACAAAGGTATTTTTCTCCGGGGGCAGTCAGGATGATTCGGGTCAGCGAGCTCATTGATCCTTATCAACATATTGGAAAGCGATTTCTTATAATATCTTCGCTCTATGTCTCCTTCAGATTTTTTCCCACAAGGTGCTCATCTTGATGTGCTTCAGTCCATTGTGGAGACGGCGATCGATGGCATCCTGCTCATTGACCACCGTGGCAAGGTGCTGATGGCCAACAGTGCGGTCACAGCTCTATTTGGCTATTCAGCTGAAGAAATGCTGGGTGAAAATATTTCCATTCTCATGCCCCCGCCAGACAGGGAGAATCACGATTCCTATATCCGAAACTACCGGGAGACAGGTGTTAAAAAGATTATCGGGATTGGAAGGGAGGTCAAAGGGCGACGGAAAGACGGGTCAGTATTTCCCCTTCGCCTGGCTGTCAGTTCGATCGTCATCGAAAAGCAGGAATACTTTACTGGCATTCTGCAGGATCTCACCGAAATGAAGGCCGCCCAGCAGAAGATCATCAATCTCAATCGCGAGTTGGAAAAAAATGTCCAGGACAAGACAACCGAACTCCAGGACACCGTCAATCTGCTTTTGGAGACCAACCGGCAGCTCAATGCCTCCATTGAAAAGCACAAAATCTACGAAACGGCTCTTGTAGCAGCCCGGGATGAACTAAAAAAGTCATTGGAAAAGGAAATTGAGCTAAGTTCACTCAAGTCGCGATTTGTTTCCATGGCATCGCATGAATTCAAAACGCCGCTGAGTAGCATTCTCTCATCAGCATCCCTGATATCTAAATATGTCCTGACAGAACAGGAGCCGGATCGGACTCGCCATGTGGAGCGAATCAAATCCAGTGTCAATCATCTCAACGGGATTCTCATTGACTTTTTGTCCCTGACCCGAATGGATGAAGGCCGGTATACACCTGAAATTTCAGGTTTTTCGCTCAGTGAATTGTTACGCGAATTGCAGGCAGAAGCCGATGACCTTCTAAAAAAAGATCAGACCCTCATTTGTCATCACCATACCGAGGATCTCCAAATGCAATCTGATAAAAAGGTGGTGCGCAATATCCTCTACAATCTCATTTCGAATGCCATTAAATACTCGGAAGAAGGAAAAGAGATCATCTGTACTGTTGAACCGGATGATTCCGGAATCTGTATACGCATTGAGGATCAGGGGATGGGCATCCCGCTGGATGACCAGAAGCATATCGGGTCTCGATTTTTCAGAGCTGCCAATGCTATCAATGTGCCTGGCACGGGCCTGGGGCTAAACATCGTACAATCTTACCTGAATACCCTCAAAGGAGAGCTTTCGTTTGAAAGCACCCCCGGTGAAGGGTCCGTTTTTACTATCAAACTACCGATCAACTATGAAGCATAAGGTGCTGATCATTGAAGACAATAATGATGTCCGGGAAAATCTCGGAGAATTGCTCAGGCTCTCCGGCTACGAAACCCTGCTTGCTGCCAACGGAAAACGTGGAGTGGAAATCGCATTGGAAAATTCGCCTGATTTGATTCTGTGTGACATCATGATGCCGGAATTGGATGGCTTCGCTGTACTCCGTATCCTGTCTAAGCATCCGGCCACTGCTTCAGTGCCTTTTATCTTTCTCTCCGCCAAAACCGAACTGACGGATTTGCGCAAAGGGATGACGCTCGGAGCCGATGATTATATCACCAAGCCCTTTGACGATGTGGAACTGCTCGACACCATTGAGTTGCGCATCAAGAAGAGAGCAAGTCTGGGTGTACCTGATACCGGTTCCTCCTCGATAAACACACCGCTCACCTGGCAAAAAGTGATTGAGGGCCTTCCCGAAGACCTCTTAAAAGAAGAAGCCAGGCTCATTCGTAAAAAAGATATTGTGATTTCTGAAGGGCAGCATGTGCGCAGTGTGTTTCTGGTCCGATCAGGAAAAGCTATTTCGACAAAGGTGGATAATTATGGAAAGGAAGTGGTGACACGTATGTATCAGCCCCCTATGATTATCGGAATGGATGCTGCTTTTTCAGGACTCCGCTATCAGGAAACCGTCAAGGCTTTTGAAGACCTGACGGTGATGCCCATTCAACGTGATGGGCTAGTGGCACATATCCTCAGTCAGCCCACAATTGCCAATTTTTTCCTAAAAGAGATGGCTGCTCATTTGGCGCATGCGGATGAGAAACTCCTGTTACAGGCATTTGGCTCTGTTCGCATGAAACTTGCTGCGACCTTAGCAGACCTGTATGGGTTTTATAAAGAAGATGGTAAAGCTGTGATCCCCGTCAGTCGGGAAGATCTGGCGGGAATGGCCGGTACCGCGAAAGAAACCATCATCCGATGTCTTTCCGAATTTAAGGAAGAAGGACTCGTAAGTATGCGCGGCTCCGATATCGTCATCGAATCGATAGGAAAACTATCGGACATGCGGTATTAAGGAAAAATAGCAGCTCACTTATTCAGTGGCAGGTGATCGTCATACGCGTACCGCAGAAGATCCAATGGTGTGATGATACCGACAAGTTCGTCTTTGTCATTGACTACAGGCAGCGCGTGAAACAGGTTTTCCCGAAACAAATCCACAGCGACGCGAGCAGTATCCGATTCCTTGAGTTTTACAACAGATTTCGTCATAATCTCCGAGGCCAGCATGGTGGAGAATATCTGGATATTGCTTTGCAGGGCTTTTTCTGATTTAAACAACGTGAAATGGTGTTCCATGCTATGGATATCGCTATTGCTGATAATCCCGAGGATCTTTTTGTTTTCCACCACGGGCATATGCTGAATATGGTTATTGAGCAGTTTATGCTTGACAGAACTGAGTTTCTCATCCGGATCAGCGGTGATCAGATCAGTCGTCATAATGTTTTTGACAGCAATCAATTTATCCATTTCATAAGGGTTTTACGATGTACAGGTAATAAAAATAATCAATTCCCCGCACCATCAAAACGCATATGTCAGTAAATCATGCGTTGTGACGATACCGACCAACTCTCCATCATCCACAACCGGTAAAGCGTGCAGGGCATTCGCTCTGAAAATATCAGCTGCAAGGCCAATGGTATCGGCTGATTCGATACTCAGGGGTCTGGCAGTCATAATATCTTCGGCACGCATTTCATCATACATATCCTGACAGATGGTTTCACCGGACCAGGTGACGGCGAGCATGTGTCGGATTTTAAGGTAATCCGTTTTGGAAATGATACCCACCAGTTTAGCCTTTTCCATCACCGGAATGTGATGAAAACCGTTGCGTTCAAATAAATCGTGAATCGCCTCAATCGGCGTGTCGGGCTTCACGATGATAGGATCTTTGGTCATGATGTCTGCTACGGGTTTACTACTGTCTAACATAGGTTTTGTTTTTAGGTCATGTGGAGGCATAAAAAACCGGGGCTCGTCCCCGAACCCCGGCAATTGAAATCACACCACTTTTATCGTATTGCCTGCTTCGGCAAATTCTTTGTAACTGTCGTCCCGATGTGTCGGGATGAAATCAACCAATCATTTAATTTCTCAACACTACAAAGGTGTAGAAGGAACCCTTCAATTGAAATGACCTGTGTCAGGCGCGGTGATGATTTGGGACAGGGATGTGATGCAAAAATGAATCCGGGATGGTTATGAAAGGCCGGTGATATTGCCATCATTATCGATGTCCATCCCTTCGGCGGCAGGAATCTTTGGCAAGCCCGGCATACGCATCATCTGACCAAGGATCGGAATCACAAATCCGGCACCGGCAGCGACTTCAAATTCGCGGATGGTAACTGTGAAATTTCTGGGGCGGCCGACAAGATTTTCATTATCTGAAAATGACTTTTGTGTTTTCGCGACGCAAATCGGAAGGGTATTAAATCCCAGTCTGGCAAACTCCCGAAGCTGGGCTTTCGATTTCCCGGAGTACTCAACGCCATCTGCACCATAGATCTCCTTAGCGACGACGTCAATCTTCTCTTCAATGGACAATGACCAGTCATATAAAGGATGAAAATCATTGACACCGGATTCCACAACTTCTACTACAGCAGAAGCCAGATCCTTTGTACCATTGCCACCGTGCGCCCATCCTTTGGATACCACAGCCTTGACGCCCATCGAAGCGCACTTCTCCTGGACATAAGCGACTTCCTCATCACTATCTGTGATAAAATTATTAATCGCCACAACAGGTGTGAGGCCAAACTTTTTACAGTTTTCAATATGCTTCTCCAGGTTTTCAAAACCTTGTTTGACGAATTCAAGATTAGGTGTATTGTACTCATCTTTTTTCGCTCCACCGTGATGACGCAATGCGCGAATAGTCGCCACCAGTACAATCGCTTTTGGTTTGAGACCACCAACAGGACACTTCAGATCCAGGAATTTTTCAGCGCCGAGATCCGCACCAAAACCTGCTTCCGTGACCACATACTCACTTAAGGACATTGCCGTCTTAGTCGCGATTATGGAATTCGTTCCCTGTGCGATATTCGCAAACGGCCCTCCGTGCACGATAGCCGGATTGCCTTCCAGCGTTTGAACCAGGTTAGGCTTGATCGCATCTTTCAGCAACAACGCCATTGGCCCTTCCGCTTTGATGTCGCGCGCAAACACAGGCTTCTTATCGTAAGTATATCCGATAAAAATACTGCCCAGGCGCTTTTTCAAATCTTCAAAATCTTTGGACAGGCAGATGATCGCCATGACTTCTGAAGCAGCCGTGATATTAAACCCATCTTCACGCAGCACGCCATTGGCTTTGCCACCTAGACCGATTACGATCTGACGCAGTGCGCGATCGTTCATGTCCATCACTCGCTTCCATCCAATAGTCCGTGGATCGATGTCGAGATCGGGATTTTTAAACTGAAGGCGATTATCGATCAAGGCAGAAAGGAGGTTGTTTGCTTTTTCGATCGCAGAAAAATCTCCCGTAAAATGCAGATTGATATCCACCATCGGAATCACCTGGGAATATCCTCCGCCCGCAGCGCCCCCTTTAATCCCAAAAACAGGACCGAGGGATGGTTCGCGTAGTGCAACCGTGGTTTGTTTTCCGATCGCATTGAGGCCATCACACAAGCCGATGGAAACCGTAGTCTTTCCTTCTCCCGCAGGTGTCGGGCTGATAGCCGTCACCAGAATCAGATTGCAATTCGCCGCCTTTTTCTCATCGATCAGGCTGAGAGGCAATTTGGATTTATATTTTCCATAATACTCGAGATGATCTTCATCTACATTGAGTTTACGAGCGATCTCCTTAATGTGCAGTGGCTGGGCTTTCTGAGCAATCTCAAGATCAATGTTGACCTCCGGGGCCTTCGATTCCTGACTCATGGATAAATGGTTTTAACGTATTGATTTCTGACTAAGGGGCAACAAGGTAGTTTTTCAGGGGGCAAAATCAAAAAAATAAATTCACCACAAGCAATACAGGCTTGTAAAGTGTTGATTGTCAGATGATATCAAGAAAATGACCGTCTTTGTAGATAAGTTGACCGTCTGCCAGAATTTCGCCTCCGTTTTTCATATTAGAAATCATGTCCCAGTGTACGGAGGATTTATTTTTACCGCCGGCATGCAGATAGGATTGGCCGACTGCCATGTGGATACTTCCCCCTATTTTCTCATCAAATAAAATGTTTCTTGTGGTGCGCTGGATACGATAATTGGTACCAATCGCCACTTCACCAAAATAATCAGCCCCTTCTATCGCAAACACCTGATCGAGTACTTCCTTTCCGCTTTCGGCTTCCCATTTGACCACCTTTCCTTTTTCCACCGTCAGGGTAATTCCTTTCACATCATGTCCACCGTACACGGAAGGAAAATCAAAATGCGCTACGCCTTCCACAGAGTCTTCCACAGGTGCTGAGAAAACTTCTCCAGAAGGCATGTTGGCTCTGCCGTCGCTATTGATCCATTTTCTTCCTTTGACTGAAAAACGAATGTCTGTTTTTTCATTCTTGTATCGAATCTCATCGCACTTGTCCAAATAGTCCACATACTTTTGTTGCTCTTCACGCACTTCCAGCCAGGCTTTGACAGGATCAGGTTCGTCGAGACGACAGGCATTAAACACAAAAGCTGCGTATTCCTCTATCGTCATGCCGGCAGCTTCTGCAGCCGCAGGAGTCGGATACTGACACAAACTGCGAACAAGAGTTTTATCGGCCAGCCGCTGGAAATATGTCTGACTTGCTTTTGCTCCGGCAGATGCTCTTCTTTTCTTCTGCTCAGCAGTTGCTCCGAGATCCTCATGCAGATTGAATGGCGCACGGATCGCGAGATACGCATCAAAATTTTCCATCGCATACAAATGCAGCGCATGCTCCATATCCAGCACGGTTCCTTTTGCTTCCTGCCAGTAGACAAGTGATTTATCTCTGAAGGCGAGATCATATTCTACTGCGACACCTGTCTTTGTGGCTTCCCGATGCAGTTCGAGCAAAAGTGGTTCGGCAAGTGTTGTCGTCGAAACAAATAAGCGCTGTCCTTCTTTGACCTGCAGGCAATAGTGCAACAACAGGTCTGCATATTTGCGTAGCATCTTTTGATCAGGTGTGTACGTTTTCATCTTTAGTTTTTTTTACCAGGTTTTGGGGCGATACGGATAGCGAATCGAGTATGCTTCAGAGACAGCTTGCCCTAATTTTTCGCGCAATACACTCATATTTTCTCCGGTGGCCGCAGATATCAGTACCGTATCGGCACCGTACTCGTGCTTTAACCTTTGCTGAATCTCGGTTTCGAATTGCTCTTTTACACTATCCTCCAACAGATCATCGTAGTTGAGTTTGCGATAGGCATCAATTTTATTCAAGACCATGATGGTGGGCTTCTCTGCTACATGGATATCCTGCAAAGTTTGATTGACCGCAACAATGTGGTCTTCATACTGCGGATGGGATATATCAATGACATGCAACAGGATATCAGCCTCATGCACTTCATCCAGGGTGGATTTAAAACTCTCCACCAGGTGATGAGGCAACTTACGGATGAACCCAACGGTGTCACTGAGGAGGAAAGGCATCGAACCAAAAACTACTTTACGCACCGTTGTATCCAGCGTGGCAAAGAGTTTATTCTCCACAAAGACTTTGCTCTTACTCAATACATTCATCAATGTAGATTTCCCAACGTTGGTATACCCTATGAGTGAAACCCGAATGAGTTCGTCGCGATGCTTGCGTCTTGTAACACTTTGCTGATCGATCTTTTCGAGTTTCTTTTTCAGGAGGGAAATTTTATCCCGTACGATACGACGGTCTGTTTCAATCTCCTGCTCACCGGGTCCGCGCATCCCGATTCCCCCACGCTGTCTTTCCAGGTGTGTCCACAATCCTCGGAGGCGTGGAAGGAGGTATTGCAATTGCGCCAGCTCTACCTGTGTGCGTGCCTGGGCGGTCTGTGCTCTGGCGGCGAATATATCCAGGATGAGACTTGTCCGATCGATGATCTTGATCTTCCATTCCTCTTCGAGGATACTGGTTTGTTTTCCGGTGAGGTCATCATCAAAAATGGCGAGATGGACATCGTGATTTTTGATGTACTCCCCTATTTCTTTCATTTTTCCGCTGCCGATATAGGTGCGGGAATCCGGTCGATCCAGCTTTTGAATAAAGCGTTTTATAGTTTCAGCACCGGCGGTCTGCGCAAGAAATTCAAGTTCGTCGAGATGCTCCACGACCTTCTCTTCCGTCTGGTTGGGCAGCACGACGCCGATCACCACGGCAAATTCCTGTTGCAATGCTTCGGGTGATCTTTTTTTCTCTCCTAAATTCCACTTATTCCTTGCTGTGGCCATGGATATACATCAGATGATTGGGTGACAAAGTTATTTAATTCAGGAAAAGGGTAAAAAAACGAGATACAATAGCTTGAGCCTTGCTATTGCTTCGCCAGCCACACCGAAGGATTGAGCTTGGTCTTATCCTTCCATATCTCGAGGTGCAGTTTGGGTTCTTCCGCACCGAGATAACCAAGTACCTGCCCGGTCGATACTTTATCCCCTTTTTGCACCACCGCTCGGCTGAGTCGGGAGTACACAGAGAAATACAATCCATGCCTCACCATGACCATGTAATCGTAGCCGGGGATCTTCGTGACCGATGCTACAGTGCCGGTGAACAAACTTTTGACGGAAGCATTTCCTTCTGACAAAATATCGATACCATTATTCTGCACTTTGATGCCTTTCAAAACCGGATGTGGATGTTCGCCGAAACGATCGGTGATCAATCCTTTACTCACCGGCCAGGGGAGTTTCCCCTGGTTTGAGGAAAATTCGGCATTGAGCGCTTTGGTTTCCGGTGACGAACTGAGCCCTGACTTATCCATTTTGCTGGCCTCCTCGCGTATGAGGCGAGCAATTTCAGCATCCAGTTTTTTCTTTTTATCCTGGGAAGCTTTCAGTTGGGATTTAAGTTTAGTTTCTTCTTTATTCAGGGAATTGACAAGTGCTTGTTGTGATTTCTGTTGATCCTGGATTTCGGATTTGTTTTTAGCTTCTTCTTTAAACAAATGCGTTTTGGATTTTTTGCTTTCTTCCAGTTTCGCCACCAGGGACTCGAGTTGCTTTTTCTGTGCGTCAAGTTGTTCGACCTGACCAAGGACAAACGTTTTATACTGGCGCATGTACACCCATCGGGACAAGGCTTCACTGATGGAAGAGGCGCTGAGCAGGTGGATCCATTCCGGTTGAATCTGGCTACGGATATATGAAGCCTGCAGTGCATGACCCAGTCTGGCTTCAAGTTGTTTGATCGTGGCAGCTGTCTCCTTAATCTTTCTTTCCTGTACTGACTCATCTTTTGTGATGAGTTTGATTTCCTTGTCGATGGAATTCAGCAGTTGCTCTCGCTGCCGGATCTGGGCATTTAAGGTTTGGAGTTGGTTGACCGTTTGTGTTTTATTCTTTTGTGTTTTCTGGAGGATGCTGGTGGTATTCTTGATTTGCTGTTCCAGCGCTTTGCGTTCGGCTTCCAGATCCGAGCGTTCCTGCTGGCCGAAACTATATAATGACAGGAAGAGCAACCCGAGGATCAGGACGTACTTTTCCGACACATTATATTTTTTCATAATGTGAAGGTATGGAAAAAGGAAATTCCTGGGGAATATCCAGCTCCATATCACTGTATTCCAGGTCAAAGACATTGGGGATGCCATCGATCAGCAGGGTATTGGAACGTTTGAACGGGAACCATTGCCCCTTGCTCGTATTGCGGTAGTCGGCATAGGAAGTGCTCCATTCGCGGGCCAAAGGATCAGAAATCTCTGCACGGATCAGGCGCCAGGAAGTATCAAACCAATACCGGGCATTGAATCCTTTGGAGGAATACATTTCCACGGCACCATCTTTTCCGACATCGAGGCTTTTGATTTCCGGAGGCAGGTATGCCCCTGCAGTAAAAACTTTGGTAAACATTTCGAAGTCTGCCGGCACATTATACTCGGCCAGAAAATCTTCTGTTGCATAAATCGCGTACGTCCGTTCGAAGCGATTGACAAAAAATGCGGAGTCCGGCGTCACGAGCATTCGCCCGACTTCAAAACCAAATTTCTGGAGTTGCACCCAGATCACGCTGTCCTGACGGATGCGCACATTGACGCGGGCACTTAGGCGCTGGCCATCGAGGTCAAATTTTCCCTGTCCCTGTGCGGCAAACCATTTGAAGGGGACCTGAGATTCCATCATTCTGTTCATGATTCCGGAGGCCCCTTTACTCATTTTCTCCATGACCACAGGTGCCGGCATTTCGGGTCCGGCAGCTACTTCTTTCTTTTTCTTGCACGATATGATCAGGCCGGTCAGCAGCAGAAGGAGAAAAATATGTACAGTCTTTTGATTCATGTTTCCTGATAAGAAGACGTCAAAGGGCGTCTTTTTGTAACACATTCAACGCATTTATTGTGCCCTCGCAGCGGCCATCTTACTCTTGAGGCCGGAATCCGTGCAACCGGTTTCCAGCGCCAGTTCCCACATCGCCAAGGCATCGGCGGCTCGGTTCTGCTTTAACAGAATGTCTCCTGCAAGGTTATATGCATCGCCATGCGGATCAACGGTCAGTACCTGCATGATGGACTTTTCGGCTTCCGGATATTTTTTCTGATTGTAGAGCACCTGTGCCAGCACTTCATGCACCTGAGGAGAGAGACCTTGTTGTTTCAACACATCTTGCGTCATGGTCAGCGCTTTCTCACTTTGCGTGATTCGTCCGCTCAGGGCCAGGCTGTAATACGCCATAGTTTCTGCACTTCGCGGGTCATAGCTGAGGGCGGTTTCAAACGCTGTAGCAGATTTTTCCAATTCGCCTTGTTCATCATACACAAGGCCAAGCACATTCAGTACGCTGATCTTTTGCCCGTTGTTTCTTCCGGACATCACTAGCGCATCATTGAGGTAATCGAGGGCCTCATCAAACTGTCCGGTTTTATACAATCCAAAACCTGCCGTATAGTACAGGTAGGCCTGATTGGGAAAATTGACCATCGCCATTTCAGATTGGCGGACTAGTTCGTGATAATCCCTGTGACGCATCAGGAGCGACAGTAGCTGTTCCCAGACGGCGTATACACCGCCATTCAGGGAGGTGGATTTTTCATAAGCCGAAATGGCTTCAGCAGTATTGCCCACGATAGAATTTACATCACCTGAAATGGCATAGGACTTGGCATCTGTCGGATGGGCATTGACTAAAAATTGTGTCAGGGAGACCAGTGCATTTCCTAAGATCGTATCATTTGTTTCAGATAAGGTTACCACATAGGGAATAAGTTCCTTGAGTTTGACATCGATATCAATCTCCGCATTGGAGATAACCGGGATAATGGATTCGAGGTAACCTGCATCATCGCCTTCTTCTTTTTCTGTGCTGGCGAGGGCAAGTTTGGCTCTTGAGTTTTCGGGATAGATCGCCAGTACATCTTTGTAGTACTGATTGGCTTCACTATCGCGACCTCGATTTCGTGCGTATGAAGCGGCGAGAAATTTATAGTCGATGTTGGTGGGATAAACCACTGTAAGTTGGTGAAGGGTCTCGGCTGCTTCATCCGGACGATCCAGTCTGTCGAGCGTTTCAAATTTGGTGCGAGCGATAGACTCTGTGATCCCGATCACTTTTTCATATTGCTCCAGCACCCTCAGCAATCGATCATCCTGGCCGGTTTTTTTGCACAGACTGATGAGCATTTCATAGTAATTGGGCTGTGCGGGGCGAAGGGTGATCAGCTTTTCATACATATCCATCGTCGCGGCCATATCACCGGATCTTTCCTGAATGTCCGCTTCCATGAGCAGATACCATTCGTTGTCCGGTTCGATGCGAATAGCCTTGTGGATAAAGGTCAGTGCTTCCTGGTAGTTGCCTTTTGCGGTATAGGTTCGGGATAATTCATAACAAGCGGCGCTGTTCAGCACATCTTCCTGCAGGATCGCGAGGAATAGGGCTTCTGCTTTTTCCCAGTCGCCCAGGAGTACAAACTTTTTTCCTTCAATCAGTTTTTTTTCAATGCTTACCTCCTCCGAAGTGGGACGCGTCTGGGCTACCACCTGCTGGATGCCCGCCATCTGAAAAAGAAGAAAAATCAGAAAAATGTATCGTGTTGTATTTCCGGAAATCAAAGTCATTAATTCTAAGCTATTATCTGTCCGCTGGTAAAAAAACGCAAAATCAAGCGTTTCGGTATGCTTCGGTATTAATCCACCAACGTCAGTTTGAGCATATTCGTTCTGTACTTCTTGTGCATCGGCATACTTCCTGTGTTGATGATGACATCGCCCTGCGTCACGCGTCCATGATCAAGTAGTATCTGGACGACATCAGAGATAGTCTCATCTGTAGAGGTAAACTTATCATAGTAAAAGGCCCGCACACCCCAGACGAGGTTGAGCGTCTTGAGGATATCATTCTGGTCGGAAAACACATATACCTTTGTTCGGATGGGGCGATAGGAGGAAATTTTAAATGCCGTAAACCCTGATGTGGTCAGACATACGATGGCTCTTGCATCGACCTCCTGAGCCATGCGAGCGGCGTGATAACAGACGGTATCGGACCAGTAGGTACGCGATTTTGGAGATGGCAAGGAAAACTGGATGCTTTCTGTAAAATGCTTTTCGGCTTCGGTAATAATTTTATTCATGGCCTCCACCACTTTCACCGGATGGGCACCCACAGAAGTTTCAGCACTCAGCATGACAGCATCGGCGCCGTCCAGCACGGCATTGGCCACATCCGTGATTTCCGCTCTCGTGGGACTTGGGTTTGTGATCATCGAATCCATCAGTTGCGTGGCAACAATCACAGGGCGGGATCGCTCAATACAGCGTTTGATGATATCCTTTTGGATGGTTGGCAGTTTTTCCATTGGAACCTCAACGGCGAGGTCACCCCGGGCGATCATAATGGCATTGGCGTGCTTGACGATCTTCCGGATATTGCGGACTGCTTCCGGCTTTTCAATTTTGGCTATGGTCTTGGCTGTATGGCCGGCTTCTTCGATAAGTTCCTGAAGTTCAATGATATCCTCAGCTTTGCGCACGAAGGAGAGGGCAATCCAGTTGACCGGTTGCGTCAGGATAAAATCCAGGTCGGCATAGTCTTTTTCGGTGATGGAGGGGATTGATAGTGAAGTGTCCGGGAGGTTGACCCCTTTCCGAGAGGTCAGTTTGCCTCCGTGGATGACTTTCAGGCGCACTTCGATCTGGCGGTCGGTGGACAGCACTTCCAGGACCAGCTTTCCGTCATCGAGGAGTACGCGCTCCCCTTTTTTGACTTCTTTTGGGAAATTTTCATAGCTGATCTGCACTTTTTCTGCTGATCCGGGGCATTTTCGGTTGGTAAACACGATTTCCTCCCCTTTTTTCAGGACCACTTCACCTTCTTCAATATTCCCGATTCGGATTTTGGGTCCCTGCAGGTCGGCCAGGATTCCCACATGGAGATTATGTTCCTGGTTGAGGCGGACGATATTGTTGATGACGTCCTCGTGTTCTTCATGAGATCCGTGGGAAAAATTCAGCCTGAAGACGTCCACCCCTTCCAAAGCAAGGGCTACGAGCTGGTCGTACGCAGCGCAGGAAGGGCCCACAGTGGCCACAATTTTAGTATTTTGTTGTGCTTTAGGCAGCATATTATTCGGTCTAAGACTTAAAATTAGGGTGCGAAGCTAAAACTCCGACATAATCCCTGCAACCTTCATGCCCTAATATTATATTTATCAATGGTTTTACATATATAATCAGGAGGTTACATGTTTTCCACGAGATTTACCTCCTGTTGAACCTTTAAGATGAAATGAAGGTTTTGTCAAAATAGTTAATACTTTATTTACTTTTGCATCCTAAATCAAACACAATCATTATGTCAGACATTGCTGAAAGAGTGAAGAAAATCATCGTTGACAAATTAGGTGTTGACGAATCTGAAGTAACTTCAGAAGCCAGCTTCACCAATGACCTTGGAGCAGATTCACTTGATACGGTAGAATTAATCATGGAATTTGAGAAAGAATTTGATATCTCAATTCCGGATGAGCAAGCTGAAAACATCCAGACTGTAGGCCACGCTGTGGAATATCTGGAGTCTCAGGTATCTGCGTAACCCAGTCTCAGAAAGACTAAAAATGTAACGATCCACAGAGAAGGTAACACTTCTCTGTGGATGTTTTATTTATATCACTCCCATTCAACGGAGCGATGTATTTTAATCTTTCCTCGTAATTTTACGGGGCAGGCTTTGACACCACTTAGATTTTCTACTCCCGTGGCGTTTTTTGAAGTTTTTTTCCTAAAAAACTAATATTATTGGTGGGTTAAGGCTTAATACAAAGTACAAATCCAGGTTTCCGGTTATCCGTATAATCGGAAATTTGCATCTTTAACAAGAATCTTAACTGTATGTCAAAAAGAGTTGTTGTAACCGGCATAGGCGCACTGACACCCATCGGCAATGATGTCAACACTTATTTGGAAGGGTTGAAAGCAGGCATGAGTGGCGCTGACCGCATCACCCGTTTTGATGCCACAGGCTTCAGAACGGAATTTGCCTGTGAAGTCAAAGGATTTAATGCTGAAGATTATCTCGATCGAAAAGAATCCCGACGCATCGATCCCTATGCCCAATATGCGCTGGTGGTGGCGGATCAGGCCATCAATGACAGCGGCATCGATCTCGAGGCCATCGACAAATCCCGTGTGGGTGTAATCTGGGGTAGCGGCATCGGTGGATTTACCACGTTTGAAGAAGAAATCGAAGCAGCCGGAAGAGCTGAAGGTGTGCCCCGATACAATCCGTTTCTCATCCCGAAGCTGATTGTCAATATCGCGTCCGGACATATCAGTATCAAGTATGGCTTTTCCGGTGCCAATTTTGCCACCGTATCTGCCTGCGCTTCTGCCAACCACTCGCTGATCGCAGCGGTGGACAATATCAAGCTCGGACGAGTAGATATGGTGTTGTGCGGAGGCTCCGAAGCCGCTGTGACACGCGCCGGCATCGGAGGTTTCTCAAGCATGAAGGCGCTTTCTACGCGCAATGATGATCCGAAGACGGCTTCAAGGCCTTTTGACAAAAACAGAGATGGATTTGTGCTCGGTGAAGGCGCTGGTGCAATGCTGCTCGAATCCTATGAGTCCGCAAAAGCCAGAGGCGCAAAAATCTATGCAGAAGTACTGGGCTCCGGTATGAATGCAGATGCCTACCACATCACTGCACCGGAACCTTCCGGCCATGGTGTGATCAAGTGCATGAATTACGCCCTGAAAGAAGCAGGGCTTAACATCGATCAGATCGAGTACATTAATGTGCACGGTACTTCTACTCCACTTGGTGATGTCGCCGAAACTAATGCCATCAAATCAGTATTCGGTGATCACGCGTATGGTATGAATATCAGTTCTACGAAATCCATGACCGGACACCTGCTGGGTGCGGCCGGAGCCGTGGAGGCCATCGCGTCTATCCTGAGTTTGAATCATGACTTCATCCCCCCTACTATCAATCACTTTGAAGATGATCCTGAAATCGACAGCAGGCTTAACTTCACATTTAATGAAGCTCAGCAGCGCAAAATCAATGCGGTGATGAGCAATGGATTTGGATTTGGAGGCCACAATACCTCCATTATTTTTGGACGGGTGTAGTACCCTGATATGTGATATTTTGTGATTAGGCGATTATATAATCATTATCTGTCTTCCGAAAAGGAGTTTGCGCGCAGCGTGGCCAATATCATTGGCTTCACTCCAAAAAATATTCACATCTTCAAACAAGCCTTCAGCCACAAATCAGCAGTAGATCCGAAACTTCACACTGTTACAAGTAATGAAAGGCTTGAGTACCTCGGCGATTCCATTCTGAGTACGGTGGTGGCGGAATATCTTTTTCAAAAATATCCCAACAGCAATGAGGGTTTTCTGACTAAAATGCGATCCAAGATCGTCAAGCGCAAAACACTCAACCGCATCGCCGATGATATGGGGATCGATGTGGTCCTTCAGGAACACAATGATACCCGCCTCAGTGAGTCTATGAAAGGAAATGCGCTCGAAGCTCTCGTCGGCGCGATCTATCTCGAGAAAGGCTATAAAACCACCAAAAATATTATTGTCAACAACATCCTGCGCCGTCACCTCAATATCGAAAAACTCGAAGTGGTCGATGACAATTACAAAAGCAAGCTCCTCGAGTTCTGCCAGAAAAACGGAAACGATATCGACTACAAAGTTGTAGAGCGATTCAAATTTGACAACCGCGACCGCTTTAAAATCGCCGTCTACGTCAATGGGAAAGAAATCGCCAATGGCGAGGACTTTAATAAGAAAAGCGCGGAGCAAAGTGCGTCATTTAAGGCGCTGAAGTCGCTGGGGTTAGATATGTAGTGATGGGGTGAGGGAGTGATGGGGTGATTGTATGTCAATTGTCCTGTTAATTTGTGATCTCTAATTTTCTTGTGTCTTGTGTCTAAAGTCTAAAAATCATTTTGATGTTTAGCGTGATTCATCTGCTAGGAATATTCCCTTGACTGCAGAACAATCTGTTCGGAAAATCACTCCATCACCCCATCACCCCATCACCCCCTTACCTACATTCCTTGTTTTTGCATTTCCTCCTGCAGGCGCTGTTTGTTCTGCTCGCTCATCCTCACCAGGGGGAGACGGAGTTCTGAAGAACAAATGCCGGCTATTTCGAGGGCTTGTTTGATGCCGACAGGATTTCCTTCGATGTAAAGCCAGGGATGGAGATCCAACAGTTGGTTGTGGATGCGAAGACCGGCTTCATACTCTCCGGCGAGGGCATGGCGCATCATCGAAGAAAAGGCCTTGGGAAACACATTTGCGATCACGGATATAACACCTTTACCACCAACAGATGTCTGTGCCAGAGCAGTGGGATCATCGCCTGATAGTAAGGCAAAAAGGGATGGTGCATCACGTGCAATTTCAGCGCCCTGTACAAGATCCGCACTGGCATCTTTGACAGCGATAAATTTGTCAGAAGCAAGGGCCAGGCGAACAAGTGTTTTGGCGGAAATATTGGAAGCCGTTCGCGACGGAACATTATAAATGATGATTGGAAGTGGCGATGCTTCTGCCAGTGCCATATAGTGCTGGAAGATGCCCTCCTGAGAAGGCTTGACATACGCAGGGCTGGAAGAAAGCACTGCTGAAAGACCCGTCGCATCAAATGCGCGAAGTCGCTCACACAATTGTGCAGTATTGTTGCCCCCAAAATGACCGGCCACGATAGGTACGCGTCCGTCAACGACTTTTATAGTATGTCGGATCACCGATTCCTGCTCATCATCCGTGAGGCTTGAGGCTTCTCCAGTTGTCCCGAGGGGAATCACATACTCTACACCTCCTTCGATCACATGGTGGATCAGTCGGGTAAATGCGTCGAAATCAATCGCATGATTTTTAAAGGGTGTGACGAGTGCAACCCCGGTACCGGAAGGAATAAATTGTGCCATAATTTTTACTAATAGATCTTCTGCAAGGTATGCATAAGTTCACTGATCCATTCTTTGAGTGTCGCAGAAGCACCTGCATCAATGCACAGATCATAGGGATTGGTCCGGGCACGAGGATACCAGGGACCGATTTTAAATTTCGCTTTTGACAGCGAACTGATGTAGTCCAGCGGCTTGTGATTCTGGACCAGAGACATATTGATCAGTGCATCAAATTTTTGCTCCAGAAACGCATCTACTTCCGGACTCTTTGGCACCTGGGAGAGTTTTGAAAGTTGTGCCGTGGCGAAAATATCAAAGGGCATCGAAGCTCCTTCAATCCGGCCGACGATATAGCCCAGGATTTTAACCCGGTGACCGTCTTTGCGCAATTGGTCAGCGAAAGCAAGGACATCATTGCGATCATTGAAATTGCTGGCATCCATCAGAATACCAAAATGATTTTTGTGGTTGAGTTTAAATTGAGGAGAACGATTGGCTCCGGCATGCATGCCTTGTCGCCGAGCCCTTTCGAAAAAGTATGTCCTGATCGTTTCCAGCATACACAAATCACTTAATCACATCACCATGGATTGAAACACTATTCGGCAACTTCGGCATTTTCGCGGAAGCGACCCATAGCTTCGTATTTCTCTATGCGATGATTGATTCTTTCTTCTGCAGACATTTTTTTTAAGGCTTTGAGTTCTGCTTTCATGTGCTTCGTGAGCACATCAGCCATGGTATCCGGATCGTTGTGCGCACCGCCTAATGGTTCTTTTACGATGCCATCGATCAGACCGAAGGTCTCCATGTGCTCGGCCGTCAGCTTAAGTGCCTCAGCGGCGGTTTCTTTATAATCCCAGCTGCGCCACAGGATCGACGAACATGATTCAGGAGAGATAACGGAATACCATGTATTCTCAAGCATAAACACTTTATCACCGAGTCCGATACCAATGGCTCCTCCGGAAGCACCTTCACCAATAACATAACACAGGATAGGGACGCGCAACTTGGCCATTTCAAGTAGATTGCGTGCGATAGCTTCCGCCTGACCGCGCTCTTCGGCTTCAAGGCCCGGATATGCGCCGGGTGTATCGATAAAAGTCACGACAGGAATATCAAATTTTTCGGCCAGCTTCATCAGCCTGAGGGCTTTGCGATATCCTTCGGGATTGGCCATACCAAAATTGCGGTACTGACGCATCTTGGTATTGATCCCTTTCTGGTGTCCGATGACCATGATTGTGCGGCCATCAAACTGTGCCAGCCCGCCGACAATGGCTTTGTCGTCATTGACAAAACGATCGCCGTGGAGTTCGATAAACTGGGTGAACATCTTCTGGATGTAAAACAAGGTGTACGGCCGTTCGGGATGTCGGGAGAGCTGGACTTTCTGCCAACCGGTCAGGTTGCCATAGATCTCCTTTTTAGTCTGTACGATCTTGTTTTCGAGATCCCGGATCGCGGCAGTGACATCTACATCGCCCTGCGCTTCTATTTGCTTGATTTGCTCCAGTTGTTCGTAGAGCGATTCCAGGGGTTGTTCAAATTCGAGAAACACCATAAGCTGTTGATTAACAAGCCTTAATACCGGGGTGTACGAAGACTTAATTTCAAAGGTAGAAAAAAATCCCTGCATCCCTGAGTGCCCGGATGGGATGATCCGGCGTCAGGCTGTGAGCAGGCCAAAAGGCGATCTATCTGCGCGACTGATGAAAATAATCATCGATTTCGCACATTTCTTCGCTCAGCTTCCAGAGCTGTTTTCCAAGTTCAGGTTGACGCGCTGAGTCGAAAACTTCTTTTGTCCTGCATTCTTCCCAGTATTTTCCGCTGATAGCGGCGATTTCAGGGTCAGTAGCGCAAAAAACGGATGTGCGAGCACCTTCAGCAGGTGTCTGCCCTTTGCGGCGGCGGAATTTCCAGGCGAGTGTGTGCAGCCACGAGGTGTGCTTCAGCCCAATATCTGTCTTCACCAGCCCGGGCGAAACGGCGTAAGCACTGACATGATCATCCGGTGACTGGTTGTGAAATTCAAAGGTGAAATAGATATTGGCCAGCTTTGACTGCCCGTTGGATTTCAATCCGTGATAATTTTTTGAATAGCCTGGATCCGCAATATTTATTTTTCCGTAGGAATGTGCATTAGAGGCTACATTTACGACCCGACCATCTTCAGCATTTCGCAACGCCGGATAAAGCAAATGCGTCATTAGAAAATAACTCAGATGGTTAGTTGCAAAAACGGTTTCTATGCCTTCTTTCGTCACCACATAATCTGACATCCATGTCCCGACATTATTGATGAGTCCATCAATGACCTCATGTCTTTCGAGTATCATCTCACCTGCATTCCGAATATCCCCCAGCAAACTCATATCCGCTACAAAACTTTCCACGTTTGCTTCGGGATGCGTGCTCAGAATATCTGCTTTTGCGCCTTCTCCTTTTTCTTTTGTGCGTGTCACGAGGAGGACTTTCGCTCCCTGCGCGGCTAATGCGCGGGAGGTCTCCAGCCCAATACCGTTATTAGCTCCTGTGACGACGTATGTCTTTTGTCTCAAACCGAATTCTTTTTCTTTAAGGCTGCAAAGTTAATGAAAAGCGGAGGGCAGAGGGTCGAAGAGCAAAGGGCGAAGGGCATAGGGCAGAGGGCGAAGAGCAGAGTGCGAAGGGCATAGGGCGATGGACAGAAAAATTAAACATCTCTTATCACCTATCACTCAATATTATATAACTGAAGCACATAACATAAAAACTCACCACTCACCCCTGTACTACCTCCTGTCGTCGGAGTACAGGGTCTACGCTTCGCTCCGATACTCACCACTCACTACTCACCACTCCCTATTCACTTAAAGGACTCCCGTCCTCCCCCCGTCCACAGTAATCTGCGTCCCTGTGATATAGGCTGCTGCCGGAGAAGCCAGAAATGCCACTGCCGAAGCCACTTCTTCAGAGGTGCCAAATCGTTGCATCGGGATTTCAGAAAGCATGGCTGAACGTACTTCTTCTTCTGATTTGTTCTGCTTTGTAGCTTTATTTGAAATGATAGATGTCAATCGGGATGTTTCCGTGGCGCCGGGTAATACATTATTGACAGTGATTTGAAAAGGCCCTAACTCAGTAGCCAGTGTTTTTGACCAATTCGCCACAGCGGCACGTACCGTATTGGATACGCCGAGGCCGTGCAGCGGTACTTTTACAGAAGTAGAAATCACATTGATGATACGACCATAACCTTCTGCTTTCATGCCGGGCACCACTTGCCGGACGATCAACTGATACGCCAGCAAATGCTGATCAAACGCTTTTCTAAATGCATCGACATCTGCATTTAGGATCGGCCCCGCAGGCGGTCCACCGGAATTATTAACGAGAATATGAATAGGTTTCTGTGCGGTCAGTCCTACGATTTTAGTGTTTAGATCGTCGTGCTGCGAAGTATCTGCGATGATAAAGGCATGCTCCTGCCCCTTACTTCGATCCAGCTTTTGCTCCGTCACGCTTAATGCATCCGCATTTCGCGCCAGCAGGATCACATTGGCACCAAGGCGTGACAACATAATCGCCGAAGCTTCACCGATACCACTGCTGCTGCCGCATACCAGCGCATTCTTTCCTTTCAATCGTAAATCCATATCTCAAAATGTTATTTTTGCTGCCATCAGGTCATTCTGTTCAGCGAAATGGGAATGACTACCTTCGTGCAATCAAATTTCATGATTTATGGCGCAAGATATAATCATTGACGCGGATAAAGCAAAACCACTCGGAAAGTATCCACACACCCGCAAAATAGGCGAATGGGTATTTATCTCAGGCACCAGCTCCAGAAAACCCGATAATACATTTATCGGAGCAGAGCAGGACGCCAATGGCGTGTGGCAACTCGATATCAAAGCCCAGACACGCGCTGTACTTGAAAATATACAGCACTATCTGAAACTCAATCATGGAGATCTGTCCCACCTCGTGGATGTAACTGTTTTTTTGAAAAATATGAATGACTTTCCCGGATACAACGAAGTGTACAATTCATTTTTTCCGGACACAGGCCCATGCCGTACGACGGTTGAAGTATCTGAACTCCCCAAACCACAAATTCTTATCGAAATCAAAGGCACGGCCTTTATACCAGAAAAATAAATATGGCTGACAAATTCACCTCCGTTCACTATCACACCTACCTGCAGTTAGACAAACTGCTGAGCGCTCAGGAACTCCGCTCCGCAAGTCTCGCAGAAAAACCCGCGCATGATGAGATGCTGTTTATCATCATGCACCAGGTATACGAGCTTTGGTTTAAACAGATCATCCACGAGATCGAGTCGATCAGTGCGATGTTTGCCGATGACCAGATGGATGAAAAAGAAATTTCTATTGCCGTCAATCGACTTGAACGCATCATTGAAATCCAGAAACTTTTGATCGAACAGGTCAATGTCATGGAAACCATGACCGCGATGGATTTCCTGGATTTCAGGCATTATTTGTTTCCTGCCAGCGGCTTCCAGAGTCTTCAGTTTCGCATCGTGGAAAACATGCTTGGCCTTAGAGAAGAAGAGCGCCTGACCTACAATCGATTGCCGTATGACGTTGTGTTTTCCGGCGAACAAAGAGAACGACTGAAAAAGACTATTGAAAATAAATCATTGTTGACTGCTTTGATTGAGTGGCTGGAGCGCACGCCGTTTCTGGAGTTTGAAAACTTCAATTTCCTTGAAGTGTATAAACTCGCCGTTGATAGCATGCTAAAAAAAGAACGCGATGCGATCAACCAATCCGATATCCTCACCGAGGAAACCAAGCAGCAGCGGCTGACGATGATCGGTGATTCGGATACGTACTTCAAAGCGATCTTTGATGAAAATAAATTTGAAGAAATGCGTGCGCGAGGCGAAGTGAAATTTTCCTACAAAGCTATGATCGCTGCACTTTTTATTTTCCTCTATCGCGACGAACCTATTCTGCAGACACCGTATCGATTTCTGTCCCGACTGATGGATATCGAAGAGTCCTTTACGCTGTGGCGCAATCGCCATGCTCAAATGGTATTGCGGATGATCGGTCGCAAAACCGGAACCGGTGGTTCGTCGGGACACAAGTATCTAAAATCAACGGCAGAGAAGCATCATATTTTTACGGATCTGTTCCAGGTCGCGACGCTCATTATTCCGAGGTCTGATTTACCTACACTTCCTCCTCACGTTAGAAAGCATCTGAATTTTCACTTTACTTCTGAATGAAACAATACAATCATTTTATAGGCGGCGAATACAAGCCCTCCGTCAACGGCGGCACGATGGATATCATCAATCCGGCCACCGGAAAAAAATATGCCGAGCTGGCAGCCGGTGATGCGGCGGACGTAAAGCTCGCGTATGAAGCAGCACATGCTGCGAAAGATGGATGGGCGATGACACCCCTGGCAGAGCGACAGGCGATCATGCAACGTATCGCCACATTGATCGAAGAAAAAAATGAGATTCTGGCCCAGGCGGAAATGCTTGATTCCGGTAAGCCTATCATGCATGCGCGACGCATCGACATCCCGCGCGCGTCTGCCAATTTTGCTTTTTTTGCGGCAGCTGCATCTCAGTTGGCATCCGAATCGCATTACATGCCGGGGCAGGCAATCAACTACACGCTGCGTCAGCCATATGGTGTAGTCGGATGTATCTCACCCTGGAATCTTCCCTTGTATTTGTTTACCTGGAAAATCGCTCCAGCTATTGCTGCAGGAAATACTGTTGTGGCCAAACCATCAGAAATGACACCGGTCACCGCCGCTATGCTCGGAGATATTTGCAATGAAGCAGGACTGCCACCCGGTGTTTTGAATATCGTGCACGGCACCGGTCCTGATGTTGGTGAAGCAATCGTGCGTCATGAAGACATCAAGGTGATTTCATTCACCGGCAGCACGGCCGTTGGAAAACGCATCGCCGGTATCTGCGCCGAACAATTGAAAAAAGCATCGCTCGAATTAGGAGGGAAAAATCCCGTCATCATCTTTGGGGATTGCGATTATGATGAGATGCTGAAAACAACGATTCGTTCTTCTTTCAGCAACCAGGGCCAGATATGCCTTTGTGGTTCGCGCATCCTGGTGCAATGGGATATCTATGATCGGTTTGTCAGTGATTTTACCGAGCGCGTGCAGCGACTCACTGTCGGTGATCCCACTGATCCAGAAACGAAATTGGGCGCTGTCATCTCCGAAGGGCACATGAAAAAGGTGCTCTCCTATATCGAACTCGCGAAAGAAGAGGGCGGTGAAGTCCTCGCCGGTGGCCATCAGGTGCACTTGCCTGCTCCTAACGATGGAGGTTCCTTTATCGCACCTACTGTCATCACCGGTTTGGATCAAAACTGCCGGACCAATCAGGAAGAGATTTTCGGTCCGGTGGTAACGATTATGCCGTTTCAAACCGAAGAAGAAGCCATCGCGCTGGCAAACAACACAACCTATGGATTAGCATCCGTAGTCTGGACAGATCGTTTGGATCGCGCGCATCGCGTCGCCGGTCAAATCAATGCGGGTATCGTCTGGATCAATTGCTGGCTGCTCCGCGACCTTCGGACTCCTTTCGGTGGCGTTAAAAACTCCGGCATGGGCAGAGAAGGCGGCTGGGAAGCGATTCGTTTTTTCACTGAGCCGAAGAATGTGACGATACAGTATGACCACGGGGAAGATTGAGACCTGAGACCTGAGACCTGAGACCTGAGACCTGAGACACAAGACATAAGACATAAAATCAATAGATCACTAAATCACCAGATAATTAAAATCACTAAATCACCACATCACTCCATCACTCCATCACTCAATATAACATGATTTCAGGCGCATACAGAGACCAATTCCACATCCCACCTGTCAACGGAAAAGATTCCATATATCTGTGCGGCAATTCACTGGGTCTGCAACCAAAAAAAGTAAAGGAATATGTCACGGAAGTGCTGGATGACTGGGCCATGCTTGGTGTGGAAGGTCATACACAGGCGAAATATCCGTGGCTGCCCTATCACGAATTTCTGACCAGCTCGATGGCAAGGTTAGTTGGGGGGAAAGAGAGTGAAGTGGTGACGATGAATTCTCTGACGGTCAATTTGCATCTGCTGATGGCTTCTTTTTACCGGCCGAATAAAAAGCGATATAAGATCCTGATCGAAAGCGATGCTTTTCCTTCTGACAAATATGCTGTCGCTTCTCAGGCAAAAATGCATGGCTTTGATGAACGCGATGCGATCATTGAATGGGCACCACCACCGGGCGAACATTGCGTGCGGTTGGAGGGACTGAAAGAAATCCTGGAACAACAAGGAGAAGAAATCGCTTTGTTTCTGATCGGTGGCGTCAATTATTATACCGGCCAGTACATGGACATTAAAACCATCACTGAAATGGGTCATGCGCATGGCATTACGGTTGGCTTTGATCTTGCGCATGCGGCTGGTAATGTGGCGATGAAACTGCACGACTGGAAAGTTGATTTTGCTGCGTGGTGCAGTTATAAATACCTCAACTCAGGGCCGGGAAGTCTCGGAGCTATTTTCATTCATGACAAACACGGTCAGGATATGTCTGTCCCGCGATTGTCCGGATGGTGGGGACACAATAAAGTGACCCGTTTTGGAATGCGCGACGCATACGACCCACTGCCGGGTGCTGAAGGTTGGCAGTTGAGCAACCCTCCGATTCTCCCGCTCGCTGCTATGCGGGCTTCTCTGGAGTTATTTGACCAGGCAGGAATCGAAAACCTGCAATCCGCAGCGAAAGAAAATGTGAAGTTTCTATATGATGCTTTTGCTGATTCCAAACTGATCAAAGTGATCACACCAGAAAATCCAACTGAGCGCGGTGGGCAACTGTCGCTGCTGGTGCTCCACGACGGAAAAAAACTTTACGATCACATTACCGCTCACCGCGTCATCGCGGATTGGCGCGAACCGGATGTGATCCGCATTGCTACTGCGCCGTTGTATACTACGATGCAGGATGCGGAAGCATTTGTGCGCATTGTGGAGTCTTTTCGCTAAGGCAATCAAAGAGAAAAGCTCCCGGCATCTCCTTTTTCCCTGAGGGCTTTTTCTTATCTTGACGCCATGTCTTCAAACGTGATTATCACCGGTGCCGGACTATGCGGTACCTTGCTGGCACTTGTTCTCGCCAAACGCGGGCACAAGGTCACGCTGCTGGAAAAGAGAGGCGACCTGCGCAGGGAAGAACTGGCAGCCGGAAGATCGATCAACCTGGCACTTTCGGATCGCGGATTGGCCGCTTTAGATCTGGTGGGGCTTAAAGAAAACGCATTAGCCTTGTCTATTCCGATGATCGGAAGGATGGTTCATACCAAGGGAGGTCAAACCAATATGCTGCAACCGTATAGCGGTCGTGAAGGCGAACATATCCAATCCATTTCCCGCCCGGGTTTGAATGCCTTATTGTTGGATGCCACGGCGGCATACCCGGACATCGAGGTGCGTTTTAATCACGACGTGCAGGAGGCCGACATCCAAAACGCCAGAGTAAAAGGTATCGATCATACCTCCGGCAAGAAATTTGAATTAAGTGGCGATGTGTTGATCGGGACAGATGGTGCCGGCTCAGATGTGAGACAAGGATTTATGCAACAAGGCGCTGCTATCCGATTCAATTACAGTCAACAGTGGCTGGATCATGGATACAAAGAACTGGAAATTCCTGCCGGTCAAGGTGGCGCATGGCAAATTGAAAAAAATGCACTGCACATATGGCCGCGGCAGAGTTTTATGGTTATCGCCCTACCTAATCTGGATGGGAGTTTTACCGTCACTTTGTTTCTGTCCTACGATGGCCAACCGGGTTTTAATGCATTGAAGACTGATGAGGATATCCTTGGATTTTTCACAGAATATTTTCCAAACCTCGTTCCCCTGATGCCCGATCTCGTGGAAGACTTCAAACACCATCCAACCGGTGCATTGGGTACTGTCAAATGCAGTCCCTGGCATACTTCCTGCACCCTGTTGATGGGTGATGCGGCGCACGCGGTAGTGCCATTCTATGGACAAGGCATGAACTGCTCCATGGAAGACGTACTTGTGCTTAACACCATTCTGGATCAGTCACACGAATCATGGGCAACGGCATTTAAGGGTTATACTGAATTGCGCAAAAAAGATGCAGACGCCATTGCTGATCTCGCAGTAGGCAACTATTTTGAAATGCGGGACCACGTAGACAATCCTGATTTTATCGCGAAGCGCAAGATCGAAATGCAATTAGAAAAGAAATACCCGGATTACGCATCAAAATATAACCTGGTGACTTTCTGTGAGCATGTCCCCTACTCCGTCGCTATGAAACGCGGCCGACTACAGGACAAATGGCTGCTCGAGTATTGCAACAAGAATGAAACGAACGACATCTCGGCGGAAGAACTTGAAAAGATATATTCCGAGCTGATGAACATTGAGGTGTAAGGCATGGAGCATGGAGCATGGAGCATAGGGCATGGAGCATGGGGCATGGAGCTGTGAGGATCTCCTTCGCTAAAGCTACGGCGATTGAAAAGTGATGGGGTTTAAGTGGCAAAACATACCCACTCTAATAAATAGTTAATCGTATACCCTTATAACCATTTAAACATATAACCCTATAACCTCATAACCCATTAACCTTTAAAACAGATAAACAAATAACCATAAAAATGATCCGCAGACCTTTTAACCTACAAGCCTGGATAGACGAACACCGCGATGAGTTAAAACCACCGGTGGGCAACCGCAACTTATACAAGGATGCCGGAGACTATATTGTCATGATCGTGGCCGGCCCCAATGCGCGAAAAGATTATCACTTTAATGAAACGGAAGAGTTGTTTTATCAGCTGGAGGGTGACATCAATGTACGCATTCAGGAAGATGGCAAAGCTGTCGACATCCCAATTAAAGCAGGTGAAATGTTTTTACTTCCCGGCAATGTGCCGCATAGTCCTATGCGTTCCGAAGGATCGATTGGACTGGTGATCGAAGTTAAGCGAGAGGCGACTACCCAGGATGGCCTGATGTGGTTTTGTGACAAATGCAATAATAAGTTGCACGAAACCTATTTTCCTCTTGAAAATATCGAGAAAGACTTTCTTCCCCGCTTCAGAGAATTTTATGGATCTGAAGAACTGCGCACGTGCTCCAACTGCGGCCATGTGATGGAAGTTGATGAGCGCTTTGTCGATTAGACATGCCGGTAGTGAGTACCGCTGTGTGATTACTACGGCGATAAGTTTTGTAATTGGCGTTAATTTAGCGCCTCGATTATGAAGAAGACCTTCTTTGCTTCTGATTTTCATTTGGGTATTGATGCGGCACTGACCAGTGTTGAACGCGAAGCCCTCATCGTGCAATGGCTGGACAGTGTATTACCGGAGATGAAGACCCTTTATCTGGTTGGGGATGTTTGGGATTATTGGTTTGAATACGGCCAGGTGATCCCCAAAGGGTATAGCCATTTGTTTGCCTGTCTGCGTCGCCTGCGCGATGCCGGAGTTGAGATTTTCTATTTTACCGGCAATCACGATATGTGGATGTTTCGTTATCTGACGGATGAATTTGGCATTCCGATCCTGCGTAAAGAAGTGATTCATGAGATTGACGGCAAGCGATTTTACATTGCGCATGGCGATGGGCTGGGGCCCGGTGATTTCGGGTATAAGATGATCAAGAAAATATTTGCAAGTCCGGTTTGTCAGTGGTTGTTTGCGCGCATACATCCTAATCTTGGGATCCGCATGATGCGTTATTTTTCCGGAACGAGTCGGAAGCATACGGCTATTGAAGGCTTTCTGGGACCTGAAAAAGAATGGCTGATTCAGCATGCGCAGGAAGTGAGGAAGAAGGAAAAAATCGACTATTTCATTTTTGGCCACCGCCATCTGCCTATCGATTTTGACCTGGGGCAGGGTGCCCGGTACATCAACCTGGGGGATTGGCTTACCTATTATTCCTATGCCGTTTGGGATGGACAGGAACTCAGACTCGAGTACTATCCGGTTTCTAAATAATCGTCACGCATGGAATTTTTACCTTTGCTCCTTCGTTAGAGGTCACTTAACGTTTAAAATGAATGCTATCCCATGAAGTTGTCCCAAACATTTTTTACAGCCCTTTCTTTTTGCTTATGCCTGGCGCCTTCGGTTTTGTCTGCACAAACCCCTATTGATGAGGCGGTTCGCCGCGCTGACGTTCCACCTGCATGGCCGCATTGCGATCCCATGATGACCGACTGCACAAAAGCCCGAGTAGCTGATTTTATCGCTGCCAACATCCAAGTACCGCCGGAAGCGAAAGCAGAAAATGCGGGTGGCCTGGTCATGATGGAGTTTGTCGTTGAGAAAAATGGTATGGTCGGCGAAGTCAAGGCCGTACACGATCCGGGTCTTGGGCTGGGCGCGGAAGCGACTCGTGTCATCGAACTGATGAAGTCACAAAAAATAAAATGGACCCCGGCCAGAGTCGATGGAAAAAAAGTGGCGTACCGGTATACGGTGCCTGTGAGCTTTAGCCTCACGATGCCTGAAAAACCTACATCCGGTACCACCGCTGCCCCTGCTGTAGATGGCACCAATGTCTATGACATCGCTGAAGAGATGCCTCGCTATGCGGGTTGCGACAAACCTGAAGACGGTCCGGATGAGTGCACGTTTTCTAAAATGGTGAGTCATATAAAGACAAATCTTAAGTACCCTGAGGATGCCATGAAAAACCAGATTGAAGGGCAGGTGGTAGCCACATTCGTTGTGGATACCAGCGGACAGGTGACACAAACCACCATCAAATCAGGACTGGGGCATGGTTGTGATGAAGAGGTACTCAGAGTGCTCGCTCTGATGCCTGCCTGGACACCGGGTATGCAGGGAGGAAAGCCAGTCAACATTCGAATGACTATTCCTGTGATGTTTCAACTTCCCAAAGTGAAAGAAGAAGAAGAAAAAGGGGAAAAATAGATTTACAAAGAGATGTGATCTTTAAAAGGGTTCGGCTTACCGGACCCTTTTTTTGTGGGTGATCATGGCAAAAATACAGTTGAATTCAGAACGCACTGCCATTAAGTCATGCACAAATGAAGTTTTGCGCCATTTTGGCATTAAAAATTGTGCTGGAATGTCATTTGAATATGGGTAGGTATTAAATCAAAAAAAAATTTAAAGATGAGACCATATTCATGTTACCCCGAGGCGCGAAGCCGTTTTGTTCCGGCGACCGGAAGATTTTCGAATCCTTATTTCCCAACCTTCCGCCATGTGGATAGTGGGAATCACCTGATGAAAACCTATCCTGCGGCCAATATCCTCAGAAAGGAGGATGGCTTTGATATCCAGATGGCGATCCCCGGATTGGCAAAGGACCAGGTAAAGATTGAAGTGGAAGAAAACCGCCTTACGGTAAGTGCTATTCCGGCCGAAGCTACCGAGACACCAAAAATGATTCGCAAGGAATTCGGTTACCAGGATTTTAAGCGTTCATTCCGCCTGCACAAGAATGCCAACGTGAGTGCGGTGAGTGCTTCCTTTGATCAGGGTGTGCTGACGATCCACGTGCCCGACCTTGAGAAAACAACCACAAAAATTAACATTCAATAATTTAAAAAACACAATATCATGACGTACTCAAAATTTCATTCAGTACCTCCCTCCGCTTCTGTGAGTAAATGGATTGATACTTTATTCAATACCACCCTGGCAGATGCTATGGGGACCGATTTTACTGTTTCTTCTCCTTCTGTCAATGTAGAAGAACACGACACACATTTTCTGATGGCACTGGCCGCTCCCGGCCTCGAAAAAGGTGACTTCAACATCAACGTGGAGAATAACTACCTCACCATTTCTGCCGAGAAGAAAAGTGAAAGCGAACAAAAAAGTGAAGGCAAATTTACACGCAGGGAGTTCAATTACAGTTCGTTCAAACGCTCTTTCCAGTTGGATGAAAACATCAAACAGGAAGGCATCACCGCCACCTATGAAAACGGTGTGCTGAACATCACCCTTCCCAAAAAGGAAGAGAACTGGAAGAAACCTACTGCGACTACAATCGAAATCAAGTAGTGAGATGTTCCCGTCCCGTTGTACAACGGGATGGAGTGAGTTAAGAAAAGCCATCGCGCTGTACAGCGGGATGGCTTTTTCTTTTACTTTTTTACCTCCTTTGGGTTCATTAAGAGATCAGTGGTATTGAATGATCCTGTCGCGCTTCCCGCTGAGCGGGAGTTTGACCAACCGAATGACTTCTTTTTCCGCGCGCCCAATAGCTTTTAATGCAATTGGGGCCGTAAGCGTGGAAGCAAAGGGCAGAAGGCCTCCCGATGTGTCGCATTCGCATCAAGACTATTAATTCGTATATATATTCTTATAATATAAAAAGAGCTGTTTATCTTTGAATTATCTACAATTCCTTCGACAAACAACTCTTAAAATGATTCCTCAAATTTCTACATTATTATCCGGAATTCCTATTAATTCTTTTGCTGT
>JAUHXV010000099.1 GCA_030426765.1 Bacteroidia bacterium | reverse complement strand
GATGTCACCTTGCCGGACAAAGCAGAAGGGGCGATAAACCGGATTTCACTGCTATAGCCTGAGAGTTTAGCGTAGTGCGTCTCAAGTTCATCCCAGTACGTCTTGCCTGTAGCATTGGCTCTGATTTTCTTTTCCATCGCCACCTTGCGGTTAAACAACTCAGGGTTGTGCAAACCGTCAAGGGTGCCTTTGATTGCTTTAAGTGAATTGGACATGCTGAAGATGTTGTTCTTAAGATCATCGGAAGGATTCATCGCATATTCTTCCTCCAAAATCTTCATGCGGTTTGTATAGAACTCGATATCATGGGGATAGCGGTAGTCGCGATCGTATTCGAGTTGCGCGATGGTGCGGTAGCGCTCGGTTGTGCCCGGGTTGCCGACAACAAAAACAGGTGTGTTGTCTTTAACGCCATCGATGTTAAACTTAAAATAGTTAGCGGATGTGTTCAGTGGCTGGCCGTTTTCATCATAGACGCGCCAGAAGGTACAGTCGAGGTTGTAACGTGGGTAGGTGAAGTTGTCCGGATCACCGCCGAAAAAGCCTAACTGCAATTCAGGAATAAACACGAGACGGATATCATCATAGCGCTTGTAGCCATATACGGAGTATTTTGCTCCACTGTAAAACGCAACAGGTTGCAGGCGGAGGTTTTCCCATCCCGGCTTAGAAGAATACTCAGCAATCAGACCTTGTAAAGCTTCCTGAGTCTTCATCATTCGATCTTCCTCAGCGATGTCTGTACCGATCATGGTTTTTATTTTGTCGGTGACATCTTCTACTTTGATCAGTTGCTCAACAAACAATTCCGGGTTGCGTCTTTCATCGGCCATGGTGGCTGCATAAAATCCGTTTTCATCAAAGTTCTCACCATCCTTTTGCAGATCACCCACTACAGGTTGCGAACAGTGGTGGTTGGTCATCACCAGACCATTTGGTGACACAAAAGATGCGGAGCACCAGGAAGCGAAACGAAGGGCAGAATTTCTGGTTTCGTCAAACCAATCCTGATCCAGGTCGTAGTCGTATGCTTTTTGGAACCACTCTTTCGGTGGGTTGTCAAACGTCCACATTTTTCCAAAATCATGTGGATTGGGTTCTTGCTGACCAAATGCAGAAGTCAGGACAAACAAGGTCATGAGGCTCAGCAGCCAGTGTTTTTTAAACATCATCATATTTAGTATTGATTTGAATTAAGGCCGAGAAATCACCAGGAAATCTGGCTAAAGCGGTGCAAAATTAGGAATTTTAGCCAAGTAAATCAGATTGAGGACTAATTTGGCCGTTTTTTAGACGGGGATGTGTAACTTTTAGCACTTTGACTTGTTTTTGACTACATGAAACTCAATAAATCGCTGGTTTTTGCTTTCTTCCTGCTGGGTATCAGTGCTTCCTGTACCTCCCAAAAGTCCTCCTCAGGGAAGGAATCAAAAGCACCTGCCACGGATGTAACGATAACAGATGATATGAATACAGAAATAGCCAATTTCGGCGCCGGATGCTTCTGGTGTGTGGAAGCCGTTTTTCAGGAACTCAACGGTGTCATGAAAGTTGAGTCCGGTTATATGGGCGGACAAGTTGCCAACCCCACCTACCGAGAGGTGTGTACCGGTACGACCGGCCATGCCGAGATCACACGTATCACCTTCGATCCTTCCGTGATTTCGTTTGAAGAATTGCTCGAAGTATTATGGACGTCTCATGATCCTACTACACTCAATCGCCAGGGGAATGATGTAGGTACTCAATATCGCTCCGCAGTGTTTTATGTCAATGAAGAACAGCGGGCCATCGCCGAAAAATCAAAGAAAGAAGTTGCGCCTGCGATTTGGGATAAACCTATTGTTACCGAGATCGTTCCGGAAGAGACTTTTTATCCGGCTGAAGATTATCATCAGGACTACTATGCCAACAATCCCAATGCCGGCTACTGCCGGGTGGTTATCTCTCCGAAAGTGCAAAAGATCCGGGAGAAGTATGCGGATAAATTGAAAAAGTAAATGCGTTTACCCATGTTTAGAATATCCATCTTTATTGTTTTGCTCACCGGTTTTGCATTCGAAGCCTGCCTGCAATCTTCACAGGATCAGCATCAGCACACAACCCCTGCAGAGACAGCTGACGTATTTGTGGATGCCTCCGGGGATAGCATTTTTGTAATTCATAAATCGGAAAAAGAGTGGATGGAACAATTGGATCCCCAGGCGTATAATGTTCTACGGGAAAAAGGAACCGAACGTCCGTTTACGGGTGAATACAATAAATTCAAAAAAGAAGGTGTCTATACCTGCAAGGCGTGCAACCTGAGCCTTTTTTCTTCAGAGGCTAAGTTTAATTCTGGCACCGGGTGGCCCAGCTTTTTTCAACCTTACGATGAGACGCATTTGCTGGAAGTCACAGATACCTCGCATGGCATGAAGAGAGTGGAGGTAATGTGTCGTCGTTGTGGGGGACACCTTGGGCATGTCTTTGATGATGGTCCTAAGCCAACGGGGTTGCGATATTGTATGAACTCTGTTGCGCTCGATTTTGAGCCCGCGGAGGGAAGTGAAGAGGATTAATTTTTTGCCTGTTTATAACCTATCAAATTTGATCACTCCAGGCGTGTAATTATGCACACTCTGTGCTTTCTTCGCATACTTTTTTAGAAAGTAGTTTGCCTTGTTCAGGTTTCAAATTTCTTAAGGGTTTTGTTGACCTCTGGCCAATCTTACCTTAACTTTCATTTGTTTTCTTGCGTTTACGCGGACTTATTATGCTCTGCATGCCTGGTTTGCTTCCTGGCATCTTGTGGCATTTGGTGGTGTGTGCATTTAAGCGGAATCATGGGTAGGGAGACAGTGCGTTAAAAGTTAAGTCTGCAGACTTATATATTGAATTTTAAGCCTATAGACTTAATTTTGTGATTTTAAGCCTGTAGACTTAATTGGCACGATTTAAGCTTACAGACTTAATAAATTGTAGGATGAAAGCCGTTATCACAGGAGATATTATTAATTCCTCAGAATATAGTTCGGAAGACAGAGGGTTGGTTATCAGTGCGTTAGAAAGCGCTGCAGGCTATTTAAAGAGCAGGGATAGCTGCAGGTATACTATATATCGAGGGGATAGTGTGCAGGCCCTCCTGGACGATCCTGGGCATGCCCTGTGGCATACGGCCTATCTGAAGTCCACGCTGAAGGCCCTTAAACGCGCAGAAAAAGACCGTTCGTCAATGGCAGACATAAGAATCGCCATAGGTCTGGGTGAGGTGAGCTTTTTAAAAGACAAGCTCGAGGTATCAACAGGGGAGGCTTTTGAGTATTCAGGTAGAGCCTTGGACAAAATGAAATCCAGCGGAAGTAGAATGGCTATCAAATCAGGTAATCCGGTTTTTGATGACCAATGGAATACCATACTGGGTTTGACGGATGTAGTGATGGATAAATGGTCTGTTTCATCCGCAGAGGTTGTCAGAGAACTTCTTACAGGACGTAGTGAAAAGGAAATCAGTCAAAAGCTGAAAATCAGCCCTCCGGCTGTTAGCCAACGCAAAAAATATGCAGGGTGGAATGCACTGAAAGGAGCCTTAGCACTATTCGAGACGCAGGCATGTCTATCTTTACCGGCACATGAATAAAGCAATCGCCTGGGGTAAGTTATTTCTTTTAGTTCTTGTGATGATGGGGTTCATGATGGCATTTTACACCATCACTTTTTTTAAAAACAGAACTATCGCACGAGGGTTTTCCTTTCGCAGAAAATATTGTCGAACAGCCCTTCGCATTTTAGGCATCCAATACACGCACGAAAATTTTCATTCCGGAAAAGGGGCTTGCCTCTACGTGTCCAACCATCGCTCATTGCTGGACCCATTGATTCAACTCGGTTACATCGACGCCTTTATTGTTTCCAAGGCAGAGGTTGGTGACTATCCGCTGATCGGCCGCGGTGCTCGGGAGACCGGCATTATCCTCGTGCATCGTGAAAGTCAAAGCAGCAGGAAAGCAGCCCTCGGCGCTATTGAAGAAAAGCTGCGCGAAGGATTTCCTGTGTTGATTTATCCTGAGGGTACAACGTATGGCGGCGAACTGACCAAAGACTTTAGACGTGGCGCTATTGAAATGGCCTATCGGTTAGGCGTACCCATCGTGCCGGTCGTCATCGAATATCCCCTCCAGTCTGACTACTGGGTGGACGGTTCGTTTATGAATTATTTTATCGGAAAATTTTCAAAACGAGGCAAACACAAAGTATGGGGAAGGGTAGGGCCGGCTGTAATCAACAGCGAAGTCAAATCCATCGCCATCGACACCCGGCACGCCATTGAAAATATGATGCAGGATATACGCCAGTCCCTTCCCGACCATCGTTATTTCAAATCTTAAAACTTAAATCCGGTCGTCATAGACACAGAATGCGTCGTGTAATCCGTCACGACTACTGGCTGCGTAGCATCAGTAGTCTCGTACGGCATATATCCGTCATCGCGACTCGCCCATTTATACGCCAGATCCACATAGAAGTAATCCGTTCTATATCCAAACCCGGCATGATAGGCCGGATACATCATATTGTCGCCGAGATAAGGGGATTCCGTCAGCGAAACTCCTCCACGCAGACGCCATGACTGCAGGACGATTTCTCCACCAAGATTGATATCGAAGACTGAACCATATGTCGATCTAATGTCCTGGTTGACTTGCTGTTCTTCGTTGATGTAGTAATTGTAATTTCCTCGCACACTATAGTCATAGCGCATATTGCCGTAATCGGTCCATTTAAAGTTTGCACCGATAAATCCTTTCCTACCAGCGACGATACCTATTCCGCCCATCAGCGTCCAGGGGGTCACCACTGCGTATTGGAATGATCCGTACGGTGAGCCCTGATAGATCGGACCGTCATGTTGCCCATCCGTATAGTCATACGTCAGCGTTGTGGAGTAATTGTCCGTGATAAACAACTTCGTAGGCGTATGTGCAGCAAACGCGATATGAAAATCTTTAACAGGCTTAACCGTGATGCCAAATTTTCCATTGATCCCAGAACCACTGGAGTTGACAAAACGGGTAAACGTGAGATTATTAAAATAAGGGACTCCATCTTCTGCGCCATCAATTTCTGAATACGTGCGAAACTCTGTAGAATTCACCAATGGAACATTAAAAGAAGCGCCCAATAAAACTTTGTCGTTAAGATTAGCACCGTACCCAATAAATAGTTCGGACTTTCCTCCTTTTATCTCTGCAAACTCAGTTTTGTACAACCGATAGTCAGGACTCAGCTGGTAGTCAGTTTCATAAAACAGGTCTTCATCAAAATCATAAATAGCGCCGGTCGAATAGGCGAGGCCTTCTTCAAATCCATTGAGTTGCTCCGGCATCAGACCTGCAGCATTTTCGCTCCAGGAGTCGGTGATCGAACCAAGTGTGTGGCCTGCATAACTGAGATCTGTGCGATACTCGGCGACGCGATTGTAGCCGATCGCAAGATTGGAGGTCAGCAAACTTCGGTTAGGTGTACTGGCTAAAATAAAACCCACATTCGGGAGTACAAATCGATCATAGTTTCCTTCAACGGTGGAAGATATATCTGATCTGAAATTGGACGTGTAATGATTAAACTGCATACCGTAGGTAGCAATAAATTCGCTTTTCCAGAATGCGCCTATACCGGCGGGATTCGAACCTATTGCAGAGAAGTCGGCGCCGATGGCAAACATACTATTCCCGCTACCCATATTGCGCGCTGTCCCGAGTGGATCAGAAAGGGAGAATCGGTAAGCTTCCGTAGCGGTTTGTGCGGACAAACAGAACGTAACTGCCAGCAGTAAACCAAGGGTTGTAAAGATGCGATACATGGTTTTATGATTTGTCAGCTTGCAGACCAGTGCTTAACTGGTCTGCAGGCTGTTGTGATGTAAAATGTGTCTGTGGTACGGGTTTATCTTCCGCCGCGTGGAGAAGATGGAGAGGACTTACTGCCTCCTCCCGACGATCTGCTTCCGCCTCCGGAAGGTCGGCTTCCACTACTTGAAGGACTTGAAGACCGGTTGGAGTAGTTGGATCGTCCGGAATTACCGCTACTTGGCTGACTTCTACTCGTTGGCGGTGAATAGGATGGACGACTATTACCACTTTTCGGAGCTGAATAATTCGAGCGTGACTGATCGTTTGACGAACGTGTATTCTGCCGGCTCTGGTTCGGTGGTGGTGTATATTTTGGCCGATCCTGCTTGTCTCTTGCCGTTGGCGTAGAAGGTGGCACTGGTCTGGCATCGTCAGCCTGTCCGGATCTGGTGGCTGGCCGGTCAGGAGATGGCGTAGGTCTGTTTGTTGCTGCCGGTGACGCAGAGCGAGTATTGGGTGTATAAGGCTTATACGAAGGCCTGTCAGAGGAGGGCCGTTCATTCGTGGCAGTCCCTGAACGCCCTGAAGGAGGCGTCGGATAAGGCTGATATTTTGTTTCAGGCTTAAAGACAGGGCGCTTCTGCGTAGAAGGCTTCTCTCGAGGCAATTCTCTGTCGATAATTTCCGGTGTGCCGGTTGACGCTACAGCATCATCCATTGGCGTCGCATGCCCGGCAGGCGTTGGACTCCCTGAAGGTGTTGCATCTGTTGGCGTATATTTTGTGGTGCCCGGCTTGCCGGATCTGCCCGGTGTACCTGCTTCGGTATAGCCACCTGGCTTTTCATTAGAATCCGTCAGACCGCCCGGCGAACCTTTTAGTCCCGGTGGCTGATTGCCCGGATCAGTCACAGGTACGCGAGGAGACACGCCTGTATTGCCGGTTACCCTCGGACCGTAATGAACACCATTCGATGGATTACCCGGTACACCCGGATACACAGGATAAGTTGGATAGCAAACAGGTGGTGTATAACATGCGATCGGAGTGCAGGAATAATAGGCATTGTAGCAATTGCCACCCCAGTAGCCACCACCCCAGTAATTACCACCCCAATAGCCGGGCCAGTAACTATACGAAGGCCAGTAGCCGCCATACGGTCCCCAGTTGTTCCAGGAACTGTAGGTAAAGCCAAAGCCGAAACCAATACCAAATCCGAGATAAATATTCGCCCCCGGATAGCCATAATAATCATAGGCGTATGGATCGTAGTAATTATAACTTACATAGCATGGATCATAAAACCCAAACCCTACGTAAGGGCGATAAAACCGTCGTATGCGGGACGTATAGTAGTAATCGTAGTCATCATAATAGCCATACACGTCATTGTCATAATACGTGATGCCATCATCATAACCGTACGATTGAGGATCGGAATAGCCGGAATAAGAGCCGTAGTCAATCTGATCTGCATCGAAGTATACATCATCAAATTGTGCCTTTGCGAACGGGATCGAAAAGATAAGGGCGAATCCCAGCAAATAAAATTTCAGCGTGTCAATTTTCATTGCCTGTGTAGTTTGAAGCCTCAGTGGCAGAAACTCTCAACATCCAAGCCTAAAAGTATTACTTTTGCCGCTTACATGTAGTTAAGAAGAGCTTAAATAACTGTCACTGCGTTGTTAAATAAAGGTGAAAGTCTTTTGCTTCCGCTTCCGGAAGCCACTCTCCTAAAAAGGACGCCTCTGTGAGGTGATAAGTTTCAATGCTACAAGGGATTAGTAAGAATTTAACAGTATACGCGATATATCGCATAAGACACATTGTATGGCTAAAGAAATAACCCCCCGATCACAGGATTACTCCCAATGGTACCTTGATATCGTCCGTAAAGCCGGGCTGGCAGACAATTCCGCCGTACGCGGATGCATGGTCATCAAACCGTATGGATTTGCGATCTGGGAAAAAATGCAACAGGTGCTGGACAGCGAGTTTAAACGCACCAATCATGTCAACGCCTATTTCCCTCTCTTTATCCCCAAAAGCTTCTTAAGCCGTGAGGCCCAGCACGTCGAAGGATTTGCCAAAGAATGCGCAGTTGTGACGCACCACCGTCTAAAAGCGGACCCCTCCGGCAACGGCCTGATCGTTGATCCGGATGCAAAACTGGAAGAAGAACTGATCGTTCGCCCAACATCAGAAACCATCATCTGGAATACGTATAAGGATTGGATCCAGTCTTACAGAGATCTTCCCGTACTCATCAACCAGTGGGCGAATGTGGTGCGATGGGAAATGCGTACGCGTCCTTTCCTTCGCACAGCTGAATTCCTCTGGCAGGAAGGACACACCGCGCATGCAACACGTGAAGAAGCGATTGCAGAAGCGCGAATGATCCATGATATCTACGCCGATTTTGCTGAAAACTGGATGGGTATGCCCGTGATCAAAGGAATTAAAACAGAAAATGAACGTTTTGCGGGTGCTGAAGACACTTATACTATAGAAGCCCTCATGCAGGATGGCAAAAGCCTTCAGGCCGGGACTTCGCATTTTTTGGGTCAGAACTTCGCGAAGGCTTTCGACGTGACCTTTTTGAATGATTCGAATACGCAGGAACATGTATGGGCCACCTCCTGGGGTGTGTCGACGCGATTGATTGGCGGCCTGATCATGACGCATAGTGATGATGAAGGTTTAGTCCTGCCACCAAAGCTCGCGCCCTTGCAGGTGGTGATCATTCCTGTACCGAAACCGGATGCGGAGATCAATGAGGTGGCTGAAAAATTAAAGAAAGAACTGGAGTCCAAAGGGATTTCAGTCAAATATGATACCGATGAAAAATCCAGACCAGGTTTCAAATACGCTGAGTACGAAATGAAAGGTGTACCGGTCAGAGTTGCCATCGGAAAGCGCGACCTGGAAAAAGGCCATGCGGAAGTAGCTCGTCGTGATACGCGAGAGAAAAATTTTATTCCACTCGAAGGTTTAGGCGCACAGATCGAAACCCTGCTGGATGAGATTCAGAATAATTTGTTGCTCAAGTCACTTCGCTTCCGCCAGGAAAACACCCATCGCGCAGATGACATCGATACACTGAAAAGTATTGTTGACGGTCGCGGTGGATTCGTTTCCGCCCATTGGGACGGCACCGTGGAGACAGAACTGAAGATTAAGGAGATGACGAAAGCAACGATCCGCTGTATCCCACTCGATCAAAAAGCCGAAGAGGGCAAATGCGTCCTCACCGGCAATCCCTCGAAGGGAAGGGTGGTGTTTGCGAAGGCTTATTGATTAGGGAGACCTAAGACCTAAGACCTAAGACCTGAGACCTGAGACCTGAGACACAAGACACAAGACACAAGACACAAGACAAGAGATCTGAGATTAAGTCTTAAGAAGTTGAAAAATTAAAACTGCGCCTTTGCGTCTCTGCGCGCGAACTAAAATAGAAATGCGAATTATGTTTAATTAAAAAGAAGACCTGAGACCTGAGACTTGAGACA
>JAUHXV010000098.1 GCA_030426765.1 Bacteroidia bacterium | reverse complement strand
CAAGATTATGCCTGGATGTACTGATGTAAGCGTCAGCCAATTTCCCTTCTAAATTGATCTTTTCCACACATATATAATAAAACACTTGTTTGCGACTGCGACACTGACTAAATTTGCGCCCCTATTTGAACAAAATAACTATAAAACAAGACCCATGGCAGGTACCCTGACCTTTACAATGATTAAGCCTGATGCTGTAGCCGCAGGCCATATTGGCGCTATCCTCGCTCAGATCAACAAAGCGGGATTTAAGATCGTAGCGATGAAATACACCAAACTGTCCGCTGAAAAAGCCGGTGAGTTTTACGCCATCCACAAGGAGCGCCCGTTTTTCGGCGAACTGGTAGAGTTTATGTCTTCAGGACCGATCGTAGCTGCTGTGCTTGAAAAAGACAACGCTGTGGCTGACTTCCGCACGCTGATTGGCGCAACCAATCCGGCTGAAGCTGCTCCTGGCACTGTACGCGCACTTTATGCCAAAAGCATCGGGGAAAATGCCATCCACGGATCTGATTCAGATGAAAATGCACTGATCGAATCCGCTTTCCACTTTTCCGGCGTGGAGATGTTCCGATAGGCCAAATCCGATTTTCCAAATACTAGCTTGATGCAGGTGATTCACTGAAGGCTTTTGCCTTTATGTGAAGTTCCTGAGGTCGCGATCTTTATTCCGAAAAAGGTCCAGATACGCCTGTCCGCTTTTGTCTACTGGCTGAGCAGTATTTGTATGATCTAAAAATGCTTCGACTGCAAGGATCACCGGTTCGTCCGGAAAAAAATGATCCCGCATGTAATGCGTATACCGAATCACGCGAAAGGCATTGAAGTAGCGAAAAAATCGCTTGCGAAAAGCGGGGAAAGAAGCTGTGTTTTTAGCGATGCGCAAACAAGAGTCTGTGAAGTCAATTTCCGTCAGGTATTGCAGCAATTCATCATCATCTGCCAACAACCTACGAAGAGCATCTAGTGCATTATCATCTTCACCCGAGAAGATTTGATAAATTTCTTCAAGTCGATCAAACAAAGGACGAAGTTTCACATAGGACTGAAAGGAAGTGGTGGTCCATCGTTCATTTTCCGTAAGCAAAAAACTCATCGCCCGGCCGGTTCCGAAGGGTACACGATATGAAATGCGCGCAGACGGAAAAACGGTTGTGCCCGTGATCTCGTGCATAGTTTCCGTTTCAATAAACTTCTGTAAGAAGTAAAAATCTTCACCCGCACTGCGCGTATTCATCCCGCCATGTGCCAGATAAGCATTCCGTCTTACAGCCATCGATGAACCCACCGTTTGGAAGGCAAACGGATGCCCTGTCCACCGCAAGGCATGTACGAGATAGCGCAAATGCAATTCGTAGTCGATAATCGATGTACGTTCCTGTTCGTCCAACTCGTCATAACGGTGTTCGTAACAAATAGCAGCCGCATCACATGCCGGATGTTTTGAAAAATACTGGTATATCTCCTTGAGGTAACTGGGCGCCACGGTGCAATCCCCATCCAGGCAAACGATCACACCTGACGGTTGCATACGACGAGCCGCTTCATCCATGACCATCTTCCGTGCCCAGCCTACTCCACCTTTCGGATCCGGAAGTGCATCGAGATAAATGGGTCTGAACGACAAGCCCGGATGTTTGTGATCTTCCACCCACTGCTGACATTCCTTCCAAATTCGATCATGCAAAACAAGCTCTTCTGCCGACATCCTATCGTTTTGATTAAAACAAATCAGCACCTCAATGATACAATCAGGTGGATCACACAGGCTGAGTGATTCGAGAGTCGATAATAAATCCGGTTCAGCATACACCGGTATGCACACCGCCATGTCAATTGCTGCCTCCGATGCCGGCAGCAAAGCCGGAAACGCACGGAATCGGCTTGCATATTTCTGCCAATGGATATCTTCACGCATCCACTGTACCTTTGTCCTTCATTGCGATCATACTATGAGTTGTATCCTTGGAAACCAATATATACCTTCTGTTGCATATTTCGCGCATTGGTTGCACCACGGAGATATCCTGATCGAAGCACATGAACATTATCAAAAGCGTACATGGCGGAATAAAACCTGCATCCTCGGTGCGGACAAACCACAATCGCTGACCGTTCCCCTACAAAAAGGAAAACACAACCGGATGCCGATCACTGAGGTGCAGATCGCGTATGATGAAGACTGGCCAACCAAGCACCTGCGCAGTATGCACACTGCGTATGGAAAAACGGGATTTGCTGAAGAAGTACTGGCCGGATTGGAGCCGATTTTACATCATTCGTATGACCTTCTTTGGGATCTCAACATAGCGTGTCTCCATTATCTCACTGAACTTATCAAAGGCAACTGGCGTTATTCCCTGACGACACAGTATGAAGCCAATATTTCCAACCCAATGACTGACTTAAGAGAAGGTATTCAGTGTGGTTGTCCAGAATCACCACTTGTCTATCCAACCTATCACCAGGTCTTGCGGATCGGTAAGCCTCATCAGCCAAACCTCAGTATCTTAGATGCTTTATGTCACCTCGGACCCGGGACCTATGACTACCTGGTCCGATATGCCCAACAACTTTATCCTGTTGCATGATACACGTCATCGATCAGAAATTTAACACCTTAAAAGAGTCCCTGAAGGTCGTACTGACCCGACTGAAGGAGTTTACCACACGCATCGGCCACGCAGATTCCATTCGTGTAGTGGGTGACATCACCGACAGGATCGACGACCCGTTTATGTTCGTTATCGTTGGCGAAGTCAAAGCCGGGAAAAGCTCGTTTATCAACGCGCTGCTTAACACTCCTGACCTGTGTGCAGTCGCGCCTTCCCCAATGACGGATACCATCCAGCAGATCGTGTATGGGCCGGAGCGGAAGGAAGAAGTGCTGAGCCAGTACCTGAAGCGCGTCTTCCAGCCGAGTGAGATCCTCAAGGAAATAGCCATCGTGGATACACCAGGCACCAACACGATCATCGCGCATCACCAGGAGATTACGGAGCGCTTTATTCCAGGTGCAGATCTGATCGTGTTTGTGTTTGAATCGAAAAACCCGTATCGACAGTCGTCATGGGAGTTTTTTGATTTTATCCATGAAGACTGGCATAAGAAAATCGTTTTTGTGCTGCAGCAAAAAGATCTGATGGATGCAGCCGATCTCGCGATCAATGAAAAAGGTGTATACGACCATGCCAAACAAAAAGGCATTAAAAAACCAATCGTCTTTGCTGTTTCCGCAAAGGATGAACTCGAAGGCAGAACCGATCAAAGTGGTTTTGAGCCTTTGAAAAAATATATCCTGGATCAGATCACCGGTGGGAAGGCACAGCAACAAAAACTGACCAGTACGGCAGACACACTTTTGCAAATCTGTCATCGTCTGCAAGGCGGACTCGATGACCGTCAACGCCAGTTAGATGCAGACATCGCCTTTCGTGAAGAAATCATAACCTCACTCGACGATCACAGCAAGAAATCCAAAAAGCAATGTGATGTGCTGGTAGAAAACCTCATGGCTGCCTACGACCGCGTGGCCAACCAATACGATCAGGAATTGAGCAGCGCCTTATCGTTTTTCACAGTGCTGCGACGATCTATCAGTGCTGTTTTTTCCAAATCGCAATCCCTCAAAGCCTGGCTTGAATCCTTCACGCAGCGTTTGAAAAATGATTTCGGAAAAGGCATGCAGGAAAAAATCAATGACCGCGTCCTCGACCTGGCCGAGAGCATCCAGCAAATGGCACATACGATTGATCTCCAGATTCGCAACAGCAAGACTATCCTTGCCAACGATCATGAGATCTTTTCCGAGATCGCGCAACGCAGACAGAATGTACTGAAGGAATTAAGAGAGGCTTTCGATCAGTTTCTCGAGCGCACGGAAAACTTCACCACCAAAGAGCTTGTCGATACGGATTCACAGGTTGGTACAAATGTGGCTGCCGGAAGTGGCGTTGCCCTCGTCGGTATCATCCTCGCTGCCGTCACGCAAGGCATGGTGTTCGATATCACGGGTGGCGTTTTGACAGCCCTTGGATTTCTGGTAGCAGGTATCACCCTGGGCCTTCAGCGTGGCAAGGTGATGCGCCAATACCGATCCGAAATGGAAAAAGGCCGCACGCGCCTGAAACAGGAGCTTACCGACGAACTCTACCGATACATCGAATCCCTGCGCGTGAAAATGAACGAACAGTTCCGGCAGTTTGACGCCCACCTCGATGCGGAAACCACCGAACTCTCCGGTTTGCAGCGCGATCTGACCTCCATGCAGTTCGACCTGGAAAAGACGCGAAAGCAGGTTGAAAAAGCGCTTTAAGGGATATCAGTCCGAAAAGGGTTGATTTTCAAGCCCGTGACATAGGTTTCTGTCAAATTTTAACACATTCCGATTCGGCTGCAAACGCCTTATTATCAATATCTTATAAATTACATGCCCAATGTGTGTAGACTGGGTGTAACAAACGGGTCGTAATAGCGTCACATAAACAGAATGAATACTGAGCAATACGAAGCGATATTCCATTCGATGAAGGACAAGCTCTTTCGTTACGCCCTGCGTTTCGTCAAAGATGCTGAGGTGGCCGAAGATGTGTTGCAGGATGTCATGTGCAAACTCTGGCAGAAACGCAAAGAAGTGGACACCATTGACAACCTCGAAGCATGGCTGATGGTTCTCACTCGAAATCGTTCCCTCGATGTCCTGCGAAAAGCCAAAAAGACCATGCACCAGGTTGACGTGGATGAGGCCTACTCCATCAGCGACAACGAACCCATTCCGGATCAGGTGATGGAATCGGCTGATATCATGGACATGGTGCAGGCATGCCTGGAACAATTACAGGAAAAACAACGCAACGTATTTCACCTTCGGGAGATCGAACAGATGACTTACGAAGAGATTGCGGCGGAAACCGGTTACAACCTCGACGATGTGAAAGTGAGTTTGTTTCGCGCACGCAAACACATGCAGCGTATGCTCAGCAAAATGAATACTATAAAACTCTATCAAATATAATCGTCATCATGGATGATCAATTTTTAAATAAATACTGGGACGCCGAAACCTCACTTGAGGAAGAAGCGCAACTCATGAACGCCCACGCAGAGGCCGAAGGGCCGGTAGCGGAATACTTCAGGGCGATTCGTGCGGCGCGCCAGCAAAAGAGCCGGCTGACCCTCGACGCGATACACGCGTACAACAAAACCCATGAAGTACACCAGGCCGCGCCGGTGGTACTTCCACTGCACCGCTGGATCGCAAGTGCCGCTGCCGTTCTGATCTTTTGCGTGTCCGCCATCGGGCTGTGGAATTACAGCCAGCAGACACAGCAGGATCCATACATGGCAGAGACTTTTGATGATCCGCAGGAAGCTTATCAGGAAATGCGACAGGCCCTGGCCTTTATGTCGACCAAACTGAATAAGTCACAGGACGAAGCCTTATTGAATATCAAGAAGGCCAGCGAATACGCCGATATGTTTAAATAATTTTTTTTCACTTTCATACAATTCATACAACAATGAAACAGGTAAGCCTTTCACTTTTAGCATTACTCTTTACGGCTGTGTCGTCCTTCGCACAGCAGGATGCCATCACCAAGTACTTTGAAAAGTATATGGACGATCCGAGCTTTGATGTCGTCTACATCAGCCCGAAGATGTTTAACATGGTCTCCAAAATCGAAATCGAAGACATGGAGCCTGAGTTCCAGGAAGTCATCGCCAGCATGAAGGGACTCCGCATCATCCACACGGATACTGATGCCGCCAAATACTACGATGAAGCCCTTAAAAAAATCAACACCAGTGAGTACGAGTTGCTCATGACCGCTCGAGGCGATGGCGAAAACGTCCGCTTTATGGTCAAGGACAATGGCGATATCGTCGAAGAGCTCCTGATGATTGTGGGCGGCGGAGAAGATTTCGCCTTACTCAGCTTTATCGGAAATATCGATCTCAAGAAAATCGGCAAACTCGCCAAGGTGCTGGATATCGATAATATGCAGTACCTCGAAAACCTGGACAAAGGGAAAAAGCAGGGAGCCGGAGCGAATTAAACCCAGTTCAGGGAGGATCCCTTCAGACTCACCGCACTGCGGAATGCAAACCTTTCATGACGTCTGATGCCCTGGAATAAAAAGCCATTCGGTGGTATACCGAATGGCTTTTTTATTCATATTTTTTTTATTCAATAATCATTCTTTAAGAGAATGGTTTGATACTTTTTTCCTTGCCATGTAGATGATAATTCTATAGGGACGTGTCCTGAAAGCGACAGTGTTTCAGGATCGCCATCCTGTAATATTATAATTACAGGACACGAAAAAGTAACCAAAAAGTCTAGTCACGCTAAAAACTCCCATTTAGGGCAGTTCGTTTTTTTTCTTCCCATGATATTCAGTTTTCAGTCTTCGCACTTTCTTCTTTTTGCTCTGGCGAACCCTAAAGCATCCTCAGCTATCGGGCGCGCACAAAAAGAAGGCACCGGGTTGGTCAAACAGTTTAGCGTGACAAAGTTTTCCAATTCGAAATGATTTTAAAAATATCCTATGAATTATTGTAAAAAATTTCTTGATTGGAGTTCAGTCAAAATAGACTCCAACAGAATAATCCTGTCGCTCTAAACTGTCCGAGCACTCGGCACAGCTTGTATTTCTGCTCGCCCAGAAGCCTAAGTGCTGCTGGGTCCGCAAGCAGAAATACAAGGGAGTGTGAAAATGGATGCAAATGGAAGCAATAAGCTCTTAAAAATGATGAGAAGTGAAAGCGAGTTTTTAGAGCGACGAGGTTTTTGGTTCTTTTTTCCGGAAAAAAAGAACGACATAGATAAATCTTCTTCAAAGATCACACACTAAAAAACCCATTTATGAGAAAAAGAAATTAAACTTAAAAAGCCATTCGGCTTATACCGAATGGCTTTTTTTATAAATCAAAAAATATAAAAACGACTTATGTCTCAGACACTATGAGCCGAGATAATTTTTCAGCAGTTTACTTCGGCTGGCAGAGCGAAGTTTGTTGATCGCTTTGTCTTTGATCTGGCGCACACGCTCGCGGGTCAGACCAAAACGGTCACCGATGTCTTCGAGGGACAGCGGGTGCTCTACGCCAATACCGAAATACAATTTAATAACATCGGCCTGACGGTCGGTCAGCGTACCGAGTGAACGATCGATTTCTCTGCGCAGCGATTCGAGGTATTCGAGGCCGGCATCTGTTCCGGGTGTGTTTGGATTTTCCAGCACATCAAGCAATGAGTTGTCCTCTCCGTCGACGAAAGGTGCGTCCATGGAAACGTGACGGGCAGCCACACCGAGTGTGGTTTCTACTTCGTCAGAAGAGATCTCGAGGATGGTGGCCAGCTCTTCTGAAGAAGGTTCGCGCTCGAATTCCTGTTCGAGTTGTGAGAAGGCGCGGTTGATCTTATTCAGCGAGCCTACTTTATTCAAAGGCAGACGTACGATCCTGGATTGCTCGGCGAGCGCTTGGAGGATCGACTGGCGAATCCACCAAACCGCGTAGGAGATAAACTTAAAACCACGGGTTTCGTCGAAGCGCTGAGCGGCTTTGATGAGACCGAGATTTCCTTCGTTGATCAGGTCACTCAGGGACAATCCCTGGTTTTGGTATTGCTTGGCTACGGAAACCACGAAACGGAGATTCGCCTTCGTCAGGGTCTCGAGTGCGATCTGGTCGCCCTGTTTGATCCGCTTGGCGAGATCTACCTCCTTCTCAGGGGTCAGCAGGTCAACCTTTCCGATTTCCTGCAGATATTTCTCGAGGGATTGACTCTCCCTGTTGGTGATTGACTTGGTAATTTTCAGCTGCCTCATGGCAAAAAAAGCATTTGAATTAAGTGGACAATGAGCTGGGCAAAAAACGTTCCTAAAACGGTTCCCACCTTATTAAGAGGCGCAAAAGTACGGAATTTATTAAGTCCTGAGGATTTATTTTTCGTTTAAATGCCTCATCGAACCTCGATTATGTCAAGCCATACCCATTGCATGCAAAGCATTCTGTATTTGCTCCGCCCCGTTAAAAACATAATGCCGGAAGCGGAAAAAAAGTTCAATAGTTTGTAATATTCAGGATTTCTGTTTTATTTACGCCCTGCTGGCAACACATGGCCCCTTGTCATGGCTCACCGGCAGCCAAAAATTATGAAGCGAATACCCGTAGATTTAGAATACATCTTCAAAGCCTCCCCGGCCATCCTGTATAAATTTCTCACGACACCGGCCTGCCTCGTCCGCTGGTTTTGCGACGGCGTGGACATCAATGGAGATATCTATACGTTTACCTGGAATGGCAGTGACGAAGATGCAGAAGTGGTGGATGATATCGAAGAGGAAAGAATCCGCTTTGTCTGGGAAGATGCCGATGAAGGCGAATACCTAGAATTTCGCATGTATCGCTCTCCGGTGACCGAAGAAACCGTGCTGGAGATCACTGACTTTACGGATGAAAAAGAGGTCGAAGACCTCCGTCGACTCTGGGACAGCCAGATCAAAAATCTCCGCCAGGAAACCGGCGGATAAGCCTCCGATTACGCAAATCCATCAATCCCCGTCACCGTCGTGTACTTGAAGGACAACTTCTGGTCCGGATAGATGTGCTTAAACGCGCTCTGGCACATCATTGTCGCTTCGTGAAATCCACACAAGATCAGCTTGAGTTTTCCGGGATAGGTATTGATATCGCCGATGGCATAGATGCCTTCCACATTGGTGCTGCAGTCGAGCGGATCCACTACGATGGCATTTTTGTCGAGACCAAGTCCCCACTCTGCTATTGGACCAAGTTTAGGCGTCAATCCAAATAAAGGCAGGAAGAAATCTGCTTTGAGGCGATTATCACCCTCTGCGTTGTTGAGGGTCACGGCTTCGAGGTGACCTTCTCCGTACACTTCCGTGATGCTGGCATCCGTATAGAGCCTGACTTTTCCTTCTTTGACCAATTCCATTACTTTGTCCACCGAATCCGGTGCGCCGCGAAAACTGGATCGCCGATGTACGAGCGTAATGCGCGCGCCGAGTGCGGCGAGTTCGATTGTCCAGTCAAGGGCGGAATCTCCACCGCCTGCGATGACCACTTCTTTGTCCACATATTTGGTCGGATTTTTCACAAAATAGTCTACGCCTTTGCTTTCATAATTGGCCAGATCGTCAATGGGTGGTTTTCTGGGTTCGAAGCAACCGAGCCCTGCTGCGATCGCGATCACTTTGGCTTCGCAGATGGTTCCGTCCTGTGTGGTCACTTTGAAGGAACCGTCTTCCTGTTTTTCGACGCTATCTACGCGTTCGCCCAGCGTATAGGTGGGTTTGAAGGGCGCGATCTGCTCTTCCAGGTTTTTCACCAGGTCGCCGGCGAGGATCATCGGGCATCCGGGGATATCG
>JAUHXV010000097.1 GCA_030426765.1 Bacteroidia bacterium | reverse complement strand
ACTCTGCTTTTGGGCTTAGTGTGACCCCAATGGATATGAACAAAGATGGGTGGATGGATTTGTATGTGGCGAATGATTTTGTAGAGCCTGATCACATCTATATCAACAACGGCAATGGCACTTTTACGGATCACTATTATGATTATCTGCGGCATTCCAGTCAGAACAGCATGGGATCAGATCTCGCAGATATTAATAATGACGGGCTAAACGACATCATCGTCGTAGATATGAAAGCAGAAGATCCGTTTCGATACAAAGAGCTGGCACATGGCATGGTCTATGACCGATACAATCTGCTCGTTCAATACGATTATGGTCGCCAGGTGGTGCGAAATGTGCTACAGATAAATAATGGTAATGATACCTACTCAGAAATAGGTCAGTATGCCGGTATAGATGCGACAGACTGGAGTTGGGCCCCTTTGATTGCAGACTTCGATAACGATGGATGGAAAGATATATACATTACAAACGGCTACAGAAGGGACATTACCAACCTCGACTATATGAATTACGTGCGGGACTCACTGGAGCGCACTGGAGGCGTCACCCCACGACGTTTTCCGGATATCTATGAGGTGTTAAAGCATATCCCCGAAAAGAAATTGAACAACTACCTCTATATCAACTCCGGCAATCTGTCATTTATCAATGCAAGTAAGCAAGCGGGTATGGATCATCTGTCTTTTTCAAATGGGGCGGCCTACGCCGACCTGGATCAGGATGGAGATCTGGATTTGATTGTTAATAATCTCGATGAACCCGTCTTCATCTATCGAAATGATATTGCCAATCGGAACTGGTTGCAGATCACAGTAACGGAAAATGACCAAATACCGGTTAGCTATGGCACAACAGCTGAGTTATATGCCGGAGGTACCTATCAGTATCAGGTGCTCAACACCCTGAAAGGTTTTCTGTCTTCTTCAGAGCCACTAATTCATTTTGGGCTAGGAACGCTACCGGTGGTGGATTCCCTGATCATCACCTGGCCTTCAGGCGACAAAGAGATCATGCGAAATGTTACGGTAAATCAACGCCTGAATCTCAAGAAGGGAAGCGGGCAACCGTATACAGATCGACGTGTTGAATTGGTCACTCCGATTTTTTCCGACGATGCTAATCTGGGGAATTGGATACATCAGGAAAATAGTTTTGTAGACTTTAAAACAGAAAAACTAATTCCGTATATGTTGTCCGCAGAAGGGCCATGCCTGTCTGTTGCAGATCTAAATGGCGATGGACTGGATGACGTTTTTGCGGGAAATGGTGCTGGCGCTCCGGCCTCTGTTTTTATGCAAAACGCAAGTGGACAGTTTACAAAAGCTTCCTTGCCCGCACTGGAGCGCGATGCTTCCTATGAAGACTGCGGCGCTGTCTTTGAAGATTTTGACGCAGATGGCGATCTGGATATGATTGTGATTTCCGGTGGACATGAACAACCCGATAAATCTACGGCATATAAAACGAGGCATTACCTCAACGATGGCCAGGGCGCTTTCAGCCCGGTTAATGATTTTCCGGATATCCGGTCAAATGCAGGTGTGGTCAAATCCTTTGACTATGACGCAGATGGGGACATGGATGTCATCATTGGTGGGCGTAGTGTACCCGGGCGTTTTCCTACAGCACCGGAGAGCTTTCTGCTTAAGAATGAGCAAGGTAAATTTACCAATGTGACGCAGGACGTTTTTCCCGCGTTGAAAGATCTGGGGATGATCACGGATATTGAAGTGGCCGATCTCAATGGCGATGGTCAGCCGGAGGTTGTGTTTTCGGGTGAATGGATGCCAGTCACGGTTTATTCCTGGGACGGAAAAGGATTTACCGATCAAACGAAGGCATTTGGTTTTGAAAAAACTAACGGCTGGTGGAAAGCAATCGAAATCGCGGATATCGATCAGGATGGTGATCCGGATATTATTGCCGGCAACATGGGATTAAACCATCGGTTGAAGGCAAGTGTAAGTCAACCTGTTACCCTGATTACGAATGATTTTGATAATAATGGATTCCTCGATCCCATTATGTGCTTTTATTACAATGGAAAATTATTTCCCTATGCCGGACGCGATGCGATCATCGCGCAGATCCCGAGGTTGAAAAAGAAATTCACCCGATACAAGCCTTATACGACCGCTACGGTGGAAGATATTTTTACGAAGAGTGAATTGTCAGCCTCCACCTACCACTATACCTACACATTTGAAACCACCTTGTTTGTAAATGAAGGCGGTAAGTTTTCTAAACAGACTCTACCCTATCAGGTACAATTGCATCCGACAAACGACATCATCATCCACGACTTTGACAGAAATGGCAAGCCGGATATTCTATGTGCGGGCAACTTCCTGTATGCAGAAACAGAAACTGCGGAATTAGACGCCGGTAATGGAACCTTGTTATTGCAAAACGCTGATGGCAGTTTCTCTTTCGAAGAAAACAGGAAGCACGGGTTTTGGGCGAGCGATGAAGTCAGAGAATTGAAACTGATCAAACGAGCCAATGGTAAGTCAGCTGTATTGGTAGGAAATAATAACGGCCCAATCCAAATCCGCACGATGGTGAATCAATAAAACGAAGGTATCCCTTGCTTAGATTGAAAAGCCTATATCTGTACGAAGTACGTCGCCCAACGTTTCCGCTCTCCGAATGAGCCTGGCATTTCCCTCCTCATCGATAAGTACTTCTGCCGGTCTGGGCCTGGTATTGTAGTTGGAAGCCATCGAAAAGCCATACGCTCCCGCGTTCATGAGACAGAGGATATCCCCTCTTCGAATGGTATTGATATCACGTTCCAGAGCAAATGTATCTGTTTCACATAGATAGCCGACCACATCAAAGCGTGCGACTTCGCCTTGCGGATTAGAAAGGTTGACAATATGGTGATAAGCGTCGTAGTTCATCGGTCGAACAAAATGATTAAACCCGGTCGACACATACGCCAGGCCGGTTTGACCGATATCCCTTGTGCCACTGACTTCCATCAGCAGATGACCTGCTTCACTCACCAGGTATTTTCCGGGTTCGACGATCAGTGTTATGTCTCGCCCAACCTCCTGACAAAATGCCTTAAAACGATCGCTTACACGTTGGCCAAAAGACATAATATCAATTCGCTGATCATTTGGATGATACGGGATTTTAAATCCTCCGCCAAGATCAATTCTTTCAATAGTGTCTATCCAGTGCCGTGAAGCATTCAGTACATATTCATACGCCTCGTCAAAACTTCCTGAACTACCAATGTCCGAGCCAAGGTGCATATGGACACCTGCTACGGTAAGAGAAAGTGTGTTGGTGAGTGCTTTGACTTTTTCGACCTGACTGATGTGGATGCCAAACTTAGAATCTTCAGCGCCTACCTGCAGCTTGAGATGACCACCCGCCACGATACCGGGATTAAACCGCAGTGTAATCGCCGTGTTGGGATAGTGTCGGTCTATCCATTCCAGCACATGTAATTGATCTACATGAACATGCACGCCCTGGTCCAACGCGTAAGCATACTCTTGAAGGAGAACTCCCGAAGGTGTGAAAGAAATCATTTCCGGAGGTACGCCCGCCTTTAATGCCACTTGTATCTCACCCGCAGATACAGTGTCAATCCCACACCCTTTTGCATAAATATGCTGAAGAATACCAACCGTCGTAAGCGCCTTACATGCATACCGAATCTGGAAATCAGGTACAGTAAATGCCTGTTGCAGTTTACTGATCTGACGAGTGATCGTTTGTGCGTCATACACAAACAAAGGAAGTCCGTATTCTTTTGCCAGGGTAAGTAATTGTTCACCTGGAATGTTGGGATTCATATGTGAGCGGGTCTAATAATGATTGTATACAAACAATAAATAGTTTTCCATTTCTGATATCAGCGCTGCTTTACTTTGCCTGATGTGATTATTCATCCAGGAAAACAAAAGTACTTTCCCGGATTTTGTGATCAGATAACCACTCAGACAATAGACATCACGCAGTGAACCAGATTTGGCGTAAACATAAGGTTTCTCTCCCGGGATGAAAAAGTTGTTCTTCAGAGTGCCTGATTCGCCACCTGCCGCAAAGATCGCTTTGATATACTCCATTCCTTTTAGTTGGTAGATTCTGTTGAGCACGTCTGTGATAGTGGCTGGCGTCAATGCATTGTATCGCGAAAGGCCGGAACTATCAAACCATTTGGGTTCGTTGGCACAATTGGAGAGAATTGTTGATTTGCTTTTTTCAATAAAATCCTTGTCAGACATATAGCCTAGGACATCAAACGAGCAATTCAGTAATATCTGTTCCGCAATGAAGTTGTCACTCTCCTGCATCATAATCTTTAGCAAAGTATCCGTGACACTTCCGTGGAGAACCTGAGTATGGTCGGGAATGGGAATAGAGGAAAGAAAAATATTTTTCCCTGTGACTTCACGCCAAAGGTAGCGCGTGTCGTTTTCGAAAAAAGTGATAGGGATTGATCGATCGTCACGTGTGTTGCCGGAAGGGTAAGTGTAATAATACTGATCCCCCCACTCTGTTTTGCCGTATCGGGTGACCGTATCTTTTGAAATTGTGAATGCCGACTTGAAAAAGTGTGGTTTGATGGTGAGAGAATCCTGGTCCCTCTCTATCCGTATCCGGTTTCCATAGATAGGAAACGCTGTTCGTTCACATTGAAACGCATACGGAAAATCATCCCAAGCCCAACCTCTTCCGAATCGCCCTGCTTTAAAGTGGGCATCAGAAAACACCACAGGCTTTTCAACGCCTGTCAAAAAGGAAATGAGCGGATGGTTGTTTTCAGGTTGTGGATACCAGGTACCCGGATCTCCACCACCCCACACGTAAAGTGTATCGTTTGTATTGAGATATCGCGCTGACGTTAAACTGTCTCCCAGGCTTTGGAGTGCGACATATAAGGTAAGTAGTTTAGTGTTGGACGCAGGCGTAAAATAGTGCGTATCGCGATAGGCAAAGAGTGTTTTACGTGCCACCGGATCATATATAGTTACGCCTACATGGTGATTGGTGCCTTGTCCGGATTTTATCCATTGCCGTTTAAGGGAATGGGCAGACCCGGAGGTAAAAGGTTGTGACACAGTGCACGCCATCAGGCTGATGAGCACCGGAAAAACAAAACAAACGGATAGTTTTTTTACCATGTAAGAAAGTCCGAAAAATAAGCTCGGTTGGAAGTTGGATAAATGTCAAACTGTCAACATTTTCGAAAAATACTGCCAAACCGTCAATTATTATGCTAAGGAACAGACTTTGAAGGGAAACAGAAAAGAAAACAAGTGAATTATGTTTGATTTTAAAAAAGAGGTGATCGAAAGAAGTTTTACGATTCCAGTGGTGGTGGACTTTTGGGCACCATGGTGTGCACCATGTCGGGTGTTGGGTCCTGTGATTGAAAAAATTGCATCGGAGCAAACCGACCGATGGGCACTTGTTAAAGTCGATACACAAGAGTACCAGGAGATCGCGACGAAGTACAGAATTAGAAGCATTCCCAATGTTAAACTGTTTTATCGGGGCGAGATCATCAACGAATTTATGGGTGCACTTCCTGAGCAAATGATCCTTGATTGGCTGGATAAGAACCTGCCACATCCGGGATTGCTGGCTTTGGATCGCGTACTCGCTGAAACTACTGAACCTGACGAGGAAGTTTTGACAAAACTACTTGAAACATACCCCGATGCTGAAGAGATCAGACTTGTCCTCAGCGAGGTAATTCTGTGGGATAGACCTGCCGAGGCGAGTGAGCTTCTGTCTGCCATAAAAATGGGTACGCCTCTGTATGACAAAGCGAGCAACATAAAAAAGGTGGCTGACTTCTTAGTATATATCACGGAAGATAAATCACTCAATCACATTCAGGCATTGCTCAAGGATGGGCAATTGGAAGAAGGCATTAAAGCGACATTAAAAGTCCTGACATCCGACAATAAAGCAGCAGAGGGGAAGTTAGCACAGGCCGCGATAGGTATATTCAATACACTTGGCCTGAAACATCCCTATTCGATTACTTATAGGAAGAAACTTGATATGCTTATCTGATCTCTTTGGAAAGGCGTTCACTTTGCTCATCAATCGATTCCGCATTTGCAGCAGGATCGTATTTGACCACGAGGTGAATCCAAATGGAGCGGCTGAAACGTAAGTTCCAGACAAACATTAAAGCCAGTATGCCGAGCAGAATGAGAAAGGCGAATTCAACGGACATTTTAAAGTAAAAAACGAGTCCGCCTACAACCCCAAGACTAAAGAATGCGAGAAAAATATAGGAGATAAACATCGCCCCGAAGTAGAATCCGGGCTCCGGTTCAAAGCGCTGTCCGCAATGCGAACATTGCTTATGCATCCGCAACGGCTTTGAAAGGGAAAGAGGCTGAATAAACAGTTTGGACTGCCTGCATCGTGGGCAGGTCATATTGAAAATGCTTCCTATCGTACTCACGGTGCAAAAGTACGTGCATTTGAAGAAAAATTAAGGTGACTTATATCACTTTACTTCAAATTGGACTACTTTTTAAATCCAATGGTCTGTCGCTGATACATGAGCAGATTGCTGGCGGTATTGAAATCACGCACATCTTCATAGGTAATCAGGTTGCTCTGAAGGCGAGAATTAGCCGGGGCCTTTGCCAGCCGCAGATTTTGTTTCTTGATTACTTCTTCCACGACCTGACGAATACTCCGACCATTGCCAAAATATTTATCCCTGTAGTCATGCAAATATTTGAAATAACCTTTCAGATGGTCCAGGGCTTTTGGGGTAATCTTCATTCCTAACTGCTCAATCAGATTTTCTCCTATATTATTGAGCTCTTCAGGACTGTAATCCTCAAAACGCAGTATTTTATCAAAACGGGAACTTAAACCCGGATTCGCCTTCAGGAAAGCATCCATATTGTCCGGATAGCCTGCAGCGAATACAAAAAAATGTCCTCTTTTATCTTCCATCTGCTTGAGTATCGTCTGCACCACTTCGTTTCCAAAATCGTGAGGCCCACCTGCTGATCCGGTCAGAGAATATGCCTCATCTATGAATAACACACCACCCATCGCATCTTCTATCTTCTCCGCCGTTTTCAATGCTGTTTGGCCTACAAATCCCGCGACAAGCCCCTGGCGATCTGTTTCAACCATATGCCCGCGTTCCAGAATACCCAGTGCCTTGTATATTTTAGTCAGAATACGTGCTACCGTTGTTTTGCCTGTCCCCGGATTTCCAATAAAGACCGTATGCATATAAAACTTATTGAGCACGCCCTTGCCGAGCACCTGATGGTATTTCACGATGTCTACCATTTCCCGGATCTGTTGTTTGACATTTTCCAGTCCGGTCATAGCATATAGCTCAGCCAGTGCGGAATCGAGCAATTTCTCATCTACAGGAATTTTTGGAGCAGCATAAGGATCCAGTGATTTGATGTTCTCAATATCCTCAGGAAGGATTAAGGTAAGATCAGAAACACTGGAAGCATCTGCATTAGGCTTCTGCATAATGCGCAACCCAAGAGAAACTTTGGCTTGTTCAACCAGATCGTTTACATAGCGTGCATTTCCAAAATTTCGGTCCCTGTTGCGAAATGCTTCGATAATCATTTCGTCTAAAAGTCGGGTGGCCTCCGGATGCATTTTGACTTCCTTTTCCTTGCATGCATAGGCAGCAATTTCAGAAAGCTCCTGTGGCAGGTAGTCGGCAAACTCATAGTGGATTTTAAATCTCGACTTCAGACCCGGATTGGAGTCCAGGAAATACTTCATTTCTTTTGGATATCCGGCTACGATAACTGCCATGTCGCCCGTTTCATTTGACATTTCCTTGACGAGGATTTCGATCACTTCACGTCCAAAGTCCTTTGTATCATCATTCGCTCTCGCCAGACTGTACGCCTCATCGATAAACAACACACCGCCACGTGCCTTTTCAATTGAATCTTTCGTCTTCGGCGCAGTCTGACCGATGTACTCCCCTACCAGATCCACGCGATCCACCTGGTGGACATGTCCTTTGGATAAAAGCCCCATATGGCGGTACAGCTTGCCCATCATGCGCGCCACAGTGGTCTTTCCCGTACCCGGATTGCCTACGAAAACAGAGTGAATGCTGATATTCTGATTTTCCTGAAACCCCTTTTCCTTCCGCAGTTGAAGAAACTGCAGATATTGCGCATGTTCAAACACCTGTTTTTTAATTTTACTCAGCCCGATCATGCTGTTAAGTTCTTCGAGCACTTCCTCACGCGATTGTCCGATCGCAAACTCTGTATTGAAATGTGCAGGCTGATAATCGGGCCAGAAGACTTTGTTTTTTCCCTGCACAAATTCTTCACCCACTTCAAAAGGTACTACAGCCACTAGTTTGTCCATAAAGACGATTTCCGCAGTGTACCTGCCCGGCCGCCAGGAGCCTTTGACATTTGAGCCCCACCCGGCCGTTACTTTTACTTTCTCATCCCCTTTCTTGATCGTTTGGAGGCGAGTCACCTGGCCTTTTAATTCTCGTGCCTCATTGTAGAATTTGGTAAACAACTCGCATTGCCATGCATCATCGCGCTTAAGATTCTGAAAGATCAGTTCTGAATAAATGTATCGCGTTTCGGACGTGGAAAAAGCCGTGTAGTAGTTTCGGTCATCCTCGCCAACATCATCGTAATGGCCTTCGTACAACCGGAGCGATTCTAATTCCAGATACCGGGACTGGCCGTCAATAAGTGTCGTGCTTTCTTCAATGTAAAAATACCTTGAGCCCACCTTTTCACCATCGATAATGGCCTCCCAGCAATACGTGCCCTGCTTCCAGAAAGTACCTTCTTTTTTATTTCCCCATCCTTCCCGGATAAACACAACGTTGTCATATTTGCTGACTGTGCGTTGTATCCTCAACCGACATAGTTCCTTACCTCCACTCTTCATTGACAGGCATCGAAGTGTAACATCGACATCCCAGTTTTTAACATCAAAGTGTTTGTTGTAAAAAGAGAGCTCAGCATAGACATAAGAAGCCTCCAGACGGTCATAGACCTGTCTGTATTTCTTCTTATTGTCTGCCAGCCATTCGGTTGAGGTATATACCTTGAGTTCTTTGAACTTGTAGTTGGTGGAGGCAGACGTGGATATGCTGGTATCTTCCATAATAACTGTTTAAATATATAACCTTCGGAGATTAGTTCCAAATCATATTCAGACGGGTCACGAAAGGTCATGCGGTATAATGAAAATGACAAAACCCAGTATCTTGATCGCTGTACCCTATGATCCACCAATTCTTACATATCATACGTTGGCCCAACCTACTTATCGTGGCTGCTGTTCAGCTATTGATCTACCTCACCCTGATCGATAGCCCTCAATCTACCTTGCGTACCGTGGAAATGTCGCTGCTCATGCTCATTACGATGCTGATTGCCGGAAGTGGGTATATGATCAATGAT
>JAUHXV010000016.1 GCA_030426765.1 Bacteroidia bacterium | reverse complement strand
GTCGGCCACCTTCAAAAGGCGTTTCGAGAAAGGTCTGTACCATGGACAAAGCTTCTGCTTCGGAGACAAACCGAGCTGGGATGGACAGTATGTTGGCATCATTGTGTTGTCTCGCCAGCGAGGCGAGTTCATTGTTCCAACACAACGCCGCCCGAATATCCTGGTGCTTGTTGGCCGTCATCGCCGCTCCGTTTCCGGAGCCGCACAGGATGATCCCGAGATCGGCATCGCCTTTTTCGACAGCTCCTGCTACAGGATGCACATGATCCGGATAATCCACGGAAGCATCGCTATCCGGTCCGGAATCCGTAACGGTATACCCATTTTGATTCAGCCAGTGGATGATGGACTTCTTATAGTCAAACCCGGCATGGTCTGCTCCGATAGCGATTGATTTTACTTCTTTCTGATTTTCCATGATATTTATTCAAGCAATGGATTATTGGCATACGGTCCCAGGATGGATTCCATCTCTTCTGCAAAGGCTTCGTCATTCATCGTCTTGGATATCCGCAGTAATTCGCTGACCGAATTATTGGTGAGTCGGGCATCCAGACTAAATCCGGATCGAAGGTCGTCCTGATCCAGTGAGTCAAAGAACTGCATAAAGTCCGCAGATTCTTCCGCCAGAATACGCATGTGTTTTTTCGCTTTCTCCAGTTCGCCTGCGCCAATATAAATATTGATATGCGGCAACGTACGCGCATCATACGGGAAGTTCATATGTGGGAATCCTTCAAAATACGCATCCGTGATGTCCACCGCTTTTTGGATTTCTCCTGCGGCCAGCATGCGCTCTGCTGATCGCCAGATGATCATTTTATGTGCCTGGACACTCGCGCCGTAACTATTATCCACATACAAACGCATTTTATCAAAATTGCCCCAGCGCCATTTATTGGTCACGCGGTCATGCACTTTGTCGATATGCACACGTCCGCTGCCATAGATGTAAAACTCTTTCTGGCTTGGTGTGTAAAATGGAACCACGCGCAATCCAAGTCCTTCCATTTGCGTGTAATCATGCACATTCATCAGTTTGGATTCCTGGCAGGTCACAGAGAAATAAATGGAGCGATCATAGAAATTGCTCATCAGGATATCCATCACCGCGAGCTGATCTTTGGTCACATATTGTTTGTCAATCGTCAGTGGAATTTTCGACACAATATTCGGTGCATCTTCCGGATCCACGATACCCGAAGCCAACGCTCTGGCAGGATCAACAGGGATGTACAAATTTCTTGAAGGCAGATACGTTTCCAAAACAGTTCCCTGGATATTCTGTGGATTGTCTTTGGCCATAAACTGCAGTGCCTGATCCAGAGGCATTTCATTTGGCGAACTTTTCCCCGGAAGGAAGAAGAGTTGGTTGCGCTTGTTTCCGCGATAACTTTCCTTTGGGATCGTCAGTTTGATCGGTGCGGAGTCATTGACTTTTCTTCGCAGGCCTTCAATATACCAGTCGACAGCAATCAGACTCAGGTTGACGATCCGCACATCGCGACGTATGCCTTCCACTTCCTGTGCATACCACAGCGGATAGGTGTCATTGTCACCATAGGTAAACATGATCGCGTTTTCATCGAGCGACTCCAGGAAGTTGCTCGCGTAATCGCGGGAAGCATAGTGGTGACGGCGACTGTGGTCATCAAAATTTTCAAATGCCATAATGATCGGCGCAGACAGCACCAGGGCAGTTGCCAGGTATGGAGTCGCGTTTTTAAGACCGGTGAGTTTTGACTTGGCCATTTCGTATAGAGCAGGCACACACATTCCGATCCACATACAGAAGGTGAGGAATGAACCGACCAGTACGTAATCCCGCTCACGTGGTTCGTTAGGCGGCTGATTAGAATAGAAAATAATGCCCAGACCGGTAAACAGGAAGAGAATCAGCAAGCTCACAAAATCCCGTTTGCGTTTTCGATACTGATAAAACAGACCGATCAATCCAAAGATCAGAGGAAGGAAATAATAGGTATTTCGCGTCTGGTCATTTTTGATCGTCTCCGGGAGACTATCCATGTTGTACAATCGCGCGCTGTCGATAAAATTGATTCCGGACAGCCAATGGCCGCTTTTCGGATTCCAGGGTTCAGTGCCCTGCTGACCGTTTTCCCGGCCCACAAAATTCCACATAAAATAGCGCCAGTACATCCAGTTGATTTGGTAGCGGAACAGGAATTCGAGGTTAAACGCCATGGTGGGTTTGCCATTTTCATCCCCCATCCAACGCCTGTACAGTGCGGGACGGGCACCATCGCTGTGGCTGATACGCGGCAAGAGGATTTTATCCTCATCATTATATATATAGGTGAGTTTTTGATCCACAACTTCATATCGGTCGCCTACCAACCCGTAACGGTCCTCTCTTTCGGTATCCACAGGAGAGGCATCATAGTGGGGTCCACGCAGCAGCGGTCTTTCTCCGTATTGTTCGCGGTTGAGATACGGAATCAGACGCATCGCGTCACTCGGCGCATTCATATTGATGGGTGTGTTGGCATTGGCTCGAATCACGACCACACCGATAGTGGAGAAGCTGATGACCAGGAGAACCATGGCGACGAGCAGTCGTTCGGCTAGCCCGTTATTATTTTTTCTTGCCCATCGAATACCGAAAAACGAAATCGCTCCGATGATCAGAATGGTTGGAAAAATACCGGAGTGCACCGGCATGCCCAGGCCATTGACCATCATGAGTTCCATTTGAGACCACAGGGAGGGAATCCCCACAATGATCAGTTTCTGCACGATCGGAATCATCATGGCGCCCAGGAAGAGAGCCAGAAATAATCCACCGAAGGAGAATGTTTTGTATTTTTTGAAATAGTATAACAATCCGATTGCCGGGAAGGCCAACAAGCTCAGCAGGTGGACGCCAATCGATAACCCGGCAAAGTAAATAGCCAGGATCAGCCACTTGTCTGCCGACGGATCGTCTTCCTTTCCATACCATTTAGCGGCTGCCCAGATGGTCAGGGTGGTAAACATGGTCGACATGGCGTACACTTCACCTTCCACGGCGCTAAACCAGATAGAGGTAGAAAATGCAGTTGCCAGACCCGCTGTCAGACCTGCTCCACAGACGACCATTGTTTGTTCGAAATTGAGGGCCTCCTCACGACCTACCATAGACAGGCGGGCAAAAATGATTGTTGTCCAGGCCACCAGGGCGGATGCCAGCGCTGTACAGGCACCGGACATGAGATTGACTGCAAAAGCGATATCCTGCGGGTCGTTGCTGAGGATCTCAGCGAACCAGGTGAATAGCCTTCCGATCAGGAGAAACAAAGGCGCACCGGGCGGGTGTACCACCTGGAGTTTATAGGCGCCTAGAACGAATTCACCACAATCCCACAAACTTCCGGTTCGCTCGGCGCTGGCAAAATATACCGCCATGGCAATCGCAAAGACAATCCATCCGGTAATTCGTGTTAATTTCTTTTCCTGATTCATAGTGCAGATTACAACATTCACCGGTTAAGGTGCAAAAGTGTGATTACGTAAGGTTAATTGAAAAGCAGATGAAGGGTTTGTATGTTTTGAAAAGCGTTCATTTCCTTTCCTCGTGGAGCAAAAGTAAGAAAATTGAATGCAGGTGGCCAGTTCGTTCGTGCTGTTTAGCCATTTTTAACCTGTCAGCACATCCACCTCTTTTTTCATGCGGATCAAATGGGTTATTTCCAGCGATTATTCAAGCGAGGGGTTATTCGCATTAAAATATTAGTTAATTTGTATAACTATGTAAATCATGATATTGTCAATTCAAATGTGTATTTTGCAAAAGATTGCTAACCTGGTCAGCGGCTGGTGTCAGACGGGATTCCGGAAGAGATCGGATTGGGCAATCTCATTAAATCAAACAACGTTTTGCCTAACGAATGAAATTTATCCGGTCATCGGTTTTCCTTGTCAGCGTCATCATTTTTCCCTTTATCACCCATGCGCAGAAAAATCAGGAGGAGAATCTGGTCCCCAATCCCGGATTTGAAGAGTTTTCCGACAAACCCAAAGGGTGGTATTATTCAGGCAGAGATTTCGCACGAGTCGCAATGTACTGGACATCCCCAACGGCCGCCTCACCCGATCTCTATACACCCGAAGTAGAGGTCCCTAAGAGCTGGTCAGCAGTGGGCTTTGGTGATCAGCGACCGTACAAAGGCGAGGCATTTGCCGGCATCACTGTGTATGGATGTGGAAAAGGCAAACCCCACTGCCGCGAGTACGTGCAGGTCCTGCTGACCGAAGGTCTCGTTCCCGGACAGAAATACGGTTTTTCCTGCATGCTCTCCCATCTCCCAAAATCGGTCAGCGTAAAGAATCTCGCCCTTTGGTTCAGCGACTACGATATTGACGAAGGGGCGCACAACACGCTTTATAAAGATCCCGTGCTGACGCTCAATCGATATATTCCCTCGGACAAGAAATGGTATAAATGGTCCGGTGTGTTTGTGGCCGATAAGCCCTCCTCCTATCTGCTGATTGGCAATTTCAGGTCGGATCACGATAGCGAGGTCAAGTTGCCTTCACGCAGCGAACTTAGATTCGGCTATTACTATCTGGATGAAGTAACATTGTATAAAATACCTCCCATCATTGTGCCGACTTATACGGATTCTCCACTGGATGATTTCGTGCCAAAACCCGGAGAGATCGTTACCTTGAGTCGGATATATTTCGAACATGATCGCACGGACTTTATGCCACGTGCTTTAATTCAACTGGATCAGTTGCTCAACTTTTTATTAAAACATCCGGGTATGCATATCGAAGTGATCGGCCATACAGACAATGTGGGTTATGCAAACTACAATCAGCAATTGTCGGTCAGACGATCCGCCGCAGTGGTCAACTGGCTGGTTCGGGAAGGGATTGAACGCGAGCGGCTGCACTCCTCCGGCTTTGGAAGCGACCAGCCCATCAGTACGAATTACACCTCCAAAGGCCGAAGTCTGAACCGGAGAGTAGAAATCAAAGTCCTCAGCCTCTGATATTAGCCTATGCCCAGACTCTTACCCTATCTCGAAAAAGGCAGACTGGAAGCCGGATGTGATGAGGCAGGGCGCGGATGCCTTGCGGGTCCGGTGTTTGCCGCAGCAGTCATATTACCCCTGGGGTTTCGGTGTCCGCAATTGAATGATTCAAAGCAAATGTCTGCCAAAACCAGGCAGAAAGTTCGCAAGCTAATTGAGGAAAAATCCATTGCCTGGGCCGTTGCATCTATTCCTCCTCAGGTCATCGACCGCATCAATATTCTGCGTGCATCCATACAGGCGATGCACAATGCTCTTCGTATGCTCACCGAAAAACCGGATTTTATTTTAGTGGATGGCAACCGGTTTTATCCATACGAAACGATCGAACATGAATGCATTATAAAAGGCGATGGGAGATTTAAATCCATTGCCGCCGCATCCGTTTTGGCTAAAACACATCGGGATGCGTATATGGAACAAATGCACCTTGCATATCCGGATTACGGATGGAATCAGAATAAAGGGTATCCTACAGCCATACATCGGGAGGCAATCGGGATACATGGTCTGACCCCGGAACATCGACGCAGCTTTAAATACAATCCCGATCAACCGGTGCAACTCGATTTATTCGTCTCCGGTCGAAGAAAGAAATAGGCTTACAGATTCCGTATGTCATTCGAAAAGTGCGTCCCGTCATTTTGGAGCCCATACCGTAAATACAATCGGTGTGCATCGGTGTGTTCCTGACCCGCATCCAGCGAAAAATGATCGTAGTCGTGGTCTTTGGCGTATTGGATGATCCATTTAAACAATGTGCTTCCATATCCTCGGTTGCGATACGCCGGTTGCGTCACGATGGCATCCAGGTACAATGTTTTTGCGGCAGCTTCTGCCTGAATGGTGCGGAAACATGCCATAGCCACTACCTGTTGGTCATCCCGGATATAGATCACCCGGAAAGGATCTTTCATCCTTGTGTTGAGAATTTTCTGAAGTTGTGCTGTTGACCTCCGTCTGCGCAATACCCTGTAGGTGGGAATCAGAAGATCAATGTCTTCCGGACCGGCAAGGTGGACTTTCAAAACGATCAGGCGTCTGTGTTTCGGATGAATTCCATCCGGGCCACATCCCGTCGCGAGGTGAAGATTCTATCCAGAAAACGCGTGAAAAACAAAGTGAAGTTCTGCAGTCCGATAGATAGGCCATTCAAGGGTTCTCCTTCTGCCCGCGTTTTTGGATTCAGGCCTTTGCGGATGGCACCGCTGACATAATAGCTGCTGCGGATATTGATCCACTTCGTGCTGTTTAATGTAAAGCCGTGCTCCTGACAAATAGAAGCATAGTAGTCTACCGGGCGTCCGTAACACAGATCGTCACCGATAATGGAGGGCTCGATGCGCTCAAACAGAAATACTTTTTCTTTAGCGACCCGACAGAGTTCGGCCATGATTTTTTTCAACATCACTTCATCCGTATTGTGCTGTAACACGGTGGCTGTAAACACGTAATCGAACGACTTATCTTCAAATGGCAGTTGTGTACCGTTGATCTGTACAATATTGACTTCGGGAGGCAAATGAGATTTGGCGAGTGCCACCATCTCGGGCGAAATATCCACCCCGGTAAGTGATTTAGGATGCTGGGCCAGTAGTGCTTTGAGATTTCCGCCCGGTCCATTACCGATTTCCAGAACGGTTTTACCTGAAAAGTCAATCTCATTCAACAGGTCCAGAAACCGCTCTCGCTTGTAGCGATAGTAGGGTTCGTCGTCTCCTGCAATGACATTTTGACCTTTCCTTGATTTAATGCGTTTGGCGACATCAGACCAGTAGGGTTCCGGATGATATTGACTCATAGATGGGTAAATTGAGTGCGAAAATATAAATAGTTGCCCGCTTTTGGTGTTTGGGTCCTGTTCAGACCATGAGATAATGACCGAAAGTGCCTTTTCGGTGTGGTCGAAGATGGATTTTTCATTATTTTTCCCGTCAGATTATTCCAAACAATGCATCAACTCTTGTCAAATTGAAACCTACCGATCTTAAAGATCCCGAATATTTTCATAAAGTCGTTGATTGTCAATATGCCTGCCCTGCCCATACTCCGGTTCCGGAATACATTCGCATGATCGCCTTAGAGCGGTATGACGATGCCTATATGATCAACTGGGAATCCAATGTTTTTCCGGGCGTACTGGGCCGCACGTGCGACCGTCCATGCGAACCTGCCTGCCGCCGTGGTCGCGTGGAGGAGGAGCCAGTCGCGATCTGTCGCTTGAAGCGCGTCGCGGCAGATATGAAAGGCAATGTGAGGGATAGAATACCACAAGGCCCTTTTCCTGCCAATGGAAAGAAAGTTGCCCTGATAGGCGGTGGCCCGGCTTCACTTACCGTAGCCCGTGACCTCGCTCCGCTGGGATATGAGATTCATTTGTTTGACGAACAAAAAGCAGGCGGCGGATTTATGCGCAGCCAGATCCCTGCTTTCCGATTGCCCGAGCAAGTGTTAGATGAAGAGGTCAATTACATCCTGGACATGGGTGTGCACAAACACTTCAATACCTATGTCTCCAGCATGAAAGAAATTCTGGCGCAGGATTATGATGCCGTTTTTGTGGGGACCGGAGCACCAAGAGGTAAAGACCTACCCAAGCTGCCCGGCCGCTGGGATGCTAAAGAGCGTGTTCACATCGGTATCGACTGGCTGGCCAGCGTCGCTTTTGAGCATACCGAAAAGATTGGTAAAAAAGTCATTGTGGTCGGAGGCGGAAACACAGCCATGGATTGTTGCCGCACTGCACGCCGTTTGGGAGGCACTGATGTCAAAGTTGTCGTGCGCAGCCCTTTTGAAGAAATGAAAGCTTCCCCCTGGGAAATATCAGATGCGCAACACGAGGACATTCCGATTCTAAGCTGCCACAACCCTAAAGCATTCGTCACCGAAAATGGCGTGTTGAAAGGGATGATGTTCCAAAAAGTGGAAGCGGTGTATGATGATAACGGAAAGAGGCGGTTAGTGCCTACCGATGAACCGGAAGTATTTATCGAAGCCGATGATGTTCTGCTGGCGATAGGGCAGGATAATGCATTCCCATGGATCGAAAAAGATTTAGGGATTGAGTTCGGGGAATGGGATATGCCGGTAGTCGATAAGGTTACTTTTCAATCTACCCTTCCGAAAGTATTTTTTGGTGGAGACGCCGCTTTCGGTCCGGAGAATGTGATCACGGCCGTAGCGCACGGACACCAGGCAGCCGTGTCGATTGAATTGTTTTGCCAACAGTCGGATGTACATCAAAGACCGGCACCTATTACCAATCTGTACAGTCAGAAAATGGGTATTCATGAATGGAGCTATGACAATGGTGTCGTCTCTGATCTGCGCTACCAGGTGCCTCACGCAAACAAAGAAATTACCCTCACCAACCGCAAGCTTGAAGTCGAGCTTGGGTTTGATATGCCGACAGGGTATAAGGAGGCGATGCGATGTCTGAATTGCGATGTGCAAACCGTATTTCAGGAAAACAGATGCATTGAATGTGATGCCTGCGTGGATGTCTGTCCGACCAGTTGTATCACCTTTACCACCAATGGGGAAGAGGATGATTTGCGTCAGCGCCTTACCATGCCGGCCAATAATCCTGACCAGGATTTATATGTTTCAGATGTCTTGCCCACCGCCCGGGTCATGGTCAAAGATGAAGATGTCTGTCTCCACTGCGGCCTGTGTGCTGAGCGTTGTCCGACGTCAGCCTGGGATATGCAGAAATTTCTATATAATGTTTCCAAAGCCTCACATGTATGTCCGACCGAAGCGGTATAAATGATTTTGTGGTACGATTTGCGAATGTCAACGGAACGGGCTCAGCCAGTGCCAACACTATGTTTGCCAAAACCATCTTTCGGATGGGAGTGCCGGTTTCTGCCAAAAATATTTTTCCTTCCAATATTCAGGGATTGCCGACATGGTATGAAGTGCGTGTGAATGGTGAGGGTCATATCGGTCGTCGTGAAGGTGTCAACCTGATGATCAGCGTCAATCCGCAGAGCATGTATCAGGACCTGAAAAACACCATGTCCGGGGGGTATTTTATGTATGACAGTACCTGGCCTATGCCGAGAGAAAAGCGCAGAGAAGACGTGCATTTTCTGGAAATACCGCTCATGCAATTAAGTAATGAGCATTTTGAAGATCCCCGATTCAGGCAGTTGTTTAAAAACATCATCTATGTCGGCGCTTGTGCGACCTTGCTCAACATGGATAGAGAAGTCATCGTTGGTTTGCTTCGTGATCAGTTTCCCGGAAAAGAAAAAGTGATTGAGAAAAACGTGAAAGCGCTGGACCTCGGAATGGAATATGCCAAAACCCATTGGGAATATCCACTTCCTTTTCACGTGACTCCGCTTGACATGACGCAAGGGAAAATCATGATCGATGGAAATACGGCCTGCGGTCTGGGGGCAGTCTATGCAGGGGCTACCGTGATGGCGTGGTATCCGATTACGCCTTCCACTTCGGTAGCAGATGCTTTTGAAAAATATTGCAAGCAGCTAAGAGTTGATCCGGAAACAGGTAAAAATAAATTTGCCATCCTGCAGGCGGAAGATGAATTGGCTGCTATTGGCATTGTGATTGGGGCCAACTGGAATGGTGCCAGAGCCTTTACCGCTACCAGCGGGCCGGGCGTTTCGCTGATGAATGAATTTATCGGTCTGGCTTACTTTGCAGAAATCCCCACTGTCCTGATTGATGTGCAGCGTACCGGGCCTTCTACCGGGATGCCGACCCGAACACAGCAGTCTGACGTCATGCTGGGATTCTATGCGTCACATGGTGATACCAAACATGTCTTGTTGTTCCCGTCGACACCAACGGAATGTTTTGAAATGACCGCTACGGCCTTTGATCTGGCGGATCGTCTGCAGACACCTGTTCTGCTGATGACCGATCTCGATCTGGGGATGAATGACCATATGAGTGACCCGTTGACATGGGATGCAGACAAACAATATGATAAAGGCAAAGTGCTGAGTGCTGAAGATCTCGATCAGATGGAGACCTTTGGTCGCTACCTGGATGTGGATGAAGATGGCATCACCTATCGGACAATACCTGGTACACATCCATCGAAAGGTTCATTTTTTACCCGTGGAACTTCCCGGGATGAATTGGCTCGATATACAGAAGATGGTGCAGCCTATGTCCGCAATATGGATCGCCTCCTGAAAAAATGGGAGACAGCTAAATCGCTCGTGCCTTCACCGCAGTTCTACCCGGATCCTTCCGGCGCAGAAGTGGGATTGATATTTTTTGGTACGACGACCGACTCTGCTCTCGAAGCAATGTCTGTGTTGCGCAATGAAGGGATGTCAGTGGACGGCATGCGATTAAAAGCAACCCCCTTTTCACAAGCGGTACTGGACTTTATCCTGGATCATAAGACCATATTTGTCATCGAACAAAACCGTGACGGACAGATGCGTTCGGTGCTGATTAATGAACTGGAGGTGGATCCGCAGAAGGTAATTTCCGTGCTCAACTACGATGGATTTCCCATCACGGCTGTGCACATCACTCGGCATATACGTCAGCACCTTCCGCATCCGCAATCGGCTTCCGCAAAAGCCCTTTAACCTATGACAAGCACCAAATTATGAGTTATAAAAGACCTGCTTTCCGCCATCCCGATGCTGCCATCAATGAAATCGGTTTTCATCAAAAGGACTATGAAGGCGCCTTGTCTACACTCTGTGCAGGATGTGGCCACGATTCCATCAGCGCGGCCATCATTCAGGCTTGTTTTGAGCTATCTATTCCTCCGCATCGCATTGCTAAAATTTCCGGTATCGGGTGTTCATCCAAAACGCCAACGTATTTTCTGGCTAATAGTCATGGCTTTAATTCGGTACATGGAAGAATGCCATCCGTTGCCACAGGAGCGGTGATGGCCAACAAGGATTTGACGTATATCGGTGTAAGTGGCGATGGAGATACAGCTTCCATTGGTATGGGGCAGTTTGCGCATGTGGTGCGTCGCAACCTTAACATGGTGTATATCGTGATGAACAATGGGTGTTATGGATTGACCAAAGGACAGGATTCTGCTACTGCGGACGTGGGTTCTTCCGGCAAAGCAGGCGTGCCTACTATGTTTAGTTCAATTGACCTCGCAGGCCTGGCGCTTGAACTGGGAGCGGGTTTTGTGGCCCGTAGTTTTTCAGGGGATAAAAATCAATTGATTCCTTTGATCAAAGCAGGCATTAGTCACGATGGATTTGCCCTGATCGATGTGCTTTCACCTTGTGTGACGTTTAATAATACAAAGTCGTCTACCAAATCCTATACGTATGTGAGAGATCACATGGAATCTACGTCCATCGCGGATTTTGTCCCGGTTAAAAAAGAAATTACAGCGTCAGTTCAGCCGGGTGAAAGCAAGACCATCGAAATGCATGACGGGTCTAAAATTTCATTGAGTTCGATCGCGGAAGGCTGGGATCCCAAAGACAGGTTATCGGCTATCAATGCCATCCACAAAGCTTCGCTCGAGGGTGAGGTTTTGACCGGACTATTATATATAGATGCAGCTCAGCCTCCGGTGCATAAGCTGCTCAATACAGTCGACGCACCGCTAAACAGTCTTCAGGAAAGGGATCTGGTACCTTCTCAGGAGGCGTTGGAAGAGATCAATATGGGTTTTCGGTAACCGTTGAACCGCCTCTATCCGGTTGTTTTCGGTCTTGTTGCTCAGCCTTTTACTCGATTTTAGCTTCATTTTGCCACAAAATATACGTCAGCGCACCCGGGTTGCGTTACAATATTGTCTTTTCGCTCCTTTCAGGGCTCTCTGATTTGTTGGGTGATCTCACTTCCATACCATCAAAAAGGATACAATTTAGCCCTGCCATATACCGGTAACTGCGTATCATTTTTCTGAAATATTAAAAATAATTCATTCAGTTGCCTGAATTGATAGTACTTTTGATCCATCATTTATAAAACACTACCACAATGAAAAAATTATTTTTCTTATTTGCGCTTCCTCTTTTACTCGTGTCCTGTAAAGGCGTGGAGCAGTACAAGGCAGGTATCGATGAGCTTGCTACAGATTGGGACCAAACCACGACTGCGATTACTGACTTTTCCGGCATGGTAAGTGCTGATCTGACGAAGTACACACAGTCTTTATCAGATATGCAGTTGGATGAAACGGCAGCAGCTAAACTGAAACCAGAACAAACTGAAGCCCTTGACCAGGCTAAGATGGCTGTTGTGAATGCATTAGGAGCTTATCCTCCTCTGCAAAAGAATATTCAGGAATTTGTTAGCACATGGACGGATAAGTCTGCTGCTGTCACTGCCCTGAAAGATGGTTTGGCAGCGGGTAAAATTGAAGGTGATGTGCCCGCACAAATCAGCGAGCTATCCGGACTGGTAACCACTGCTAATGAAAACCTTACTTCCTGGAAAGGTACGTATGATACCATCAAAGGCGGTGTGGACACAGCGATGGGATCACTGAATGAACTGATGGCTTCATTTGCCTCTAACTAATTCTTTGATCTGAAGAAAATGAAAGGCCTCTGCGGATTCGCGGAGGCCTTTTGATTTGTGCCTCAGGCGTTTACCACATCTGCTCCATTCCATATATCTTTGCGCCATGTATAAGGACAAAAAAGTGGCTGTCGTATTGCCGGCATACAATGCCTCAAAAACCCTGGCGAAGACCTACGCCGAAATCCCGAGAGACCTGGTCGATGTCGTCATCCTGTGTGATGACGCCTCCCGGGACAATACGGTGGAGGAGGCACAAGCCCTCGGCATCCACCATATCATTCGGCATGAGGAGAACAAAGGTTATGGTGGTAATCAGAAGTCACTATACAATAAAGCCCTGGAAGTGGATGCCGATATTGTGATTATGCTTCACCCGGATTATCAGTATACGCCTTTACTGATTCCGAGCATGGTCAATATTATTGGCGAAAACTTGTTTCCCGTCGTACTGGGTTCGCGCATCCTGGGCAAAGGCGCGCTGCTCGGAGGAATGCCGATCTACAAATACTGGGCTAACCGCTTTTTGACTTTTTTCCAGAACGTTCTGGTCAATTACAAATTATCCGAATATCATACCGGATACAGGGCGTTCAGCAGTCACGTGCTGCGGTCCATTCCATTCAATGAAAATTCTAATGACTTTATCTTCGACAACCAGATGTTGTCGCAGATCATCTATGCCGGATTTCCGATTGCAGAGGTGACCTGTCCGACAAAATATTTTGAAGAGGCATCGTCGATTAATTTATCGCGGAGTGCCAAGTACGGACTCGGAGTGCTCAAGGTCTCGGTCATGCACCGCTTACAGAAAATGGGTCTGATCCGAAGTCGTTTGTACTCGGGTATAGAGGTGCGAAAACCGAAGCGAGAGGCGATAGAGTTTTAGATCATATTGATTTCACAAACCAAGGAAGGTTATTTCAATAGTTTATAATAATGACTCACCTTGATGGCCTGAGCTTTAGAGGTGACATGTAGTTTTTCATAAATATTGGCGACATGCTTCTTTACCGTATTATGGCTGATAAATAGTTTCTTGCCAATATTTCGGTAGTTGTACCCTTCCACCAGCAATTGCAGAACCTCTATTTCTCGACTTGACACATCAAAGGGAGATTCAGGCTCGGTCGTTGCAGGATGATCCATCTCAGATTTCTGTATGAGCGAGAGGGCTTTCCGGGCGATACTTGGACTCATGGGTGCATCAATCCCTTCGTACAGGTTGTGGATATGCTGCTTGATCACGTTTACCTTTTCATCCTTCAGGATAAAGCCGGAAGCACCCGCTTTAATGGCTCTGAAGAGAATGTCTTCATCATCAAAAACGGTCAGGATCAGAAATCGGATGGAGGGATAGACTGTTTTTGCGATGGTGATAGTCTCAATGCCATCCATTTCCGGCATTTCAACATCCATCAGGACGATATCCGGTATGTCTTCAGAAGGTGTGTTTTTTAATTTGGTCAGGAAGGCTTTGCCGCTTTCGCAAACCATAGTGAATACTAGCCCCGTATTGAAAGAAAGAAGCTCTTTCAGGGACTGACGTGTGTGGAAGTTATCGTCAACAAGTGCGATTTTGATATCAGGCATTCCGATTCGATTTTTTTAACAAGGTACTTGGGTGCGAATAGATGACGTTAATAGAAGAGCCTTTTTCCGGTTGACTGGAAAAAGAAACTACTGCTCCGATTTGCTGAGCGCGATTTCTCATGTTATCCATTCCGTATCCCTCATTGATTTGATTGGGGTCATACCCTTTTCCGTTATCGGTAATGGATATGCTTAATTGGTTTTGAGTATTCACAAAAGATAGTGTGATCTCAGTTGCGTCTGCATGTTTATAAATATTGTTCACAGCCTCCTGGCAGATACGGTGCAGGTTAAGTGCAGCAAATGAGCCTAAAACGGTGCTAAGATTTCCGGATGACGTTTTCGAAATCAGGTATTGACTGTCGGGTCCGGCCAGCTGATGGACAAAATTGTCAAGTCGTGTAATAAAATTGGACACATCGATCTGATCGTTCCTGACGGCCCAAATGGTATCCCGAAGCTCCTGATTAATTTGTGTGGAGACCGATTCAAGATTTTTCATTTTACTGTGGGTTTGCTCAGGTGAAAGTTGCGTTCTGTGATCGAGTATAAAGTTAATCCCGCGTTTTACAGTAGCCATTTGCGCACCGATATTATCGTGGAGATCTCTCGAAATACGTAATCGATCTTCCTGTAGTTTCTGGTCCAGTTCACGCATGTGTGCGATTTTTAATGCCAGCCTTCTTCGGCGCAAATCAAGGATATAAAACAGAATACCGGAAAAGAAAAGAATCAGCAGGGTCAGAAACCACCATCGATAGTAGAAGGGTGCTCGGATAGTGAGCTGGATCGCATGGACTTTTGGCGCAAGCGCATCAAAATCATGACTCACATGATAATACAGGGTATGTCTGCCGGAAGGTAACTGAAACTGAATTTCTGAATGCTTTCCAAGGTTGATCCAGTCCTCATGTATCCCTTTCACCATGTATTGATAGTTGTAGTTGCTCGGAGACCGCTGTCCTATACCCAATAGTCGCAATTGGATGACATTTTTATCATAGGCCAGGGTGTACGCAGGTGAGTGATCAGGAGAGATATATCGTTCCAGCACTTCACCATTGATACTTAACAGACTGATATAGGGTTTGGGGAGGATCTCTGAATCCCTGATGTGTTCAGGGTAAAAGGAAGTGATGCCACTTGTTCCTCCAAAGTACAGTTTGCCGGACCCACTTTTATAGCTGGAGTTTGTATTGAATTCGTTGCCCTGGAGTCCGGATTCAATTGAGAATTGCCGGATCGTAAAATCGGGATCAAGTCTGAAGAGTCCGAAATCTGTACTAAACCAGAATTCCTTTTCATGCCGACCCGGCAATATGGCATACACCATATGGTGAAACAATCGGGCCTGCGTTGAATCTGGATGCAAGGTGTCCAACAGAAAAAGTCCCTGATCGGCTGCAAGTAAAAATTGTGAAGGAGAATACTGAATCAAGCTTCTGGCAAACCCAGGGTTATCAATGTTGAGTTGGATAGCGTTAGGTGTAAACTCATTGTTGTAGAATACAAGTTGATCGCCCCAGTAAATAGCATATCCTCCTTTGCATTTTATTGCAGCTATACTGGACTTATAATAGAGATAGGAAATTCGCTCCAAAATACCCTCGGGATAGGGCAGCATCTCTGTGATCTGCCGATGATTGAAAACGAAGAACCGTTGTGTCCGATCATCCTCAATGGGATTGTCGTAATAGGAGGTCCGATTGAGTTCGGAGTTTGCTAACTCGCTGATAGAATATGTCTCATCCTCAAACGTTATCTCCAGTACTTTGTCGGCTACAAGAATATATTTTGAATCTGAAATTTTTAAGATAGCCGTAACGAGTCGGATTTCCTGCCCATTTCCATCATGCGTTATATGGTGCTTTAACACACCACTGGTATCAAATACGAGCAGACCATCCTTTAAAGTTCCGGCCAGTATCAGATTGTTTTTTTCGGAAGTGCGTATGCATTTGATAAAGGTTCCGTTTTGGCCTTCTGTTCCTATGTATTGAAACCCTTCGTCGGGTGGGTAGGTTTTAATTAACCCGGAATTAAACGTGGAGACAAATAAATGGCCTGAATTGTCTTTGACCATCTTGCGCAGCTTAAATTCTGACAGCGCCTGACCGCCGGTGCGTTGCAGTTTTGACATCCAGGACATCGTCCGAAGATTAAGCAGGTAGATCCCTTTGTCAAGGGAAACATACACGCTGTCCCGACCTTCAATCATAAGTTGCTTTCCTGCAAATTCGAGTCGGGGCTCAGGCAGATCAATTTGGGTTTTTATTCCGTTGGCGACAATGGTGAGCACTTCCTTCTCAAGCACCACAAGCGTATCTCCTGCTGCCAGCGCCCCTCTTGACATATTTAAGTTCAGGGTGTCTAGCGTAACCTGGCCTGTCGACAGGTTAAATGTGCAGTGCAGCGAATCCGAATCAATAAAGTGGACCATTGAATCCGGATTCTCCTGGATAAAAACAGAACTCCACGGATGGTTCAGACCGGGCTTGTGATAAAAAGCAACCGTGCGGACTAGTGTGTAGGGTGTCTTTTGTATCTGATACAAGCTGTCATTGGGATGCCCGATGTAAAGGAAGTTTTTGTCTTCATAGACAATTCTTGGATTAGGGCTTTCCGGGGCATAGGCAGGCAGTGTGATGGCAGGGGCATCCGGAGATGTATACTGCGTGGGTGTCAGTTTATAAACGATGTGTTGCTTAAGGAAAAAGACGTCTTCACCCGAGTCATATCCAAAGAATCCACTTTCATGTGACTTGTGGACCAGGTGATTCATGTTTGTGAAATACTGGCCGTCAAAAAGCTGAAGAGATCCGTTGACAGCGATCCACAGAAGGCCGTTTTTATCCACACTCATATCCATGATGACACTGTGTTCCAGACCTTCAGCCATAGCAAAAGCTTCACTGTAGGCAAATCGGGCAGGGATTTGAGCTGTCGCAGGGTACGCCAGAGCGATGAAGAGGATACCGCAAAGAATTCTTTTCAGCATGACAGATTCGATAGAACAAAAGCAGCGATAAACCACAAGTGCGCTGGAACAAAAATAGCCGAAAAAATGCTGTCAGATCGGCCTGTGCAAGCCCCGCAACCTAAAAATCACCCGAAAGTATTATTGATATCGCAAGTATCCTCTGATAGTTTTGACACTCAACACCAGACTATAATGCTAATTACAGAACCTGTGATGTCACTTCAATCCATATCCGTAAAAGGAATAGGTCGCCATGCTTTCACTTGGTGTCTCTTTTGCTTTCTCATGGTCTCTCACACTGTGAATGCGCAGTATGTCGTGGAAACGGAGCAGAATGCCTACCCTGAGTATGATTCACCCATTGATATCACTTTGGGTACGGATGAGATCAGTGACGCTTTGGATATTGGGTTTGATTTTGACTTTTTTGGCAACACGTACACTCAATTTTTTATTTCTTCAAACGGTTTTATCACGTTTGACGCTGGCAGTGATAGCGGATTTGACAACCAAACCCTCCCCGATACAGACGATCCAAATAATTTAGTCGCCGTGGGTTGGGCCGGTCATATCCCGGACTACACTTGGTTTGCCTATGAGACTATAGGGGATGCCCCGAATCGCAGTCTCCATGTTAACTTTTATATCGATTATTACGATGATGGTGGCGGCCCGGACCAGGGGTTTGGCCCTTCCTGTTATTACTATCTGGATGCACAGCTTATCCTTTACGAAACAACCAATTTTATAGAGATACACACATACTCCTATGAAGGAAATTGTGATGTCTACACCACGCAGGGTATTGAAAACGGGGACGGGACAGTAGCCTTTGGTCTTCCCGAAAGGAATAATGGAATTTGGAATTCGGATGACGAAATCGTTCGATTTATTCCTGACTCGTATATCGATTTGGAAAACCTGGGAGTAGATCCTGTCCAATGTGAAGGCATGCAGGATATAGTTGTCCGTGTCAGAAACAGCGGAGGCGGGACCATTGATACTTTTTATGTCGACTGGACCTGGGAAGGAATACCTCAGGATTCTGTTGCAGTCTATGCGACTCTCCCTCCGGATAGTACCTTGTTTGTCACGCTGGGTCAGAAAACATTTGAAACGGATTCTTCCTATTCACTGGTCTCGTGGACCTATAATCCGGAAAATGCACCGGATCAAAACATGTTGAATGATACCGTGACAACTATGGTCATGACAGGCATGCAGGGTGAATTTACGATTGGAGGTGCCAGCCCTGATTTTAATACTATAAATGAAGCGATTTCTGCTATGGTATCTTCCGGTGTTTGTGACAGCATAGTATTTAATATACGCCCTGGTACTTATACGGAAGAGCTCAATATTCAGGATATCTTGTTATCGGATAATAGCCTCGTGGTGTTTCAATCTGAAAGCGGGGATAGCGCTGATGTCCTGATTACACAAAACTACACTTCCGGGAGTAGCAATCGACTGGTGGAGATTATTCAAACTAGTCATTTTCATTTTAAGAATCTCACGTTGGAAGTTACAGGTACGGTATGCGCAACAGTGGTGTATCTAAATGGATATTGTAATGACATTCAGTTTACAGGCTGCAACCTCTCAGGTCCAGAGTGTAATTCCACAACGTCCAATGGTGCGGTCATTTCATTGAGGGCAGGAGGAAAAGAGAATCTTGTGTTTAGTGGCAACACCATAAGGAACGGAAGTTATGGTATATACACTTCTCCCGGATTTCCAAATTTTGTCCGTGATATGGTGATTGCCAATAACACGATTGACAGTTTTTATCGATATGGCATATATCTGTTTCGTGGTTTTGATGCACATCTTTCCAACAATTCAATATTTACTGCATCATCTAATGCCAGTGGAGTGTATGCAGATTATTTTTTTGGCGAGGCAACCTTCGAAAACCAGCATATTTTTCTGCCTAATGGCGCCAGGGGTATTTGGATTGAATCATATAATGACGAGCCACCTTATCCGGATGACACCTTATTTCTGATCAATAACATGGTCAATCTGGGTGGTTCAGGGATAGCGACTATGGGCCTTTCTGTTGAATATTCAAGAAATATTAAGGTATGGCATAATACGATCAATAATGCAGGTACAAATTCTGGTTCGTTTGGTTTTTACTGTAATGGAAATACAAATCTTGATGTGCGAAACTCTTTGATCACACATACAGGTGCAGGAAAGGCTGCATGGCTTTCTTCGCTGACTTCAGATTACAATGTCTTCTACAATGAAGAACCTCCTTTACTGACTGACGGATCGGACTTCAACAGCCTGGAGGATTGGGTAATGTTCTCCGGGCAGGATAGTAATAGCCTCCAGGTAGATCCATTTTATGTGTCAGCCACAGATCTGCATGTGACGCACGGTGCACTTAATAGCGCGGGAGATCAACTCATTCCTGCTGTAACGCTCGATATTGATATGGATAGCAGAAATACGTCTGCACCTGATATCGGTGCGGATGAGTTTGGCTTTCTGAATGACGACCTCCAGACAGCAGAAATTTTATTTCCCGATCAAATGGTCATTGGGGAAAACGACATCCTTGCAGTCGTGTATAATGTCGGCATAAATGATGTAGACGCTTATTCACTTGAATGGGAAGTCAATGAGGTGGCCCAGACGCCTGTAGCAGTTTCGACAACGTTAATCGCAGGAAGTGGCGACACAATCCTTCTGGGGTCCGTTCTGATGGAAGCAGGCGTGGCACTTACTTTCAGAGTCAATACGACAATGCCTAATGGTAATCCGGATGCGGATATGTCAAATGACACAGTTATGGTGGGCCCTGTATACCCTTTACTCAATGGACTCTACACGGTTGGAGGAGATTCTCCGGATTTCGCCACGCTAACGGATGCTTTCGATGCGATTGCCTTTGGAGGAATAGTCGATAGTATTGATTTAGCAGTTAGGGACGGTTTGTATGCCGAACCCATTCACCTGACGTCCAATGCTAATTTTTCATGTGACAAGCCTATCCATGTGTTCAGTGAATCGCTGGATACATCAGCAGTAATATTCGATAATGACAATCAGGTTGAACCTGTGATCTGGCTGGATGGTGCTTCTGGGATTACATTTAGTTATATCACCTTCAAGCTCACCCCTTCTGCCTTCCACAACACCATTGTCATTGAGAATGATGCAGCGTGTAACCGATTTAATCACTGTGTCATTGAAGGAAGATTTAATACATCCACAACCTCAAATGCATATGCCGCGGCCTTATCCCAATCAAGTGCGGGTGTGGATAATGACTTTTACGATTGTGTATTCAGATACGGTTCATACGGCCTGTATTCCAACGGACCTTCACTTTCTACAGGTTCCGAAGTGGATGTTTTAAGAAACAAATTTAAAGACCAGTACTATCTGGGATGCTATGTGCTAAACTCGAAGTATGTGAAAGTCATCGGAAATGAAACGATGATCACTACACCTCAGCATAGCTCTTACGATGGCATTTTCCTCAATAACTGTAAGAGCATGACCTTGAGCCACAATTCGGCTTATAATCTCGTGGAGGCTGGTTTTGGTATTTACTACACAGAGTGCGATGGCACGTTTCAGGATACCACCAGGGTGTATAATAACTATGTATATGCAGGCACTACCAACAATCTAACCGGTGTATTTGGTGGATCTTATACCAATTATGTCCATGTATCAAACAATACGTCGAGATGTTACGATGGTCGAGCCGCCGGATTTTCATGGAGCTCAAACTTCAGACTTGACAACAATATTTTTGTCAACACAGACAGTGCCGGAGTCGTGCTTGAACTGTTGAATATGCAGGGAAATGATGTAGTATCAAACAATAACTGTTTGTATACCCCGGGTGGAAATATAGGTGAGTTGAATAATACACAATACCATTCCATGGCAGAATGGCAGGCACTGGGCTACGATTCTCTGTCCCTGAATGTCGATCCTATATTCGATGGGCTCTCCTACAAACCCTATTCAGTATTGTTGGATAGTATTGCCTTTGCATATGCGCACATTACTGATGATATAGAAGGAGATCCAAGAAATGTCACTTCACCAGATTTGGGGGCGGATGAGTTTGTGCCGCTGGCAGCTGATGCCGGTATGGTAGGGATCATACATCCGACAATGCCTTTTTCTTCCGGTCTACAACCCATTTATGTACGTTTTTATAATAATGGAAGCGATACGATGCACACCCTGCAATTTGACTGGGAGGTCAACGGCGAAGCACAGGATCCCTTTGTCTGGAACGGCTTACTTTCCAGAGGCGCTATTTATGACTCGTTGGAAATTGGACAGTTTACGTTTGAAACGTATACACCCTATCATCTGAAGGTATGGGTTTCTGAGCCCAATGGCATGACGGATTTACTGGCCTTAAATGATACCATCGAGGTCGACAATCAGTATACAGGCCTTGGTGGCGTATATACAATAGGAGGGGAAGACCCCGATTTTGAGACGATCACCGATGCAGTGGATGCCTTGATGGCCGGAGGGGCTGATGCGCCGGTCACGTTTAACATTCGAAATGGAATGTATTTGGAAAATATTTATTTAAATGATTTTCCTGGATCGGACTGTGATCGACCTGTTGTATTCCAATCGGAGAGTGGTGACTCTTCTTTAGTGACAATCTCCAATCTCGGCATTGATGCGTATCCGATCGATCTGGATGGAGCAGATGGCGTACAGTTTAAACATCTGACCATCAAATCTGTCAACGGGTCATATCGATATGTCGTGCGATTGAGTAACGGCGCACATTGCAATCGATTTGAAGGGGTTACACTTAACGGGTATCAAAGTACTACCACGTCAACTGCGGCAGCGGTTATCCGAATTGAAGCAGGGCTGGATACGGCTAATGTGTTTATGAACAACCGAATTTTGGATGGGTCATACAGCTTTTATCTGTCCGGTGATGACTCTGCCCTTACCCATACGATCATCACCGGTAATGTGCTTGAACCTTATTATCGAGGTATCGATTTAGATGATTTCAGAGGAACATCGATCACGCACAACCATATTATTGTTGATGATCGGACCTCAAGTCGTGGCATTGAGATCACAAATAGCGCGGATTTAATTGAGATATCGAACAACCGGATAGAGGTGCCTTTGGGGCAATACGGTATCTATCTGAGTAATTGTGATAATCAACCGGAGTCACCTGCCAGGATATTTAATAACTTTATTAGCATAGGTGGAACCAGTGTAGCACGGGGGATATATCTGACCGGAAGTGCGTACCATGATATTTTTCATAATAGCATCCTTGTCTATTCTACTAACACAAGTGCAAGCAATACATCTCCGATATACGTAAGCAGCAGCCCAAATGTGCATGTATTGAATAATGCGACTAAAAATGCGGGTGTGGGATATGCCGTCTATATAAGCAGCAGTTCCGATTTTGAATCAGATCACAATTCTTACTATACCGATGGGTCTACTTTTGGCTACTGGAACGGAGGTGGTGCTGAAACCACGTTCGCTGATTGGCAAACTGCGAGTGAACAGGATTCGAATTCGATAGAAATTGATCCCAACTTCATGTCCGATACAGATCTTCATACCTTTCTTGTCATTCTAAATGAAGCCGGGGATCCATCAGCAGGTATTACGCATGACATCGATGGTGCGCAACGTGATTCTTTGCCGGATATTGGTGCTGACGAATTTGATCCGTTGCCCAATGACGATGCCGGCATTTTTATGTTTGCTGGCCCGCATACTCCATTTGGGGCTGGTTCCCATCCGGTACAACTGGTGTTGAAAAATTTCGGCGGAAATACACTGACCAATGTAATGGTTCGGTGGACGGTCAACGGGATTGAGCAGAGCCCGATAGAATGGATCGGTAGTTTGCCCACCTCGGGATGCGATACCTTTTCTGTTGGGACGTTTGAATTTGAGGAGCTTGTCGCCTACAATATCGATGCGTGGACTGAAATGCCGAATGATAGTATTGATGCCGATCCGGAAAATGATCTCTTTTCCACGGGTACGTTTTATGTTTCCCTTTCGGGCGTATACACCGTTGGCGGTTTTGCACCTGATTTCAATCTGGTGAGCGATGTCGAAACCATTTTGAATTCCGCAGGTGTCGTGGGAGATGTCACCTTCAATTTCAGACCGGGTACCTATTCGGAATCCCTCTTACTTACTAATTTCCCAAAATCGTCATACAGTTATCATGTAACCTTTACTTCCGAAACAGGAGACTCGACGGATGTCACGTTGACCCAGACAGCAAATGGAACTGCACTGGTCGAACTTAACGATGTTCATAATCTAACGTTTAGTCATCTTACACTAGTCAATACCAAAGGCCATGTGTTTAAAATCCAGGACGGGTCTTCACAAATTGCCATTACCAATAATTATCTCGAAACGCAGGAAAATATTTCAGCTTCCAGATATTTGATCTATTCTGCCAATACCACAGAGGATAGCATCTCAATTCTCAACAATCATTTTCATCATGGATACTATGGCATCTACCTTTTTGGCGGAGATTATGAAAAGGGTCATGTGATATCGGGCAATACCTTTACAGGGAAGTATCACTATTGTGTATATATCCGAAAATTTGATGCTATACTTTTTTCTGATAATCATGTGATACCCGCTTCTACCAATAATATAGACGTTTATTTGCGATCGGGAATTGGTCCGTCCAGTATATTACGCAACATCATCATTGGTGCCTCGTCAAATATATCGGTCTATTTCGCGGATATAGACAACACGTCCTCAACCCCTTCTCTTTTTGCCAACAACTATATATTCAAATCAGGTGCCTCAGGTCAGGATGCGGTGGTGATCGAAGAAATAGAAAAGGTTGACATCGATTTCAACACCGTATACAATGCCAACAACCACACCGGTTCAGCAGCATTGTTTACGAAGCATAACAACGATCACAAGATTCGCAACAATATACTATACAGTGTGAATGGGCCAGCCTTCCATGGGTTTGGTACTATGCCTGCTGCATCAGACTATAATCTGATGTTCACACTCGGGGAAGCAACTTGCATTCAGGACTATACGCCCTATACGACCCTTGCAGATTATGTAGGGGCGACAGGGTCAAATGGAAATAGTTTAAGTGTTGATCCTTTGTTTATTACCTCGAATTCGCCGACAGTAGCACAATACCTCGTGGACGGAAGCGGACTTACTTTGTCCGGGCTGGACAGCGATATTTTTGGAACCACCCGAACGTCTCCACCGGATATAGGAGCAGCTGAATTTACCCCTGTACCTTTCGATGTCAAAGTGTCGCACGTAGTTACACCTGTTGAGGGTTGTGGATTGAGTGATGAGGAAGTCCTCCAGATTGCATTGGTGAATATGGGAAGTAGTGTGGCGACCGGATTTGATGTGCACTTTGATTTAAACGATCAGGTGACCACAGAAAATATTGGTGCGCTGGAAGTGCCACCGGGGGACACGCTATTCTATACGTTTACAGCGATGCTTGATGTTTCTGCATACGGCGTCCACGATTTGCCAGTTTGGATTGCGTTTATGGATGATACGAATAGTCAAAATGATTCGATCGTCCATTCTATTGAAAACCTGGAACCACTAAATTCAAGTCCGGGTAATCTCAATCCAGTCAGTGGTACCACAGGACTTGAAAATCAAGTTTCCCTGTCATGGGCTCCGGTACCCAATGCGGTTGAATACGACTTGTATGTCTGGCCGATGAATACCGAAAAGCCTGTCTCACCGACTTATGGTGGAGTCAATATCATCAATAAGCTTGTGACCGGATTGAGTTATGGAACATCATACTGGTGGCAGGTGCATGCCATCAGCAGCTGTGACGAAGAAAGTGTTTCAGATACGGCAGTCTTTTCTGTCCGTTTTCTACCGGATCTGATGGTTGAATCTATTACTATTCCACCGACCGCTTTTTCAGAACAGACGATCAGTGTGGAATGGGTGACAAAAAATGCGGGTGATGGAAGTACTGTGCCCGGGGTCTGGTATGAAAACATTTATTTATCCCCTGATCCCACATACAACAGCTTTGATCCATTGCTCATTTCCTCCTCCAGCCTTAATTCGCTCAACCCGGATCAATCCTACGCACATAGTGCAGATGTCGTGATTCCACAGGGCTCGAATGGCCTGTATTATATCATCGTCAAAACAGATCACTACAATGGTGTCAAAGAGACGGTGGAATCCAATAACACTACGTATAGTGTTTCACAAATCAATATCACCCTGAGTCCACCACCGGATCTGTTGGTGACAGATATTACATCACCGCTGATTTCCTTCTCAGGAGAGAGTGTTAACATCACCTATACGGTTTCTAACTTAGGCAGTGGTGTGACCACGCAAACCATCTGGAAAGATAAAATCACACTCGTTCCCGCCCCTGGAAATGATGATGGCATAAGCGCGGTTTTGGCTACCAAAACACACGTTGGGGCTTTGTTGCCGGATTCAAGTTATACAGTGAGCACATCCGTAGATATCCCCTCAAATATTTACGGTGATTATCAGTTTCAAGTGTATACGGACTACCTGCTGGACGTTTTTGAATTTGCTTCAGAAGATAATAATACGTTACTCAGCGATGTCATGGAAGTAGTATTAACTCCTCCCGTGGATTTAGTGCCGGATAGCCTGGTCACACCGGACACGATGAGTCTGTACCAAACCTATCCGGTCACCTTCAGAATCAATAACGAAGGCGGGTCTTCACCCACCGTTTCGCATACTGACAGATACTATGTATCACAATCTCCTGTTTACAATACTAATTTTCTGACCCATCTTGGATATGTTTACCATAATCCGGGACTGATGCCCGGGGCGTATAGTGAGAAAACAGTAGATGTAAAACTGACTGGAAATTATTCAGGAGAGTACTATATATATGTAGTAACAGATCATAATGATCGAATTGATGAGTACGAATTTGAGAACAATAACATACTCAGGTCAGATCCAATCTTCATTACACGACCCGACCTCATACCTGATTCTTTGCTGCACCCTGATATGGTCATGTCTGGGAGCACATTTGACCTGACCACCGAATTCATCAATCCGGGGCCAGGGTATTACACAGGAACTTTTAAAAACCGGTATTATCTGTCGGATGACGACGAACTCTCCACCATGACGGATATTTTACTGGCGTTCAGGACCGTCAGTAATGCTACAATAGATATTGCCGATACGTTGTCGAACACCTTTGCCGTAAACTTGCCACAGGACCAGTTTGGCAGCAAATATCTTATTGTCGCAACAGATGTGACAGAGGTAGTGCATGAATCCAATGAAAGCAACAATACCCTGGCTTCGCCGATCACAGTGTTTGAAGCCCCGCACCCGGACCTGATAGCCTCCGCTTTGGTTTCACCTGACACTATTCAGGCTGGGATTGCTTTCCCGATGTCTTATACGCTGACAAATCAAGGTGATGTGCCATTGGATGACCTTGCAACAGACAGTATCTTCCTTTCTTTCTCTCCGACGTGGAATCGAATGACGGCTGTGCCAGTTGGAACAAGACAGACGGCATTGCTGGATACAAACGAAGCTCAGTCATACACGCTTTCTCTTGCATCGGAGTTTGATCAGAACCCAAATGAATATTACCTATACATTGTCAGCGATGCGACGGATGTGGTGTATGAAGGAACGGGTGAAAGCAACAATATACTGCGCAGTGATCTGGTGGTGCTGTTAGCTTATCCGGATATAGACATAGCCGTTGATACCTTGTATGGATTGCCGGACACGTTGACATCAGGGGAGTCTTATGTGGTGCACTATACTGTAACCAATCTTAGCGATGCACCTACGTATTACGCAGGATGGACAGATCGCTTTTACTTCTCAACGGATAGTCTTTTCTCCGAGGACGACGACCTGCTCATCAGTGCTGAAGCTTATTCCGCAGGTCACATCGGACCGGGGGCATCAAAAAATATTACTGTCAATCTATCTGTTCCTGACGGTCTCACAGGAGACTTTTATGTGTTCGTTGAAGCGGATAGCTGGGATGTTAACGAGGATATAGACAGGTCGAATAATGTAAATGCCATACGGGTGTCGGGTGTAGCAACAAAAATTCATACTAAGCTGGCGCTTTACCCGGATCTGCAGCCTACTTCATTTTCCCTGCCGGTAGAAATTGTATCCGGGCAATACTTTACCATAACGAGTTCGGTGAAGAACTTTGGTGCAGGAATGGCCGGTCAGCGGACGGATAAAATCTTTATCAGTACCAATAATGTGATCGATCATGGTGATGTTTCCATATCGAGCCTGACGAAGGCACCTCTTGGATCGATGCAGACGCAAAATGATACAGTTTCAGTTTTTGTACCGGCCAATTACTCTGGTAATTATTTCATTATTTATTCTGTTGACCATGGTAATGGCGTATATGAACATAATCAGGAGGGTAATAATATTTTTCTTTCCTCTATTGTCGCTACGCCACCTCCGCCGGCAGATTTGATTGTCAGAAACGTCCTCGTTCCGGATAGCGTATTGGCAGGAGAAACGGCCAGTATCACATGGGAAACCAAAAATACCGGAACTAATCCGGCAAGTGGAGTTTTTCGTGAGATCGTATATCTGTCTTCAGATACCACCTGGCAACTGACAGATGAAGTAATCGGCATCTGGGATGGAAGTGTCAATTTAGGTCCGGGAGCACATACGACAAAGACGGTTCCTTTTGCGTACAACAATGTGACAAATGACGACTATCATACACTCATTCTGACAGATGCCAGAAACAACATCCCAGAGTCGAATGAAGCAAATAATTATGGCTTTTCGTATGATATGACCAATGTGGATATTAAAGAGATTTTCTTTGATCAGACCGAAGAATCGTTTCTCTCCGAAAACGTGAAACGATATTATAAAATCCTGGTGGATGCGGATGAAGCAGGGCGGAATATACTCGTGACCCTCCGTGGCGATTCTTTAATCGGGGTCAACCAAATGTATATTAAGTTCGAGGCTGTACCTACGCCTGCCGACCATGACTACGCGTACAACCATCCATTTTCTCCTCACCAGGAGATCATGATTCGCAATGCGGAGCCCGGGTATTATTATATTATGATCAATGGTTTTAAGGCTGGTGATAATTCACCGCAATCCATTGAAGTCTTAGCTCGACTTCTTCAAATGGAGATACTGTCTGTCTCACCCGGACAGGGAGGGAATAAAGGCTATACGACTGTGGAGCTCTTTGGGTCTGACCTGATCAATCTGGAATTAGTTCATCTGCTGTCTATTGACTCCCTCAACTATTTCTCTATTCCGGCGGATACGTTTATCACACTGGAGGATGGCGTTCGCGTAGTGGCCAGATTTAATCTTGAGGGACAGCCAATGGGGCAGTATCATGTGCAGTGCATTCGAACTGGCGGATGGGTGGCCACTTTGCGCAACAGTTTTGAGGTTATCGAAGGTGAGGGGCCCGACCTTCAGCTTAACTGGGACTTTAATCCAAAAGTTTTTAATCCGCGATCGACTACATTATTCCAAATAAAAGTAGATGTTGAGAATCGGGGAGATGCCGATGCCGTGGACAGATATATCCGGGTAGGATCTCCCGGGTATAATAATCCGGTGTATTATACGCTGAGCGATTATTACAATGGACTCAGTCATACCCAATTGGTCCTGGCCTCTGAAGACCTGAATGGATTTCCGGGTGTATTGCGTCCGGGAGGTCGCAGGACGTTTTATGTCATCGGGCGGATCGTAGGCACACAGGGTTTTTCAATTCATTATGATAAGTAGCGCTTGATATGAAAAAGATATATGTATTAGTCGTACTTTTTATTGGTTCCATCCAGCTGTGTATCGCCCAACAATGGGCAGGACCGGATACCGTTTCCTGCGGTGACAAAGGGGTGATGATTGGGTCGAGCGACCCATGCCCTGATTGCTGCTATGTCTGGACGCCTAAAGAGGGTCTGGATAATCCAAATGCGAAAAACCCAATAGCTCGCCCGAAGCATGAAACAACGTATAAAGTAGTGGTCACCGATGCCAATCTATCCTGGAAAAAAACGGATGAAGTCAAAGTGGGATTGTCGTTTGGTGAAATACATTTTGTGCCGGACCATCTTGTACAGGGAACAGAGGAAATTGTGCTCGCAAAACTTGTCAATAACGATGAAAACTTTTCCACGACCTGGAGTTTTGAAGGAGACGATCTCGGGTGCACCCTGGAACCTAACAGTAATGATGAAAATAAGGCGACGCTGACACCGGGCAGTGAATATGGAAAGCTACTTGTACGGGTATCCAATCAAAGTGATACTGCCTGCTATTTTACAGACACGTTGCCAGTCAATAGTGGAGTGAAGGATCTTAGGGTCATAGACTTAAACAATCCCAACCGAATAGCCAATACTGGTGAAACATTATATCTGATCAGTAATGATCCGGTCGAATGGAAAGCAAATTTGATAGCTATTCCTAATGAGGGCGGTTTTGCTAATGGAATACCGGATTATAAACAGGATACGTATCTAACTCCGTTGCCAATCGATGGAGAGGATAATCAGATTGTCGAGGATGTAGCTACGGTTGTAGGGAAGCAATCCGATTATATAGCCGGTGAAACATTTAACGATCCTCCTTATGTTTCAATTGTGCGGAAAATTCCTGTTGAATCAACCTCCGGATTGCCTGCCTTAGCCCAAAATCTGGTCAATTTTTGGCAAGATCTGGAAGAAAGTTTAAACTTTGATGATGTTGATTTCAATGCACCTGGAGGTCCTCCGACAAATGCTTGTCCGGATACTAGTCCATTTACATTTGAAGGAAATTTTGGCGTGGTAATGAAGGAAACGGAGGTTGAAAAATATGGCGATCCTTCCATGGGGATAAAAGAAGACTGTAGCATAGATCTTGGAGTCAATATTGCCGGGAGAATTTTTCATCCGCAGTTTACCAGACATTTTGTTGTAGCGGGTGTCGGTGTATGCAGTGAGGTGTATGCTGAATTGGGATTGGTTGCAACACTCCACTTGTCAATGACAGCAGATGAATCTCTTGAAAATAGTGATTGGATGCTGAACAGTCCGCAAATAGAAATTGGTGTTAGCGGTGCTGTAGGATTCAACGCAGTGCTACTCTCTGGTACAGGATTTAACCTGCAGGCCAGCGGAAGTGCAGCAGTGTCGTTGAAAGGTTTTTTAGACTTTAATGTTGCCGCACGGAAGATAGTAGCTTCCTCCAAATTGCTTCCTGTAACACTTAAACTGGAAGCAGTGATCGTCAATGAAAACAATATGGGGGAGTTTGAACCATTGTTTAATCTTCTTTCTAAAGAAGTTGTCATTTATAAAGGATTTACATCAAATCCACTGACATTGTACCAGTTTAATGAATAATATTATGAAAAGGACAAGCTTGTACATTCTGCTTTTTATGAGTCAATATCTTATTGTTTCCGGACAAGGGTATATACAGACGGATGCCCATCAGATGGCAATCATAGATATACAACCAGATGGAAAGGACGTGTCCTATCTCGACCCGGTGCGGACAGATGACCCACTCGAAATCCGTTTGTTCAAACAATATTTTAATCCTGGTTCTTTTAATGCCTATCGGAATTTTTTTCTGGCGGAGGATTGGGGTGGCTTTGCTGAGAGCGATTTTACTGCCTGGCAATCGTATCTGCGAAAAAACAAAGTTAAACTTGACAAAACAATGCGGGTACAGGAGGAAAATAATCAGGAGTTCATTGTTTGCCATTACACTGTGGAGTCAGAATTTTATATCATGCCCAGTACAGCCATTTTTAAAAAAACAGGGCAAGGATGGAAGCACATTTCATTCATGAATGATCCCGAAGCAATGGACTTGAAGCAAATCGGATTATTGCAAACTGAGGCCATTACTTCATTAAGAGAGGGTGGCGGGACGGCCCGACTTGCCAATTTAGAGCGAAAGTATACAATCGAACCAGTAGAGAAGTTTGATCGCGCAAAATTATTTGGAACCATTGCCGGTGTATTGGAAGAGAAAGAGGTTTCTGCCTCAGACATGTCGTTAGCGCGAGATCTGTTTGTGGAAAGAGCAGAAATTGAAATGGTAAAATACATCGCAGGTTCGTATGAAATAGACGTATATGACCTCATGGACGAACTAAATACGGCGATGGGTTTCAAGCTGTTCAAATTTGTTAGAACCGTCAAATCGAATTAACATGAAAACTGTCAGCATATTTATTCTCATCTGCATGCCTGTGCTTTGTTTCAGCCAGGTATCCTTGAAGAAGCAGGATGAGTCATGTGAAGGGCGCAAAGACGGACGAATTGAGGTGGTTGTGGAAGGTATTGAAGGACCTTTTGATTATAAGTGGGAGGATGCATCCACCGGGAAGCCGATAGGAGGCAATTCCAAGGTGCTTTCCGGGCTGAAGCCTGGTAGTTACTCAGTCACCGTATCACTGAAGGAAGGAGGGTGTATGGATGTCAAAGCGGCAAAAATATGGCCTGGGAGAAAGCTGTCGGTGAGTATTTCAGCATCACTACAAGGTATCAGCCCATTTCCATTGCAATGTGGAGACAGACCCATTTTTACGTATAAACTGACGGCAGTACCATCCGGAGGCACGCCACCTTATTCCTGTCACTGGGGAGGTCCCGGTTCCTTAGGGTCAACAGGCTCCGGAGGTTCGGATGACGATTGCTCAATCACAGTATCAGGCTCCAAAATCAAACAGGTGGCACTCGTCATTGATAGCGCCGGTTGTGTGGATACTGAAGCATTCACCAAGACAGGTGCTGTAAAAAGTTGCCCTCGTGACCCGAATGACATCACGGGCCCAACTGGTTATGATTCACTCAGGTGGGTCTCTGTGCACGACGAAATGGACTACACGATCCGCTTTGAAAACGACCCTGTATTTGCCACTTCGAATGCAGCGATTGTTTATGTTACCGTACCTGTTGACGATGATATTGATCCCTTTTCATTTCGACTCGGTACCATGGGTTTTGGCAGTGAGATTATTCAGGTGCCGGACAACGCCTCATTTTTTCAACAGCGCTTGGATTATACAGACGAATATGGATTTAAACTCGATGTGACAGCAGGACTTGACCTGCCCAATAGCAGACTGTTTTGGTTGATGGAAACCATTGACCCTGTGACCGGACAACCTCCTGCTGACCCCACTGCGGGATTCCTTCCTGTCAATGATACCCTCACGGGTTCAGGAGAAGGTTTTATCAATTTTACATGCAGACCGAAAAGTACATCACTGACCGGCGAGCTGGTTGAGCACCAGGCGTCTATTGTGTTTGACGTCAATGATCCGTTACTAACAAATACCTGGGTCAATACGATTGATGCTTTCGCACCGGAATCACTGGTGGAGCCTTTGCCGGATACCCTGTACACGGATACGGTTAATTTTGAATTTACAGTGACGGATGATCCGGGGGGATGTGGTGTCCAGTATGCTGACATTTTGCTATCAACGGACAACCAGATTTTTGAGTCCAATGGTATTTTCCAGGATTCAGCCTCCCTGGTACTAAGCTGGGGCACCACCTATTATTATAAAATTGTCGGATCAGACTATGTAGATAATAAAGAAGAGGTTGAGTCCGATTCCTTTTACATTATTCCCAAACATGAGATTGAGTTTGTCTCCCCGGATCAAAATGTTTTCTGCCTTGGCGATACCGCATTCATAGATGTACTTTTGTTTTCACTTTCATCCGCGGACCTTTATATCTCCACGGATAGCGGCGCTACATATGAATTGCTGGAACCCACCGTGAGTGAATGGCCCATAGCCATCGCACTAGACACAAGTTTTCTATTAGACACCATTCTGATCAAGGTTCGAAACGAAGAGTTCAATGTAGAAGCATACAGCTTTCCATTTACGGTCAAACCACACCCTGCAGTAGAGGCTATAGAGGATGTCGAGGGCTGTGACAATGAGATTCTTTTTGTAGAAGCCAATGGCGCGAATACATACCTATGGTGGCCTGATACTATCATAGGCAATCCAACTGGCAGGTTTTCAAATGTATATGCGGATGTCAGCCAGTACGCCTGGGTACAAGGGACAAGTGTCTTCGGATGTCAGGCAGTGGACTCTGTTTGGATTACAGTGCATGCATCAAGTATCGATACTGTCGTGCAACCACTTTGTGAAGGGGATTCGATTATGATTAATGGTGAATGGGTCAGTGAAGAAGGATTTTATGCCACTACGTATGTAAACAGTGACAATTGCGATAGCGTAATCGTGAGTGAAGTGCAGTTTCAAAACCCATGTATCTGGCCGGGTGGACCCTATGTGTTTGTCGATACAGATGCTTCCGGGGCTAATGATGGCACTTCCTGGGACGATGCATTCAACGAACTCTTCGATGCCATGCATGTTGCCGGACGATATGAAAACGTACAGGAAATCTGGGTGGCGGAAGGTGTGTATTCCCCTCATCTGACGCGAAGGGATACCAGCTTTGTGTTGAAGGATAGCATAAAAATTTACGGAGGTTTTCTGGGGATAGAGGAGGATAGAGCTGAGCGCACTGCCGATCCTGAACTTGTTTTGCTCAGCGGTGATATCAATCAGCCCGATACCTTGTGGGACAATTCTTATCATGTAGTGAAGCTGGATAGCTCATGTGTGGAATGTGTCCTTGATGGGCTCACCATACATTTTGGACATGCAGATCAGCCCGGTGAGGATACAGGTGCAGGTATTTGGAATGCGGGTAAGGGTACCGTCTTTAATGTCGTCTTTGAACAAAACTTTGCGCTGGATATAGGAGCCGCTGTCTATTCCACCGGTGCTACGGCCAATCTCATTTTCCAGAGCTGTCTTTTCAGGCTGAATTCCTCCAGTCTTGGTCGGGATGTAGTCAATACGAACGGCGCGCAACTGACGTTTATGGGGCTCAACAGCCTCGAAGAATAAGCGCGCCGGAATATCGATAAACCTGAATCGAAGTGTCGATACCTTTTCGTATCACACGATTGATTCATCCGGGAGACGCAGCTTTTCTTTTCGTGGCCTGAAATTACTTCTGATTCTTTCCTTCTATCTTTGTCGGGACTTCTTTACATTCAGGAAGCTGGCTGGAGTTGATCCGTCAGACCTGTTTTTAATTGACTTCCTTTTAGTTATGCCTAAAAAAGATCTGCGCACGATGTCTCTTTCTGATCTCCAGCATGCATTTGCGGAGATCGGCCAGCCCTCGTATCGGGCCAAACAGGTGTATGAATGGATGTGGAAACTGGGTGCGAGAAGCTATGCGGATATGACCAATGTGCCGGCTGCACTCAGAGAGGCTATGAGCGAGGTATTCACCTATCATAGCATTCAGCTGGACCTTCGCCAACACAGTGATGATGGAACCGTCAAGTCCAGGTACGTCCTGCATGACGGGCACAAGATCGAAGCGGTGATGATTCCTGTCGCCAAAGAAAAACGTGCTACCGGATGCGTTTCCTCTCAGGTAGGATGCAGTCTCACTTGCAGTTTCTGCGCCACGGGAAAAATGGGCCGTATCAGAAATCTCACTGCGGCAGAAATTTACGACCAGGCGTATGACACCAATAAACTATGTCTGGACGCACTTGGGTATCCGATGACCAATCTGGTTTATATGGGAATGGGTGAACCCTTGTTGAATTACGGGCCTGTCCTGGAAAGTATCAATCGGATCACGAGTAAAAACGGAATGGGCTGGTCACCTAAGCGCATCACCGTCAGTACAGCCGGAATTGCCAAAATGATCCGACGCCTGGCAGATGACAAGGTGAAATTCAATCTGGCACTTTCACTACACGCTGCTTCCGATGAAAAGCGCGACAAGATCATGCCGATCAATGAGACAAATACGTTGGCCGCGCTGATGGAATCGCTTGAGTATTTCTATAAACAAACAAAGGGAAGAATATCCTTTGAGTATATCGCGCTCCGTGGGTTTAATGACACGTTTGAAGATGCGGACAAGTTGGTGCGATTGTGCCGCGGTCAGTTTCCGGTACGCGTCAACGTGATTGAGTACAATCCTGTGGCAGGCGTTCCGTTTGAAAGAGCAGATGAGCATCAGGTTGATGCGTTTGCCAAACGCGTGCGCGATAAAGGCGTGATGATCACCGTAAGAAGGAGTCGAGGAAAGGATATCGATGCGGCCTGCGGTCAGTTGGCCAATAAAGCCTGATGTTTCATGAGCAAAGCGAGTGCTCATTTTTTCCACCATCCAAAGACATGTGACTATATCCATTTCTCAAATGGAGGGTTGATTTTTATCTTTAGCCAAAAGAAATTTCCATGCGAACGAAACATACAAATGTTCCTGATCTGATCAGTGATATGAAACCCTGGGTAGAAGAAGTAACGCTGCTCCGTGAGCTCGCGCTTTCCTGCGGACTGGAGGAAGGCATAAAGTGGGGTGGACCTGTATATATGTATGAAGGGAAAAATGTACTGGGTTTAGGTGCGTTCAAAAGCTATGTAGGCATTTGGTTTTACCAGGGTGTTTTTCTGAAAGATCCAAACAAGGTGTTGATCAATGCGCAGGAGGGTAAAACGAAAGCGTTGAGACAATGGCGTTTTCAATCGGGAAAAGAAATCAAACCGGCACTTATTCGAAAGTACATAAAAGAGGCTATGCAATTGGCCAAAGCCGGAAAGGAGTTAAAACCCGAAAAGAAAAAGAAGGTGGCCATACCGGCAGAATTTGCTGCTGCTTTCAAAGCGGATAAGAAGCTCAAATCAAGTTTTGAGGGGCTGACTCCAGGCAAACAAAGAGAGTATCTCGAGCATGTGACAGAGGCTAAAACAGAAGCTACTCGTCTGCGGAGGGTGGCGAAGAGTATCCCGATCATTTTATCGGGAAAAGGCCTTCACGATAAGTATAAATAGTGCGTTGTCTGACTTGATATCGTCTTTTTTGATATGTGTAAGTTGTTGCTAATAAAGATCTTTCCAGTCTGATTAAATGAGAAAAACCCCCTTTTCAGCCTTTTAATATGGTCTGCAACAGGTCGGTCGTTTAACAAATTATTCGCTCCGAGGACTGCTTCAAACGCCTTCAATTTATTGCATCAGCCCTTGTTTTTGCGTACCTTTGCAGCAAAATTTGTGATTATGGCAGGTCATGGAGAAGCCACCGAAAACAGGGTATTTAAAAACCCTATTTTAGAAAAACTCACCCACACACATATCGCATACCCGCTGACCATTTTCTATGGTCTGGGGGCGATTCTTCTGGGCTATACGATCTATTATGGCATTATGGGTCCCGGGGCCAGCATTCTTTTGTTTTTTGCCGGACTGTTGGCTTTCACCCTGGTTGAATACCTCATACACCGGTATACCTTCCACATGGAAGTAACCTCCCCTAAGAAAGAGCGCCTGCAATATGTGCTGCACGGGGCACACCACAACTATCCAAAAGACAAATCCCGACTGGCCATGCCACCGATTGTGAGCATCCTGTTGGCTTCTTTATTTTTCCTCGTGTACCGCCTTTTACTGGGTGAATACGGGATTCCGTTTACCGGAGGGTTTGTTGCCGGATATGCTACCTACCTATGTGTACATTATTCTGTGCATGCTTTTCCTCCGCCAAATAATTTCCTGAAAGTCCTCTGGATCCACCACGCATTGCACCATTATCAGCAGCCCGATGCGGCGTATGGCGTATCCTCTCCTTTTTGGGATATCATCTTCCGTACGATGCCCGAAAAGCGTGGATTTAATGTAAAAACGAAGTCCGGCTATATCGATGATCGGCCGGGCAAAATGTAATCCGGGATTTCTCAGGTTAACTTTCCAATCTTTTTTTAACGGACGCTTTATATGACCTTCCGATCGGCAGGGTCTGGATACCAAGGTCTATTTCGCTTCCGGAAAAAGCCACAATTTTTTCCTGATTGATGACATACGATTTGTGGATGCGCATAAACTTTTGCGGTCCCAGTTTGGATTCAATTTCTCCTATTTTTTCTTTGGTTGTCAGGCTCCCATCGGCCGTATGGATTCTAATGTACTCCTTCAGGCTTTCGATGAAAACAATATCCTCAATCATCACCTTGACCTGCTTTTTTCCTACGTTGAAAAAATGAAAATCGCTTTTCGCAGAAGTTGACACACTCGCTTCTGCCGCTTTTTTTGATGCTGAGTGTAATTTATTTACAGCTTGCAGGAATCGACTGAATTCAATTGGTTTGAGCAGGTAATCCACTACATTCAGGTCGTACCCGGTCAGCGCATACTGGTGGTAAGCGGTGGTCAGGATAACCTGGTACTTATTTTGAATCGTTTTGACGAAATCAATACCGCTGATTTTCGGCAGATGGATGTCAACAAAAAGAACATCTACATTATGGGAAGTAAGATATTCAGAGGCAGAAAGCGCATCTCTGTATATGCCTGCTAAATACAAGTGTGGAACGTCTTTTATATAATCGGCGATGATCTCTGCCGCAATCGGTTCGTCTTCAATGATCAGACACTTAAGCATAGACAGAAGCGTTTAGATCAATCGACAGCCGGACTTCAAATATGGAGTCCTTGTGGATAACATCAAACTGATAATCTCGATAGAGAATCGCGAGTTGCCGGCGGATATTTGCAAGGCCTATCCCATCTTCCTGATGAACAGTGCTGTTTTCCTGATCGGTATTGTTAGTAATTGAAGCAAATAGCTTCCCTTTGTGGAGTCGGACATGGATTTCAATCCTGGTATTCAAATCGTGACTGTGTTTAAAAGCGTTCTCCACCAGGGGAAGTAAAAGTAAGGGGGAGATCCCTGTGTTTCGGTCATCTATTTCCTGGAAAAAAGAGATGTCCAGGTGGTCCTGAAATCGCAGTTTTTGCAGGGCGATATAGTCTGCGATCAGTTGGAGTTCATCCCCAATCGGATTTGTATGAGCACTGCTTTCGTACAACATGTACCGCAGGATCTTGGAAAGATTTAAAATTGCCTTTGGTGCGTTCGAATCCTGTTTTCTGCTTAGTCCATAGATACCATTGAGCGTATTAAACAGAAAATGTGGGTTGGTCTGACTTTTCAAAAACTGTAGTTCGGTTTTCAGTTTGTCTGCCACGATCTTTGATTCCTGTTTTAAGGTGGTGATGCGGAGTTGCACTAACTTGATCGCCACCGCAGCTAAAGCAATGGGAATGAGATCAAACAGAGAGTATATATATCTGGCGAGAAGGCTGTTAAAATTAAGTGAACCCGGACCTTCCTGAAAGATGTAGGTCCAGACGACATAGTGCGTGAGTACTCTGATCATGAGGGTTCCAATCAAAACTACACCCAGAAATTCCAGGAAATACCTGAAGGTAGTTTTGCGATTGCGGATAAACTCTCCGGTATGATTACTTCTGAGGCCATATTGCTGACTTTCGACCCAGCGTGGGATGATACTGTAAATGGAATAGTAAACCACGATCGCCTTGACCAGATAAATAGTCAACTGAGCGAGTGTCATTCTGCCAAATATGTCCCAGCTGGGTTGCTGAGAAAAACTGGCTGACATGTACAGCACATTGAATAGACTCATGGAGAAGAAAACTCCCCAGAATAACAGGTGTCTGAATACTCTCCGTTGATTCATCAGGATCAAAACTGGACTTAAAATTAGCCTTTTTAAATCCTCTGGTACATCATCCTCTGCGAATGACCCTTTGCACAGTTCAAACGACATGTTTTGATGTACATGTGGCACTCAGGATGTAAAATCAGTTGTTGGGTCATGGAATGGTGCCCTTAAGAGAATTTTTTGAGAAAGGATCATTTATTTGATTTCGTTTGTATGCGATGGGCATTTTACTTGCCATCAAGGGTAAACAATAATCGCTAAAAGAATAGGACATGAAATCAATCTTACTATCACTTTGCCTACTGATCCCGTGTATAGGGATAAGTCAGAACTTTTCCAAAATTAACGGAAGTCCATTGACTAGTTTGCCGGGAGACTCCAGGAGTGTGAATTGGGTCGACATTAATAATGATGGATTTATCGATTGTTTTATTTCCAACGGACCATCCGGCGGACAAAACAATACCATGTTTGTCAATGACGGTACCGGAGGATTTGTATTACTTGAAGACGATCCGATTGGTAGCGATGGAGAGCCTTCGGATGGAGCCACGTTTGCAGACATAGATAATGATGGAGACATCGATGCTTTTGTGGTCAATTGGTACAACCGGCATAACCTGGCGTACATCAATGATGGTTCAGGCCACTTTACCAGAGTGACGCAAGGACAATGGGTCACCAACTCCGGATTTTCTGAGACAGCCGCATTTGGTGATTATGACAATGATGGCCTTGTGGATCTCTATGTAACCAACAGTGATGGAATCAGCAGGAATTTTCTGTATCGAAATGAGGGAGGTGTGTCCTTTGAGCGTATCAGCGAAGGCGCTATGGTGACGGATCAGTCTGCTTCCCGAAATGTAAACTGGATTGATATCGATGCAGATGGTGATGTCGATTTGTTTGTTACGAATGAGCTTTCTCAGAAAGAGCAGTTGTACCGAAATGACGGAAAAGGGGTTTTCGAACCTGTCACGACAACTGCACTGACATCGGGATCTTTTAGCACAATGAGTTCGAGTTGGGCAGATATGGATAATGACGGGGATCTGGATGTCTTTCTGGCCACGAATGGATCTCGAAATCAATTGTACCGAAATGATGGCAATATGGTGTTTACTTCCATTACGGATTCTGATGTGACTGAAAAGATCACGCGTTCCTTTAGTAGTGCCTGGGCGGATATAGACAATGACGGAGACCTGGATTTATTTGTCACGAATGCATTTGGAAGTGGACGGTTGAAAAACAATATGTATATCAATGATGGGCACGGTGGATTTACGGAGGTGACAGACGGTGCTGTTGTGACAGATGATGGATGGTCGTACGGGTGTGCGTTTGGTGATTATGACAATGACGGATTCCAGGATTTAGCGGTGGCCACGACGCGTTATGGGAGCCAGGATGAAGTAAACTATCTGTATCACAATGAAGGGAATGATCATCATTGGATTATATTCTCGCTGGAGGGAAGTGTCTCCAACAGAAGTGGAATTGGTGCCATTATCAGGGTAAAATCTTTTTTGAATGGTCAGATTGTCTGGCAGATGAGAGAGGTCTCTTCGCAAAGTGCGTATTGTGGTCAGAATGATATGCGGCCTCACTTTGGTTTGGCTGATGCTGTGATGGTGGATAGTGTGATCATTGAATGGCCTTCAGGGATTGTGCAGTACATGACCAACCTGCAGGCAGACCAGATTTATACGGTGAAAGAGGAGTTTGTGAATGCCGTGGAAGAGGTAGCTGATGCAATGGCGCTATCTGTTTTCCCAAATCCTACAGATTCAAACCTTCAGATCAGCGGATATACAGAAAGCCCTTTTGAAAATGTTTTTATCGAACTGGTGAGTATGAACGGTGAAACAATATATGTTTCAGAGCAACAGGTTCCATCAGGAAATTGGAAACATGAAATCAATCTATCGAATTCATTTATTCCAGCAGGCACGTATAATTTGCGTGTTGTACAAGGAGAAAATGAAGAAGTGAAAAAGATTCTTTATATAAAGTAGACTTGGATTGCGTTCCAATTGAATTAGGATAGCCATATTCTTTTAAGTGGAGTAATCACTATGGATATATAATCCATTCGTAGGTTTCTTCAGTTTCGTCCGTATGGAAGAAAAACAGAGAAGCTTTTTCTATTCCATCGTCATCAAAGGCAGTCAAGAAATATCCGGTGTGGTAGAATAGTTCAACTTCTAACTTAGTCGACATTATTCCTTCTGCTAATTCAACTGCAATTGGTAAAAGGTTAATATCTTCTTGTACAAAAATCTCAAGATCGTACGGGGTCGTATTAACGACTAACAGGTTAAAGGTTTTCGGTGGGTCATCTCCGTCTTCTCCACATTGAGTAAACAGAAGAACACATGTGAGTGAAAAGAATAGAAGTACGAAATATGGACGCAAAACGAGTATATTATTTAGCATTACTCCGGAAAAATGTTGTGTACTATAGAATACATTCTTGCTATTCCAACCATCAAGTCATAAGATAATGAAATTTTGAAAATTCTCTTATTCATAAAACCATAACCTCCGATGAGTAATGGGTGTCAGGTTCGGTAGTGTTTTTTAAACGGATACATTATCCGGCCTTGAAATGACTCCAGTTTTCGGATTTAATAATTGATCACCGTGATCCGGTAAGTAGTGTTGCCCATGTTTTGCGAACTACCCCCTGTGTTCCGCCATTTGATACGCACAGTATTTGACGAAACTACCCGTGCACTTGCGATGATCAGACCTCCGGACAGATCATGTCCGGGGGAAACATGGACTGTAGAATTTGTTGTCGCACCGTTCACCGTATAATTTCCAAAGTAGGTATCATTACTGGAGATATTAGGCAGGTCAATATTTTGTGAGTTGGTAATAATATTTGTGATGGCTGACGCACCTGTTCCCGAACCCACTCTTACCTTTCCGTCATTCTGAATATGTAGTCGCGTCGTCCCTTCATCGGAAGCGAGTTCGAGCCCTCCGCTGTCATATGCTTCGATTTTCTGATCCACTTCCAGGTTGCCGTTGATTCGAACCATATTATTATTAAACTCGCCGTAGATCAAAGGTGAACTTGAGTTTGAATTTTCGATGTAGAGTTTGTTGCTACCGGTTTCAAAATATCCCGCATTACTTCCGATGAATATATTGCTGCTACCATCATTTTCATGTCCTGCATTCGCTCCGATGATTACATTGTTTGATTTATTGACCCCGGTTGTACCTATTCCGGCTTCCCTGCCTATGAATACATTTGAACCTCCGGCCTGATTCCAAAAACCAGCTTGATATCCTATTCCCACATTACCTGATCCGGTAGTTGTTTTGCTAAGGGAATATGCGCCTATGGCAACATTTGTGCTCCCTGTTGTGCAACTGTTCAGGCTACCTGAACCCAGTGCATTATTGGCATACCCAAAGGTCAGAGCACTAAGTGCATTTTTTCCTACGGCCGAGTTTTCATATCCGGTTGTCATAGCGCCTAGTGCATTTTGACCGATAGCTGTGTTTTTATAGCCTGATGTATTCGTTGATCCAGCATCCTTCCCGATAAATACGTTTTCATTGTTGGAAAGGTCGTCATTCTGGCCTGCATTTTGCCCCAGGAAAACCGAGTTTCCACTGCCTTGTACACTGATTCTACCGCCTGCTTCCATCCTGAAATATTCCGTACCCCCAATATCAAATCGGATTTTGTCGTCATCCGCACTTTCCTCTACCTGTATCTTTGTGTCATTATCTGCATCTTGTATTAATGTGCTCGGCGGGAGAATTACGTTGTTGCCATTTTCAATGCTTAAGGTGTTTCCACTTATTGATAGCGTCTGGTCATCTGTATCCGTGTCTATCGATGACAGATCGACTGTATTTCCATCTGCAATACTGAGATTTGTACCAGTTAAACTCAGTGTCTGGTCATCCGTGTCGGTGTCAATGACAGACAAGTCTACTGTATTGCCATCCGTGATACTTAAATCTGATCCACTCAAACTGAGCGTCTGATCATCTGTGTCTGTATCAATGGCAGATAAGTCTACCGTATTCCCATCCGTGATACTTAAGTTAGTTCCGCTCAAACTGAGTGTCTGATCATCCGTATCGGTGTCCGTGTCGATTGAAGATAAGTCCACAGTGTTGCCATCGGTGATCGTAAGATTGGTTCCTGATAAACTCAACGTCTGGTCATCTGTGTCTGTATCATCCGCCCAACTCACGTTTCCGCTTCCATCGGTCTTTAAGACCTGATCTCCGGTTCCATCCATGGTTGGAAATGTGAATGCATTATTGACATTTAGGGTGCCATTGATTTGCAGCAGGCCGGTATCAAACTCACCATAGATCAATGGATTTGCGTTGCCAGCTCCATCGATACATAGTTTGTTGTCTCCCGGCTCATTTACGCCTGCGGCCCATCCGATAAAAATATTGTTGTTTCCTTCGTTAAATCTTCCGGCATGATATCCAATCATTACATTTTTTTCTTTATCATGCACATTGAACCCACTTCCCGCATGATTGCCAATCAATACATTCATAAAACCTTCTTGATTCTTGAGTCCGGATTGTTCTCCAATGGCAACATTCAATTCGCCTGTAGTATTTCCCCCTAATGCCCTATATCCTATGGCTAAATTGTTTCCTCCGAATGTGTTATTCTCAAGACTACGGCCACCAATAGCTATATTCATCATACCGGTCGAGTTTGATTCCATGGCTTCATTCCCAATAGCTACATTGTGATTGCCTGAAGTATTGCTATTCGCTGCATGCTCTCCAATGAATATATTCTTGTTATCCGTCAAATCATCATTTTCGCCGGCACCTTCCCCCATAAAAATCGAACTACCTGAATTAAGGATTTCTAATCTTCCACCTGCCTGCATCCGAAAGTGCTCTGTACCCGATATGTCAAACCGGATGACATCTTCATCTGCATTTTCTTCTACCTGGATCTTCGTATCTCCATCTGCATCGACTAGTATATTCTCCACATCATCATTGAGCTCAAGCCAGGCACTGGCCCCTTTAAACCAAAAGCTTTCCGTATCCGTGTCAAAGACCAGTAATCCGGTAGCCGGTGAGGCAATAGCAGTTCGCTGAGCACTGGTTAGACGTGGAACCAATACCCCTTTTTCCGTGCTTTTTATATCTAGTATAGCCGAAGCATCCGGCGTAGAATTATCGGTATTGATCCCTACCTGGGACCATACTTGATTGCTCATGACCATCATCACTGTGAGCAGGCAACTTTTTAAGAAAGACTGTTTCATAACCTTTGTTTTTGCTTGTTCGGATTGTTGTGTCCAAATCTAAAGGAAGGGCTAGCGCAGGGAAGTGACAACAAAGCGCACAAAAGTGACATGCCTTTATAAGGCTCTGACTTACAAGGGTTTTAGCAGGAGGGATGGGGAGGTAAAAGTGATGATTAGTCGGATGTCAATGGAGATAATCGACCGGTTTTCGGCCAAATCGATCCAGGTAGAGATTGGAAAAATAATGGGTGTGTTCGAATCCTACGGCAAAAGATACTTCCGCCACCGTTTCATATCGTCCGGACTCCAGGAATTCCCGTGCTTGGTTCAGTTTGATCTCCCGGACATAGTCGGAAGCCGTCAGACCGGTAAATTTTTTAATCCGTCGCTGTAACTGGCGCTTGCTGATATGCATCTTATCGGCGGCAGAATCCAGGGTAAAATGACTATCAGTCATGTGCTCTCGGAAAATAGCTTCCAGTTCTCCTAACCAGACCTGGCTGTGATGTATCGGCGCTTCATCCGGCTCCTCTTCCACATTCCGATTTTCCAGCCTGGCCAGAGCATTATCGATTCGGGTCAGCAGTTCTTCTTCATGGAAGGGTTTCAACAAGTAATCATCCACTCCGATCCGCAGGGCTTTCATCTTATCCTCATGGGCCGCCCGGGCAGTGAGCATGATCACAGGAATGTGCGCATAGCGTTCGTCCGATTTCAGGCGCTCCACCAATTCGAAGCCATCCATTTCCGGCATCATGATATCACTAACGATCAGGTCAGGCACCTGTTTTTCTAATTGTTCCAATGCACGTATTCCATTGGCGGCTGTCCGGACCTGGTGTTTCTCAATAATACTGGAGATATATTCGCGGAGGTCCGGGTTGTCTTCCACCAGAAGTACATTCGCGGATCGGGTCAAAACAGGGGTCGCTGCTTTCTCGCGGATTTTTTCCGTTTCCACCCCGTTGTCGCTCCCCGTTATTGTCTGTCCGGCCTGGAAAGGGATCCGTAAAAAGAATCGACTTCCTTTCCCCAGTTCACTTTCTGCCCATACACGCCCATGCATCACCTGGGCCAGTTCCCGCGACAGTGCCAGGCCTATTCCGGTACCGCCTTCAATCGTTTTGTTATGTGGGTTTTGGTAGAAGCGTTCAAAAACCTTTTCCAGCTGGTCCGCTTCAATCCCTCTACCCGTATCTTCCACGATCCATTCCAGGTCTTCGTCTTTTTGTTGAAAATGCAGACGAACCTGTCCTCCTGCCGGTGTGAACTTGATGGCATTTGCCATAAAATTGTGGAGGATCATTTCGATCTTTTTCATGTCGGCGAGGGCATTGACTTCCGCTTCCACGCATACAAATTCAGTGGTGATATTCGATTGCTGCGCCATACTTTCAAAATAGGCCAGCAAGCGACGGCTAAAACCTACCATCTCGATATCTTTTTCCTCGAGGGTCAGTTTCGCAGCATCCAGTTTGGCTAAATCCAGGATCTCGTTGATCCTTTTTTCAAGTTGGTTAGAATTTCGGGATATCATTTCCACCAGGCGGGTATTCTCTTTTCCGATCGACGCCTGGTTGAGCAAGCGAGAAACCGGGCCTTTGATAAGGCTCAGTGGTGTGCGCAATTCATGAGAGACATTAGCAAAGAAGCGTCCTTTCATCTCATCCAGTTCCTTGAGTTGCCGGTTTACGCCGCTAAGTTCCTCGGCGGTTTTACGTTGTAACCGCGCTTCGCGTGTTCTGAAATAAATGATCAGTAGGAGGAGGAAAGCAGCAATCGCCGATCCATAGATCATTCGGTTCCGACGCGTTCTTTCCTGCAGCAGGTCCTGATTGAGCAGGGCGATCTCCTTTTGCTTTTCCACATCATCCATCTGCGCCTGCGTGTACGCCAGTTGCGTTAATCGATTCTGCCGTTCCAGGCTATCCCTGATCATCCCGTAGGTGTGAATCAGGTCATGGTAGGCCTTATAATTACCGGTCTTGCTGTAGACTTCCAACAAGGTCCTGTAGCTGGTGGATAATTCAAATTTATCCCGGGCATTACTGATCTCCAGTGCCTCCTTCGCATATGTTTCTGCCTTTTCTAATTGGCCCAGGTTTAGATAGCAAAGGGCCATGTTATCTAAAAGAGAAGGAAGGGCCGTTTTTTTGGCATCGGATTCAATCTGATTTAAAACCATCAGGGTGTCCAGGGCAGATTGAAAATTTCCCGCTGCGATTTCAGTTGTTGCCAGACGTAACCGAAATTGAAAGTGGTAATCCGGTCTGTTATACTTTCGGCTTGCCTCAAGACCTTGTTGGATATAGTCAATTTGTTTTTCCAGCGGAAGATCTGTGGTCGTTGCAAGAAAGATTAAAGCAGACAACTCGCCCTGTGTATGCCCGGTTTCTCGTATGATCTCCAGAAATTTTTCCCCGCTTTTTATGGCATTATCAATATCGCCCACATCGCGATATAAATTCGAAAGAACATTATACACAGCCCCAATATGGGTTGGGTTGCCGGATTCGGTTGCTATTTCACGTGCCAAATTCAAGTACTCCAATGCTTCAACATGATTGCCCATCTCCCGAAGGACACCTCCTAAATTGAAATTGGGAATAAATTCATTTGCTCCAAGATCCACTACTTTCCGGCTGTAATACAACGCGCTATCCATCGATCCGATATACCGGTGATAATGCGTGATGAGTTCATAGAACCTTTGTACCTGATCTGGTTGGCCGGCTCGTTCTGCCAACACTCTGCCTTCCATGGATAGCTGGTAGCTGGAATCAAGCTCATAGAGGTAGAGATAGGCAAAAGACTTTCCGGACATCCCTTTTAAAAGCAAGACATCATCCCCCTGTTGCTTTCCAATTTCAATGAGTTCCGAACAAACTTCCAGGGAATATTTAGGTTGGGTGTACTTGATTTGCTCGTTCAGTTTTGCCAGCGCCTCTCCTTTGGCTATGCCGGAGCTGTTTTTGATGACCTGCTCCAAACTATCAATGATCGACTGGGTCTGACTGTAACCGGTCTCAATAAGCGTTGTGCAGATGACCAGGAATACTATGGCCATGCGAAATGTTGGCATGAACACCTGATTCACCTTTGTTTGATTGCGCATTTGGCTAGTTGTCTGCAGAGGGTACGAATTTATATTCATCAAAATACTAAAATTCCTGAGGGGGGGTGAGATAGAGTCTCCATCAGCAGATCGGAATATGAATATAAGCTAAATAGAACGCACAGATATTTAAACGGAATGGCTCAGACAAGCTATTTTAAGATACTAAATGTTAAAAAGTGCGTTTATACCATGTCCGAATTTCGGGTAGGTTTCAGTCTGCTATTGGCCATTTGAGATGGATATAAATGACCAAACATCGAGCCAGGGACGTGTTGTCACAAATTTGGGATTGGTGTGTCCATGTTGCTGGTTTGAGCCGTACTACATTCGGGGTGAGGAAATGTCTTTGCAGGACATTTGGATGTTACAACTTCTTATTGAGGAGAATAACGACACGAGTCCCGGAAGGATGGGTGCCTTCATAAAGGTCATCGACATGCACGTGGATGGCTTGTTCAGATAACCGAACACGGTCACTTGTTATTTTCATTCCCATAGATTTTCTCTGCATAGCAGACTTTGATTTAATGGTCGAGGCTTTGACTCGACCAATTCCATTATCCGTTATAGTGACGGATACTCCCTGCTCGAATTTTGATACGACGATGGTTAACTTGCCAATCCCTTCAGTCTTGTGCATAATGCCATGCCATATAGCATTCTCCACGTAGGGTTGCAGTAACAGTGGTGGAATCATAACTGTGCTGAGGTTAATCGGATCTTCATTCCTGAAAGTATAAATGAATTCTGTTTTAAATCGCTTTTGTTCAATCCTGATATATAAGTTGAGTGCTTCTAGCTCTTCACTTAAGGTGATGTTTTTCTTTTCTGAGTTTTGAAGGACCGAGCGCATGAGTTTTGAAAATGCAGTGATGAAATCAATAGCGTCATCCTGCTTATTGCGTTGTACATTTAATTTGATCGCGTTTAAAACATTGAACATAAAATGGGGATTCATCTGGGCACGGAGCGCTTTCATTTCTGTTTCTGCAATTTGCTTATTGAAAGAAATGATTAGATCTTGCTTAGTATTTAAAGCTTTGATGCGGTATCGATAGACCCCATAAATGGTAGCTAGTAAGATGGCTATTGAGAAAGATATAAACCAAGGCTTTTCCCAAAATGGGGGTAATATTTTTATATGTAGAAAATCCACAGGTTCCGTCCACTGCGAACGATCTGAATGTTGAGCGCGTACTTTAAAGGAATATTCTCCTGAACCAATATTGGTATATGCTGCGTAACTTCTAAACCCTGATTCAACCCACTTTTCATCAAGTCCTTCCAGTTTGTAGGCATATTTCCATTTCTTTTTTGTTTGGTAGCTCACATCAGCAAATGAGAATGAAAAAAAATTCTGGCTGTATGAAAGAATCGCAGTATCTCCTTTTTCTAACTTTCTTCCTGCTTCATTTAGATAGGGCTTGTCAAACACATTAAAGTGACGAATAATGAGCTTTGAGGCAACTTCATGTTGGGTCAAACTATCCGGGTGAAAGCGATAAAACCCACCGTCAGTAGACGCTAATATGTCCTGGTTTGAATCGAGATATAAACGATTTGTATTAACTATTCCATCTGAAATGCCATAAAAATGTGCTGTTTGCGAATCAAAATCCACACAAGCGATCCCCGCATCACATGACATCCAGAGTCTGCCTCGCTCATCAAATACCATATCCCGGATTTGCGTATTGGGTAAAGCACGTGCTAATGCTACTCGGCGGATTACAGGCTTGTCGAGTTGAGGGGATAAGAACTGATACACAGTATTAAGTTTCACCCCAAAGAACACATGACCCTCTGGTGATACCGTAAGGGCTTCTACATCCTCAATGACCAGTCCTTCAGGATCGGTAAAGACATCCGGTGTATTAGTAAAAATATCCTCTTTCTGATCGTAATAGCTTATCCCGGTTTCCCCTCGAAACCAAACATTACCTAGTGAATCAATACAGTGTCCTTCGGTGACATAATTATGTTGCAAAGTCCTTGAGTCATTTGGATTTTTATCGTAAACATGAACATTTTTGTCATTCAGATCAATTCGCAGGATTGTCCCTTTTTGACTTCCTAGCCATATCCTGTCATGATGGTCGATCTGCATACTTCTGAAGTAGGTGTTATTCATCAGAATATCCACAGCTTGCTTGGACAGCACCTCTTCGACAATATGAGATATTTTATTGTACCGAAATATACCATATTCGGTACCCACCCATAGATCACCCTGACTATCAAAAGCAAGCGCGGTGCTTACATCAAACTTATTATATAGCCTTGGAATTTTAGTCTTATGTATTTCCCCATTCCCGGATAAGGCATACAGAAATTCATAGTCCAGGGCATATAGCGTCTGGTCATCCGGATCTCTAAGCAGATCTATAAAGTCACCATCCAGATATCGTTTTACAAATTGTTGCTTTGTAATGTTATATGCAAGGAGGCCTTTATGAGAACTTATCCATAGGACATTTCTTGAGTCCCGGAAAAAATCGGTCGCATCAAGCGGCAAACTTGTGTTGCCTGTTTCTTTAATAAGCGGTGTAAATAGGTCTGTGTCAATGTGGTAGACAATAAGCCCGGTTTTATTTCCGGTGAAAAGGATGTGATGATCATCAAGAAAGATGAGTTTTCGGGCATTTAAGGCATTGTCGTATGCGTCAGGACCAGGCACAACTCGATGATTTTTCCATTCATGCGTGTGTGCATTAAATGACCACAATCCTGATGAATAGCTTGAGGCCCAGAAGATACTATCGGTATTTAACACGGCATGGCGGATACCCAGATTATAGGCGTATTCGCCTTTCGGGTGATGATATATAAAAGTGTCTTGTTTGGGAATATACTCAACCAGGGAGGTGAGTGTAGAATACCAGTGTTCCACAGGAAGGCCGGATCGATCAAAGACCGGCTGTAACATAAGCTGAAAATTCCTTTTCTCTATCAGAGCGGTTTCTTCTACAAAAGGTATTTTCACTTCAAAGCTGTCGGTTTCCTCATGATAGCGCGCGATTCCTTCCCCATGCATCGAAAAGACAAGAAGGCTATCTGTTCCCTGATGAAGTCCGTATACTCGGTTTCCCGGAACAGCAATCGAATCAACCAGCCTGTTTCTGATGTGCTTGAATGTTTCTGCATGGGGATCAAAACAGAACAAACCATTATGATAGGTGGCGAACCACATTTTATCATTGAAATCAAAAAAAATCTCCGCAACGAATAAATCCGTGGGAATGTCTGGATTTGCAATGATTTCATTCAAGGGGGTAAATTCATGCCCATCCAGTCTGTAGACGCCTTGTCTTGTGCCAATCCAAATATTTCCCCATCGATCTTCTGAAATGCATTCGATGTCCGGATCGTCCTTTGGTGCACCCCAATTTTCAAAATGCCAGTGTTTGTCCTGAGCACGACCAGCGTACATACACATAAAACAACACCACAAAGCAATGATTATCTTCTTTTTGAGGTATGTTTGAAATCCCATCATTTACCCATTGAACTATCGGAGTGTTGTATTCAGGGGATCTGCCCTCACTTAAACTCAGCTTTAATTATTTCTTTGATATCGGACCTTCTGGATCGTGAAATAGGAATTTTAGCTTGGTTTGCCATAACTAAATAACCGCCATCAGTTCTTACATATTGACTTACATGATCCATGTTAATAATAAATGAATGATGCACACGGATAAATCGAGCACCTTCTAATCTTTGTTCTATGTTTTTCAGTGTTAAGGTCACAAGGATGGAATCCCCATTGATTAAATGAAGTTTAGCGTAATTACTCATTGCCTCTACATACATGATGGAATCCAGCTCCACAAACTTTTGACCGTCCTTATCAGGAAGCATGATTTTTTGCACCTTCTGACCCATAAAGTAATTATCCAGCATGGTCTTCATATCGATTTGAGTTGAGGAATTGCCCTGCTCAATTCTTGATTTAACTTTCTTTACGGCGTCAATTAGGTCGCTCCGGTCAATGGGTTTCATAAGATAATCTGCAGCACTTGCCCGAAAAGCCTGAACAGCATATGAATCATATGCGGTCACAAAAATTACTTCAAAGTCTATAGGGTGAAGAAAATCCAGCAGCTCAAATCCATTCATCCACGGCATCTCAATGTCCAGAAATAGTAAATCTGGACTTTCTTTCCGTATCGCAGTGAGACAGTCTTTGGAGGAGGTGAGTGCGTGCACAATGTGTACTTCAGGACAGTAGCGTTCAAGATCAAGGAAAAGGCTATCCACGCAATGCTGTTCATCATCTAATATGATTGCCTTTATCATCATTTTATAGAAATTCTATGTGATTTCAAAGATATAGGAATTCAGCTTTGTGCAACACTTGATCAAGTAGTTGACGCATTTGGCTGAGCAGATGGTGGTTCGCTTTATGCCATATCCTTAATTTGAACTATGTATATACATGTGCTTACTCAGGGCACTATGCCGATGGTTGCAATTATGTACCATTGGTCAGAATCATTGAGTATTTGGTTCCATTGCTTGAGTAGCTTAAACTTTGGTGCTACACGCATTCCGGATTGGCGAATAACACAGTCAAAAGTTCAAACAATCATCCTAAAGACACCTATCGATAAACGCACATGAATTATCGTTTAGCATGAGTTCATATTTGTGGTATGAAAATAGACATGTACCCCAAAAACCCCATTCCATGACCAATGCTTTTCATCATTTTATGTTCAGGTATTTTCGACTTTGTCGTGTATTCACATGTATTATATTTTCCTTACTGAGCCTGTTGATTGTAGCGCAGGACCAAGTGAAGATATCGATTCACAATGAGGACATATATGTCTTTGACAGTGCTCGTATTGATGCAGCTCAAATAGAGGGTAACCTCATAATAGGCAAAGATGCCGGGGTGTCAAATCTGGCAACGGATACAACAGGTAACTATAATATATTCCTCGGATATCAGTCCGGTTATCATAACTCTACAGGATATAGCAATACTTTTGTCGGTTCAAATGCTGGTGCTCATCAGTACACCGGTAGTCTCAATACATTTCTGGGAAGAAATGCAGGTGCAGGTCATATGGATAGTCTGAACAGCACCTCCTCAGGAAACACATTGATCGGAGCATTTGCAGGAGGTACGATTTTCCAGGGGAATGATAATACTGCGGTTGGGGCGAATGCACTAGGGCTGAATATTTTAGGTGCGGGAAATGTGGCGATTGGTCATTCAGCTGGTTTTCAGGAAACGGGTTCAAACAAGTTATATATTGAAAACAGCCAATCGGTAAGTCCATTAATCTATGGCGAATTTGATAACGATATCCTCCGGATAAATGGGGAGTTGCAAATTGGAACAGCCTTTAGATTTCCAATATCCGATGGTACTGCAAATCAGATTTTGCAAACAGATGGATCCGGCCAGCTTTTCTGGGGTGCTGTTTCTCCTGTGATGGCCCTCATCGATGGGGATGCAGATACAAAAGTTGAATTGTATGAAGGAGCAACTGACGGTGTGCAGTTTACGGTGGACAACGAGATTATTTTTGGCGTTGATGCGCGTAGTATTCAATTCTTTAATAATGATGGAAATACATTTGTTGGAGAAATGACCGGAATTGTCAACTCGGGTCCGGCAAACACCTTTATCGGAAAAGAAACGGGTAAATCAAATAGCACAGGAAGCGCCAATACGTTTATAGGGAATTCTGCAGGTGCCTCAAATACTTCCGGTATTCAGAATACGTATTTGGGGAGCGGTGCGGGACTGTTTAATACAACAGATTCAGGAAATGTGTTCATTGGTTATCAGGCAGGTCATGGATCTACTGGAAGCAATAAGTTGATTATAGACAATACTTCCACTACAGCTCCCTTAATTTATGGAGAGTTTGATACTAACAAACTCGGTATAAATGGATCCCTTGGGGTAGGGCACCAAAATCCATCTTCCCAACTTGACGTGAGAACTAATACCATGAATGTTGCTCGTTTTGAAAGTACTGAAAATGGTCTGGTTCATTTTTACAAGGCAGGCGTTCAAAGTGGATTCTTGCAAACGTTTAATGATCATTTTGTTCTTGGAAAATCGAGTGCATTACCTGGTTCGTTACAATTATTTAATCAGGGAAACTATCTCACGCTGGAAAGCGACGGAGATGTCGCTATTGGGACCTCATCTCCGATTTCCAACAAGCTTCGCGTCGAAAGTCTTAATACCAACCCGGTAATCGTTTCTCAGGTTAATTATGTTGGAAGTACGGATGTTGTAGCCATACAAGGGACCTCCACGCCTAGTGCCGGATGGGGGTATGGCGGAGTTTTTACCGGAGGGTATCGGGGCGTACATGCCATTGCAGATGGGGCCGGTTATTCAGGACAGGCTACTGCGCTTCGAGCTGAGGCTACCGGAACCGGTGTTGGAACACGTATTGCCGTTTATGGATCTGCTACAGGAGGTGCAACTAATTTAGCCGGATACTTTGAACAAGGTAATGTACGTGTTGATGATTCTCTTTCTATTGGTACAGCTGATATAGCCGCAGGGTATTGCTTAACAGTGGATGGGAAAATAATTGGTGAGGAGTTGAAAATCCAGGATTCAGGGGCATGGCCCGATTATGTCTTTGCTGATGATTATTACTTAATGCCGCTTAATGAAGTGGAAGCTGCCATCAAGAAAAACCATCACCTGCCGGGAATCCCATCAGCAACTGAGGTAGCCGAAAACGGAATTATGGTCGGTGATATGCAAAAGAAAATGATGGAAAAAATTGAAGAGTTGACCTTACACGTGATTAGACAGCAAAAAGAAATTGATGCGTTGAAGGCAAGAATAGGTGAATAGGGAACAATATGTTGTTACCCGCGAACCAGTTTTCAAAGCGTTTTGGTCAGACACCATATCTGGAAGGCTCAGGTCAATATGTCTTGCAACATATTTCAAATTTGATGATAGAGATTTATAGATAAGCCCATGTGCTGATTTCTAAAAAATAAGTCAGTAAATTCCTGTTAAACCAATGTGAATCTATAGTGGTTCCGACCAGGAGAGCAACATTCTTAAAAATGAAAAACAGATTATCAATTATAGTTTGTATCACACTTTGTGAATTGATTTCATGGCCGATGTTTGGTCAAAGTACGCGAGACTATATTTCAACCCACATTGATCAAAACTTTTATGAGACGGTTGCTTATCTGGATGCGTACTATGCTGAAAATGACAGGGGAAGAGGTTCCGGATATAAACAATACATGCGATGGAAATCAGAAACAGAAGGCTATGTCTATCCGACAGGTGAAATGTATAATATAAATGCGCGCAGGAAATCAGCGATAGATCGTCTTTTGGCAACCGGCGCATTGCGATCGTCAGACCGTACTTCCACCGGAGCCTGGGAGTTTGAAGGTCCGATTGATCACGTCAGAGGAAACGGTTGGAATGGTGGCCTCGGACGAATAAACTGCCTTGCTTTTCATCCCACTAATGACGCAATTGTGTTCGCCGGGACACCAGCCGGAGGACTTTGGGTGTCATATGATTCAACAGAGACATGGCATCCGTTAATGGATGATTTTCCTTCGATTGGGGTTTCGTCAATTGCTATCGATCCAAATCAACCAAACACAATGTATGTACTGACAGGAGACGGGGATTCTGGTCATACGTATTCTACAGGTGTCCTAAAGTCAGTTGATGGTGGACTCACGTGGAATACTACCGGACTCTCCTGGGGCGTATCAGAATTTGTCCTCGGTTACAAACTCTTGATGCACCCAACAAATTCCAATGTTCTTTTTGCAGCTACATCAGAAGGGTTGTGGCGATCCACGGACGCTGGTGTCAGCTTTGATATTCCGGAAGTCGGCCATTTTACTGACATTGAATATAAACCGGGTACACCCAGTACAATGTATGCCGTAACGAAAAAAGATCCCAGCGGTAGTGAGCCTCATTTTTGGATCAGCACCTCCTCCGGAGCAATGTGGGCGGTTGATGATGATACTGATTTTCCTGTAGATTCCATTTACGAACGTATAGCCATTGCCGTTAGCCCACAGGCACCTGAGCATGTCTTTTTGCTCTTTGGCGGGGTGCCTGTAAATACAATGGGACAGTTTAGTGGACTTTACAAATCCACCAATAGTGGTAGTGATTTTACATTGAGGTCTGACTCGCCAAATGTGCTTGGCTATGATGTCAATGGTGGTGACAGTGAGCATCAGGGTGGCTACGATCTATGTATTACAGTTGATCCGGAGGATTCGACACATGTACTTATCGGAGGCATAAATGTCTGGATGTGGAATGATACTTCGGAGATATGGACACTCAGCTCATTTTGGAACGAGTCATTTAATTTTACTTTTGAGTACACACATGCCGATATTCATGCTTTGGAATGGAAAGACGGTGCGCTTTACTGTGGTAGCGATGGTGGGGTCTATCGATCCACCAATAAGGGATTTAACTGGACAGATCAAAGTACGGGCTTAGGCATCATGCAGTTTTACGGCATTGATGTTTTGGATGGCCTTTTTGCAGGGGGCACTCAGGATAATGGGAGCAATTTCTGGCATGACTCGGTCATGATTGCCACCCATTCACTTGGTGGAGATGGCTTCAATTCACTTATAGACTACGATGATCCTGAAGTTTTATATCAAAGCGATCAAATAACTTTGTACAGGAGTGATGATGGAGGTCAGTCCTTCACCGATATCACACCTGCCACAGGCAAATATTGGCAAGCAGCCTGGATTTTGGACCCAACAAACCCCAACTTCATGTTTGCCGGAGGACCAGATGTTTTTCGGTCTTTGTTTGCCGGAATTGGGGGGTGGACGGATCTCAATGCAGGGTTTTCCGAAAACAGAGTGATCACATCCCTGGCACAAGGTATCGACAGTACTAACCGCCTGTATGCTTCGAACAATGTAAAAATCCGCAGGACAAATAATGCTTTTGCTGCTACCCCAACCTGGGAGGATAAGACTTCCGGTCTGCCAGGTTCTGCATGGATTACTTCCATTGTGGTAGACCCGGATGATGCTGATCGCCTGTGGGTGTCTCTCCATGGGTATTTTGCAAATCAAAAGGTGTATTTCTCTCCGGATGGCGGAGATACATGGCAAAATGAAAGTGGTTCGTTGCCGAATATTCCTGTCCGGACGATTATCTATGAACCTGAAAGTAATGACCGATTATACATTGGAACTGACATTGGGGTGTATTATAGAGACGATGTAATAGGAGATTGGGTGTTTTACGGAAATGGAGCTCCATTATGCCCGGTGCAGGATCTTGATATAGATGGTGCTTATCTCTATGCCGGAACATTCTCCAGGGGGCTTTGGTCGAGCTCCTTATACAGCCCTTGTGCGTATTCACATGTCCTGACACCAACTAATGATCCTGGAACAGATCTACAGGTTTATCATGCGACCAACAACCTTTCTTCTACACGCTATTGTGATATGCACAAAGAGGTTTTATATATGGCCGGATCACAGCTGACCTTGCTGGATGGTTTTGAAGTTGTACAAGGTGCTGAACTCGAGTTAAAACTCCAACCGTGTGAGGATTAGCTTGCTGAATTTAGCAATTCTGAAATTCTTTAAGCCTTGATCAAGTTTTAATCTTGCGATAAAGCTTTTGTGTTTTTGCTTAAGATAGTTTTCTGCCTTTTTTGCCGCAGTTCTGTCTGGAAATTCTAAATACGTGTACAGCGTCCAAGGCCGATACTTTGAGGTAAAAGTATTTTTAGGAAGTTCATTGTGTTCCAGCACCCTTCGTTCAATATCATTCGTTTGACCGATATACTATTTTCCTGAAGAAGGAGATTGAAGAATGTAGAGGTAGTGGTTGATGCCACAAAAAAAGTAGTGAAGGACTTCGTTGCACTCCGCCTACACTACTCATCTTATTTGGTTGTGTTGTTAGGGTAGTATCCAAGCTCTGACAGCACACTATTTAACATGATACGAAGCGAACGTTTTCCTGAAGTGGTCTTGAAGTAAGACTCCCTTCTTAGGGCATCCTTCTTAAGAAGATGTGCTTCATAATAAATAAGTTGCAGAGGTCTACGACACGCTGTGCTTTTGGTTTTACCCTCATTATGTTGTGCTAGTCTTTTGAAGACATTTCTTGTAAACCCTATGTACAGTTTCTTGTCACGAACACTGAATAAGACATATACATAGTAGAAAGACAGGTTTTGGGGGTTGGGATAATCCATGGCGTATACAATAGCTACTCACTTTGGTAGTTGGTTTTGAAAGTTAGGGGAATTCCATGAAGGACTTCGCTGCGCTCCGCCTTCATGGCAGGATTTAAGGAAGGACTTCGCTGCGCTCCGCCTTCATGGCAGGATTTAAGGAAGGACTTTGCTGCGCTCCGCCTTCATGGCAGGATTTAAGGAAGGACTGCGCTGCGCTCCGCCTTCATGGCTATGCCATGAATAGAGCTGTTTAGTAAAACTGTCGTATAGAATGATAAGATGGTGTGGTACGCCATGCAGGACTTTGCTTCGCTCCGCCTACATGACTCGGCCATGTAGGCGTAGAGAAAAAAAGGACCTCGTCCTTTTTGAACGAAGTCCTTCAGGGCGCCCCCTCCTGGGCTCGAACCAGGGACCTACGGATTAACAGTCCGGCGCTCTAACCAACTGAGCTAAGGAGGCAGTCTTTTAACCAACTGTCCCGATCCTTATCGGGAGAAGAGGCAAATTGGGAGGGCAAATATAGCAGTTTTTCGGCTTTGCCAACCACCCAAATTAAAATACAATTAATTTGCTGATTTACAGTTGAATACCTCACAAGATCAGGTTTGTAATCCTGATCTGATTTGTTGAAATGTAGGACCGGAAAAGATGACCCGCATTAGATCGTATTCCAATGAGGATATAGAAAACCTCAATAGGAAGACAATCCTTCCATGTTTCTAATCCGGTATGCAAAAAAAATCACCCTGCACCTGAATGTTATCCAGTGCAGGGTGTACATAGCAAGAACCAGATTTCTGCCCGGAGAAAACCCCTAATCCCGGGCGATACTCGTAAACTTTCCATTATTTCGTTCCCAAACGACACGGTCATTGTAATTAGAGTCGCCGTTGAGATTGTAATCACCGATTCGATACTCACCTATTTGGCCTATATCCACGCCCCATCTGACACGATCACTACTATTGATATCCGTATCGGCATTAGCTGTCAGGACTTGTTCGCCATTGCCAGCTAGCATCGCATAGACGCCTGGGAG
>JAUHXV010000015.1 GCA_030426765.1 Bacteroidia bacterium | reverse complement strand
CCGGTGGAGTACCACTATATTTTTAAAAAGGCAAAAGTCAGCTACGAAGAAGGTGTGCGCAGGATCGTCGAAGCCGGAGTGGATAGCCTTCCGGGTGGGGGTGCTGAAATATTTCATCCTGAAATTCGGGAACAAATCGCCAATGACAAATGCAACGCGGACCAGTGGCTTGAGATTCACGAGTTGTGGCACAAAGCCGGTAAGCGATCTAACGCAACTATCTTATACGGACATATTGAAAATTACAGTCATCGCGTAGATCATATGCGCAGGCTGCGTGATTTGCAGGATCGCACCGGAGGATTTCAGACGTTTATCCCTTTGAAGTTTAGAAACAAGGACAATGAGATGTCACATCTGACGGAATCAACTGTGGTGGAAGATATGAAGATGTATGCCGTGAGCAGATTGTATCTCGACAATTTTGATCATATCAAAGCCTACTGGCCGATGCTTGGGCGTCAGATGGCACAGGTGACGATGTCGTTTGGTGTGGATGACCTTGATGGTACCATTGATGATACCACAAAAATCTACAGCATGGCCGGTTCAGAAGAACAAACCCCTTCTCTCCGTACGTATGAACTGGTCAGTCTGATTAAATCTGCCGGTCGTATTCCGATAGAGCGGGATACCTTATATCACGAACTGAAGGATTGGAGTGATGAGGATTTTGAGGAGGATAAAGAATATAAAGGGTACATTGCGCTGCCTACGATCAATTAACGAACAGGAATGAAACTGCGGATTGCCCTCGTTGAATATCTGAATACCTGGCCTTTTTCAAAGGGCATCACACTATCCGGTCTGGAAGAAGAATTTGATTTCTTCCATGTACCTCCAGCCCAATGTGCTGAACTTTTCAAACGTGGAGAAGCCGATATCAGTTTGTGTCCTGTAGGCGCTTTGTCAAGTCTCCCTTCTCATGAAGTGCTTGGAAGATATTGTATTGGGGCAGATGGACCCGTAGAGACGGTTATGTTGCTGAGTAAACTTCCGCTTTCTCAAATCACATCCGTGCGCCTCGATGACCATTCGCGCACTTCCAATCAGCTGATACAGATTCTGGCACGTGACCTGTGGGATGTTGACTGGGATTTTTATTTTTCAAATGAAGGTGATGCGGAATCCTGTCTGATGATTGGGGATAAAGTGTTTGAGCACAGAAATAAGTTTCCATTTCACTATGACCTTGCCTCTGCCTGGAAATCGCTCACCGGACTCCCAATGGTATTTGCAGTGTGGGTAGCACGACCGGGAGTGCCTCGCGAAGTCATCCAAGCGCTCGACGATGCGTGTGCACTCGGATTGCGATTGCTCACCACCGGACAACATCAGTTACAACCGTGGCAGTCAGCTTACCTGACAGAAAAAATTTCATATCCACTGGATGATCATAAACAAAAAGCCCTGACACACTTTCTTGAAAAAGCTGCATCACTACAAACACCGCTGGTGCAGAAACAACCTTAGACGTCATGATCATAGAAGCCCAACGATATGGTTTGCATCCGGATGATCTGGATTATATCATGCAAATGCTTGAAAAGGGTCGCGTGGGTATCATTCCAACGGATTCAGTGTATGCGTTTTGTTGTCTGCCCAATAAAAAGAATGCGGTAGAAACGATCTGCAGATTAAAAAAGATAGATCCCAAAGATGCGATGTTCAGCATCGTGTGTAAAGACCTGAGTGAGGCGTCTGCATTTTTTGGCCAGTGGGATACACCTGTTTTCAGAATTCTCAATCGCAATCTTCCGGGGCCGGTGACCTTTATCATGAATACCGGATCACAGGTGCCTTCGTATTTAAAAAACAGGCGCAAGACATTAGGCCTTCGTATTCCGGATCATCTTGTCGTGACAGCGTTGATGGAAAAAATGTCAATTCCCTTAATGGTGGGTTCCGTAGAAAATCCGGAAGATCCTGAGTTGTACTTCAACGATACGGATGACATCGTCCGTGGGTATGAAAAGCAGGTGAGTTTTATCGTTCTCGACGAAGGCAGCCGACAAGAAGCCTCCACGGTGGTCGATATGACCAGTGGTGGTCCTGAGATCATCAGGCAGAGTCGCCACATTGTGGAATTGTAATCAAAACCTCGCCAGTTGACCGGGATGGGTGTTTTCTTCAAAGTCTGCATATATGTCGTCCTGATTTCAATTAACAGCTTATTACATCCGATTTCAGGGTATATCCGCTGACCTTTCCTTTTCAAGCCTTACATTTAAGCAAGATTACATGACTATGATACGACGCTTTGCTTTTTTGCATTTGGTTTTGTTTTTCATGCTGACCGGCTCAATGATTGCCCAGGATCGATTATATCTTCCGGTGATGATCGACGGGCAGGAACTTGAGATGGATTGGAACGGAGGGTTTAATGCCCCGCAGTTTTCCAACATCGATCTCAACCGCGATGGTATTCCCGATCTGATTTCGTTTGACCGGCAGGGTGATATCCTGCGAACCTATTTACGTGCTCCTGCATCGGGGCGTTGGATTATGGACTGGACCTACCTGCCTTTTTTTCCAAAAATGGTGGACTGGGTTTTGGTCGCTGATTTTGATAAAGATGGCGTAGAAGATCTGTTTACGAGTTCATCCGATCGCGGAATCCCCGGTATCCTTGTGTATAAAGGAGGCTATCAGGACAATATCTGGAGTTTTACACTGATGCCGGATCGTGACAAAGACTATTTGCAGGTGCCCGGTGGAGGCGGGCTGACCAATCTATATGCTTCATGGGATGATATTCCGGCGATCACAGATGTGGATGGCGATGGGGATTTGGATATACTTGCTTTCGAGCCCGGAGGGAGTTATATCCACTATTTCCGCAACCAGTCTGTTGAGTCGGGTTGGGGAACAGACTCACTTCGTTTTTTACTGGATGATCACTGCTGGGGTAAAATCCTGGAAAATGAATTGAGTGAGGAAGTGTATCTCAGTGATGATCAGAACATGTGTGCGGATGGAAATTTTACCGGAGAAGATCCGATTATCCCACGCCATTCCGGCAGTACGGTGATGGCGCTGGATTTTGATTACGATGGTGACCAGGATGTGTGGTTAGGCGACATAGCTTCGCGACGGCTGGTATTTTTACTGAATGGCCTCAACGCACAAGATGCCTGGATTACAGAACAGGATCCCATGTATCCTTCTGCGCGAACGATGGTGGACTTACCATATTTTGTAGCCGCATTTAGTGTGGAGTTAGATGATGATCCCGAACCGGAATTTCTCGCCGCTGTAAACTCCAGATCGCTGACAGAGGACAGAGAAAGTGTCTGGCGATACGATGATGATGACGGACTCGGACCCTTGGATTATGACCTGACGGAAAAAGGTTTTTTTCAAAATCGGATGATTGATCTGGGCTCACATAGTCGCCCTGCTGTAGCAGATGTTAACGGCGATGGTTTGCCGGACATGGTGGTCGGCGGCTATGCGTATTCGGAAGGTGAAACGACACGTATTCCATCACTATGGCTTTTTGAAAATCGCGGTTCACTGAGTCAACCGTATTTCGAATTGACGGATGATGATTTCCTGGAAATGGCGCAGTATGCCAATTTGCCCACCTTTGATTATGCGCCTGCGTTCGGTGATATCGATGGAAACGGATCTCTTGATCTCGTGGTCGGTGAGCAAAACGGTAAATTGTTTTTCTACAAAAATCAGGCGTTTGCCGGAGCTGCCATGGACTTTGCCAATGTGGTATATCCGTATATGGATATCAATGTGGGTGTTTCCGCTACGCCGCAGATAGTTGACATCAACGGAGATGGGCTGGGTGATCTGGTTGTCGGAGAGCGGACGGGCAATGGGGATGATTTCGGGCGTTGCAGTAATCTGAACTATTTTGAAAATGTCGGTGTGCAGGGAGATGCTTTTTTTGGATCTGATGTGAAAGTTGCACCGAATACCCAGTGTTTTGGACGAGTGCTTTTCGATATTCCCATCGGCCTTCCGCAATACAGCACGCCGAGTATTGTACGCACTCCGAATGGCCTTGTGATGCTCACGGGAATGGATCCCGGTTATCTGTCACTTTATGAGAACATAGAACACGGAAAGACCGAACCATTCGTTCTGGCAGATAAAATGTTTGAACAGATTGATGTTGGGTACCGTTCTGCGCCCACCTTGGCAGACTTGAATAATGACGGGATGTACGAAGTGATTGTGGGCAATCAGCGTGGAGGATTGGAATTGTTTGGAACGCATCTTAGTGTGGGTACAACGAGTACATCAGAACCTGAAATAAAAGCTGAAAAACCATACCGCATCCATGGTTCCTTAACCTGCCAGGAAGTAGCTGTCGTCTGGAAAAACAGTCAACGAGGTGAAGTTCAGGTGTTTGACGTTTTAGGGAGACCACTGCCATTTCAATTGCAGGAGAATGGTGATGTAAGCCGGATCACTTTAGAGCAAAGTGGATACGGCGTCATTTTCATTCAACTCACCGTTGGCAATTATATCTGGGTAGAGAAAGTGATCAGTCAGTAATTGGAGTTTGTAAATGTATTGACATGCTTTCGACACACTTTGGTGTGCACATCTCACTTTACACTCCTCTCTCAATTTCTCTGGCGATCACCAGTTTTTGAATCTCGGAAGTCCCTTCCCCGATCGTGCACAGTTTGCTGTCGCGATAATACTTTTCTACAGGAAAATCCTTTGTGTACCCATACCCACCAAAGATCTGCACGGCATCCGTTGAGATCTGTACACTGATTTCAGAAGCATAGTATTTGGCCATGGCGGCCACTTTAGTGCAGTTCTGACCGGAATTTTTTAAGTCAGCTGCTTCACGCAACAACAGTTCTGCTGCTTCGATTTTCGTGGCCATGTCCGCCAGTTTGAAACTGATGGCCTGAAATCTGGCGATGGGTTTTCCAAACTGATGTCTTTCCTGCGCATATTGCACAGAAGCTTCGTACGCACCTTTAGCAATCCCCAGCGCTAAGGCACCGATGGATATTCTACCGCCATCCAGGATCTTCATCGACTGGATAAATCCTTCTCCAACTTCACCCAACACATTGGCTGCCGGAATACGGCAATCTTCGAAGACCATTTCGGCCGTTTCTGAAGCGCGCATGCCCAGTTTGTTTTCTTTCTTACCGGCCCTAAACCCCGGCGTTCCGCGCTCGACCACAAATGCGGTCATCCCGTGACTGTCGAGCAACTCGCCTGTTCTTGCAATCACCACCGCGATATGACCGGACTTCCCATGCGTGATCCAGTTTTTTGTGCCATTGAGTACAAAATCATCTCCGTCCCGAACTGCTGTACATTGCATCCGCATGGCATCACTACCTGTATTCGCTTCTGTTAATCCCCATGCACCGATCGCCTTACCAGTAGCTAAGTCGGGTAACCATTTCTTTCTTTGTTCTTCATTGCCAAACGTATAGATATGATTCGTGCAGAGGGAATTGTGTGCTGCCAGTGAGAGGCCGATCGAACCGCATACTTTAGCGACCTCACCAATGATGGTGATGTATTCCTGGTAGCCAAGGCCGGATCCCTGGTATTGTTCGGGGATAATCACACCCAACAGGCCTTGTTCGCCAAGAATATGCATCAGGTCCATAGGAAAGTGCTGTGATTCATCCCATTCCATTACATGCGGAAGGATGTGACTCCGGGCAAACTGCCGCGTGCTCTCCTCAATAAATTTCAAATCCTCAGCCAGGTGTTGTGTTGTCGACATCTGTGTAATGATATAAATGGTTAAGCCCTAAAGATAGGCAAGCCATTGAAATGCGGGTACGATAGACACTATTTTACCTGATCCTGTCCAAAAAGGCCGGCATTCAGGGCTTCCAGCGCTTCCTTTTTATGTCCGGCACTGATCAGAATAGAGATATTGCTTTCGCTGCCTCCAAATGAGATCATGCGGATAGGAATATCCCGAAGAGAATTCAGGATTTTTAATCCTGCTCCAACCTCATCTTTCCCAAAAGCACCTACGACGCAAATGATCGTCTGGTCTTTGTCGACGGTGATCGTCCCGAAATCTTGTAGGTCGGTGACGATACGATCCAGGTGCGTGTCGTCATCAATAGTGAGACTCACTGCTACCTCCGAAGTGGTAATCATATCCACTGAGGTTTTGTGTACCTCAAACACTTCAAAGATTTTTCGCAAAAAACCATGCGCCATCAGCATGTACGAAGACCGTATGTTGATGGCAGTGATACCATCTTTGGCGGCCACTGCTTTTGCCCCCCCTTTGCTCATCGGATTGGCCTGATGGATCAGAATGCCTGCTGCTGTGGGATTCATGGTGTTGAGCAGTCGAATCGGAACCGCAGCGAGTCGAGCAGGTCTAACGCACAGCGGATGAAGAATTTTGGCACCGAAGTATGCGAGCTCGGCCGCTTCTGCATAACTCAGTTTGTCGATTGGCCGGGTGTTTTTCACGATTCTGGGATCGTTATTGTGCACACCGTCAATGTCCGTCCAGATCTGAATCTCATCCGCACGCAAGGCAGCCCCGATAATCGTGGCCGTATAGTCACTGCCGCCTCTTCGCAAATTATCGATCTGATCATCTTCGTTTCGACAGATGTATCCCTGGGTCACATAGACCTGTTTCGGGCCAATGGTCGTCAGCACCTTTTGCAGCAAATCTGTAATCACAGGTATAACAGGTTCACCATCTGCTGTTCGCATAAAATCGAGCGCCGGCAGATAGGCGGAATCTACTCCGCGCTCTATCAAAAGAAGGCTGAACAACGACGTTGAAATAAATTCACCAAAGGCAACAAACCATTTTTCATCTTTGGCTTTCTGCATATGCAGTGCCTCGCGCAGGGAGGTAAACGTTTCGGATAAAAACTCTGTCGCAGAGGCCAGACAAGCCTCATTCGTAAGCAAGTCCTTTTGGTAATCAGCATATGCCTTCTCCATGTCGCGAAGGATAGCTTCTCCACTTTCGATATCTGCTTTGGAAAGCCCGATGAGTTTGTCCGTGGTTCCGGATACAGCAGATAACACCACAATCTTTTGCTGTTGATCGCGAGTGATGAGATAAGCTACACTTTTCATGCGTGCTGCGGTGCCGAGGGAAGTTCCTCCGAATTTATAAACCTGCATAGGTAACGGGTTAAGGTGTTGATCGAATTGTTATTGTGAAGTGGATGCATATTTCTTGCCCCACCATCCTGCGAGTCGGGTTGCAATATCGGACTCCTGTCTGTTTGTTCCCGGCTGATATAAAATTGTATCGGTTAGCTCGTCGGGCATAAATTCCTGAAAAGCAAAATTTCCATCATGGGCATGGCTGTATTGATATCCCTGCCCATACCCAAGATCTTTCATGAGTTTGGTGGGTGTATTCCGAAGTGCCAGCGGAACGGGCAAGGGGCCGGTCTTTTCCACTAGCTGCATGGCAGCAGCGATGGCTTCGTATGCTGAGTTGGACTTCGGACTTGAGGCCAGATAGATAGCGGTCTCGGACAGAATGATACGCGCTTCCGGCATGCCTACAAATTGTATGGCCTGCGCACATGACTGAGCGAGGAGCAGGGCATTTGGATTGGCCAGGCCGATATCTTCGGAAGCGAGGATCACCATTCGGCGCGCGATAAACTTTATATCCTCACCACCATGAAGCATGCGAGCCAGCCAGTACAAAGCTGCATTGGGGTCTGAGCCTCGAACCGATTTTATAAAAGCAGAGATAATGTCGTAGTGCTGATCGCCTCCTTTGTCATAGAAAGCGATATTCTGTTGGATAGCGTTTTGCACCCTTTCATCATTGATGATAATCTCCGGCTCATCGGATTGCGTGACGAGTTCGAGTGCTGACAAAAGCTTACGTGCATCACCACCGGTGATCCGTATGAGTGCGCTATCTTCTTCAATGACAATTTTTTTCTTTTTGAGTTCTTCGTCAGTAGTGATTGCACGTTGGATAAGTGCGCGGAGAGTGTCCGGTTCGAGCGCCTTCAGCACATACACCTGACATCGGGAGAGGAGGGCAGAGATTACTTCAAAAGAGGGATTTTCTGTCGTGGCTCCGATCAGGGTGATCGTACCGTCTTCCACTGCGCCCAGCAGGCTGTCTTGTTGCGATTTTGAGAATCGGTGGATCTCGTCGATAAACATGATCGGGCCGGGCCGGTCAAAGAACCGTTGTTTCCTGGCCTGCTCAATGGCATCGCGGATGTCCTTCACACCGCTGTTGATGGCGGAAAGCGGAATAAAAGCCCGGTCTGCTTCGCCGGCGATGACGCGTGCCAAGGTGGTTTTACCTACGCCCGGAGGTCCCCACAGGATCATGGACGGGATCCTGCCGGATTGGATGGCCTGCATGAGGACGGCGCCTTCTTTCAGAAGGTGTTCCTGACCCAGGATATCCCGGATATTGCGGGGGCGCAGACGTTCTGCCAGTGGTATTGTCGCCATTTGTACAAAATAACTAAAAAAAATTCCCTTTCGTCCCTAACCTTTTCTCTTTATCCTTCGTATACTGGGTTGAAAGAACATATTCCGAAACTTAAATTAACCGCAAAAAGTATGTTATTGAAAAAAGTTTTACTCAGTTCCCTCTTTCTTATTTCCTCCGTGGTCCTGGCATTCAGCCAGAGTGTGACCGTACACGGCACGGTGACGAATGATATGGGCGATCCGGAACAGGATATTGTGATCCTGGCCACCGCCTGGTTTTCGGATTCTTCCGTGGTGATGATCACCATGACGACCGATGGAGCGGGACAGTACAGCGGATCTCTCGCTTCCCCTGGCCCTGATATCCACGGTTGGCTGGAAGTCAGCATGGTGGATTGCTGGGGAACTACGATCACGCAAAACTTTGAGATTTTCACAGGATCTGAAGACTTTACGGCAGACTTCAACTATTGCGAGGATTTTATGATGGATTCCTGCCTGGTCATCATTCTTGAAGAATGGAACCCGGGCAATGAATACGAACTCGTAGCCTGGAGCCCTCCAGGAGAGACGCCGACCTACCTCTGGTCTACCGGCGATACCACGCAATCTATTTTTCCTCAGGAATCCGGGCAATACTGTGTTACTGCCACATTCCCGAATTGTACCTGGGAAGATTGTGTGGAAGTACAATTTGATTCTAATGGCGTATGTTTTGTGTACATCACGATCACACAGGAAAATGACAGTGTGTATGTGCTGAATGCAATTCATTCAGGAAATAACCCTGTTGAGTATTTCTGGAGTAACGGAGATACCACACAAACGATTGTGGTGGGTCCCGGGACGTATTGTGTGGCAGCATTTGATGCCGATGGCTGTGGTGATACAACCTGTGTCATTCTTGATGACTTTGAGTTCTGTGAAGTATATGTCTGGGAAAATCCAAATGGTGGGTTGGTCGCTGAAGGTTTCGGTGAGCCCCCGCTGACGTATGTGTGGAGTACGGGCGAAACGACGCAGACGATTTTCCCAAATGCTGAAGGACTCTACTGCGTGACCGCTACCGATGTCAATGGTTGCTCCGCTTCTTCCTGCTATCAGTACAACTGGGGACAGGATACCTTCTGCTTTGTATACATACATCCGATATTATCCGATTCCAATGGACTTGCGCTACAGGCGGTTGGCTATACAGATGCAGATACATGGCTTTATACATGGAGTACCGGAGAAACGTCCGAGACGATCTATCCGTCAGACCCTGATGCCACCTATTGTGTGACCATGACCGATTCGAATGGTTGTGAAACCGATGCGTGTTTTGATTTTGCAGATTATTGTTATGCAGGCATTGATGTACAATACGTGGATACCAATGTGGCGATTTTATCAGTTTGGATCGACTCTATATTTTATGTACCCGGAGCACCCGAACCCGCTTATCTATGGTCTACCGGAGACACATCACCACTCCTGACCGTAAATGAATCCGGTGAGTATTGCGTAACAGTGACTATTGGAAACACCTGCGTGACGGAGTCCTGCACCTATATCGACTTCGACAGCATAGGCATGGATTGTTCTGTGTGGGTATATGCCTATCCCGACAGCATGGGCAATTGGGTGGCATACGCTCAACCATGGGGTGCCGGTACGTTTACGTATGAATGGACAAACGGTGAGACGACTCAGGAAATTGAACTGGAATCCCCCAACGAATTTATGTGTGTGACGGTGACTTCGTCCTTTGGTTGCGAAGCAACGGCTTGTGTGGATTCCCTGATGCAACTTTGTGATGTGTACATCAATGTCTCCTATGAGAACGATATCGCTGTGCTGACCGCCAGTGTGTGGAGCTATGACGACCCGATTTCGCTGGATTGGAGTACGGGTGAGACAGGTTATGAAATTACAGTTGATGAATCGGGCACCTATTGTGTGGTGCTGACCACTCCAACCTGTGTCTTTACGGCATGTGCTGAAGTATTCTTTTGGAATGTTGACTCTTGTGGTGTATTCATTTCATACGATACGGATTCTATAGAAGTATTGTATACGGCAAATCCATGGGGCGTTCCTCCATTCACTTATTTATGGTCCAATGGGGGCACGACGCAAAGTGTAGTCATTAATCCAGGTGAGCCTCACCTATGTGTGACAGTTACGGATGCCTCCGGATGCGAGGCCACTGCATGTACCTATCCACTTGACAGCTGCGATATTTCGATATATTACTCAGATGATCCGGTGCCTTCCCTGCATATTTCGTCGCTTGATCCCATTATAGAGGTCGTCTGGTCTACAGGTGATTCTTCAGAATGGATTGAAGTGCCCGGACCCGGAACCTATTGTGCGGAGGTGACCACTTCTTTCGGTTGCTATGAGTATCTGTGTTACACGATCGATTCTATTCCGATTGGATTACAAAATGTGATCGAAGGGGCTGTCTTTGGCGATACCTTATCACACGCCAATGGATGGGTTACGTTCTACGCGTATGTGCCAAATTCTGTAGAGCCATTTATCGCAGTGGATTCCGTGCCACTCACACCAAATGGAGGTTTTCAGAGCGCACCACTACCGGATGGGTTGTACCTGGCTAAAGCAGTGCTGACACCAGGTTCAGAAGAAGCACAGGACTACCTGCCGACCTATCATTTGAATGCGACCAACTGGCATGATGCTATTCCGATCAGCCTGCCTAAAATGCAGTCGTATCACGATATCTTTATGGTGCCGACGACCGATTTCAATGGTGGGGGTGTCATCGGTGGAGTTGTAACGGATGGTAACGATATCATGGGTCATGCAGGCCCTGAAGTACGAGGTGGATCAGCGGGCTTACCGGGTGTTGAGATCATTATCAGCAATGCGCAGGGCGAACCACTTCATTATACGTGGACGCAGGAAGATGGCGCATACATTTTTGAAAATCTGCCGTTGGGCACATATCGCATCACGTATGATGTACCAGGTTTGTCATCACCTGAAATTTGGGTCACGTTGACAGCCGAAAATCCGGAAAGACTGCAGATCAATATCGAGATCGAAGGTGGAACGGTTGCAGTTAAGGATCTGGATACGGAAGAAGTGATCTTGTTCCCGAATCCTGCACGAGAAGAAATTAACATCCCTGTTCCGGTCGCACAGACGACATATCAGGTGCAATTAGTCGATATGCAAGGCAGAATCATGGAAGCAGGCAGCGTAAACAGTATGAATGGAATCATTCATATAGATGTCCGCTCCTACGCACCGGGTCTCTACTATGTGCAACTGACCGATGACAGGGTCATGTATTACGGACGATTTATAAAGCAAGATTGATGAGGAGAGCTTAATTATCTCTGACTGAGAAAAAGGCTGCCGGAAAGTCATTTAGAGGGAATGACGGACTGGTGGCCTTTTCTACTTTCTGTATGAAAATTGAAAAACAACTGATCGCAAAGTGTATCGAGGGAGACCGACGTGCCCAACTCCGGTTGTATGACCTGTGCTACAGCTACATGATGTCGATCTGTATCCGATACTGCCGCGACCAACAGGAAGCCGGGTCGCGACTGAATCTGAGTTTTTTAAAAGTATTACAGAACCTGGACAAATTTGACAACACCGGCTCGTTCAATGCGTGGATTTCAAAGATTACGCTTCGCAGCATCATTGATGAATTCAGATCACAGCAACGACACTATCAGCATCACGAATACCACGGTGAGGCGGTGAATGATCTTGCCTGGGACCAACAGGAATACAGCCGTGTTGATCAGGAAGCAGACACTGAATACATCCTCAAGGCTATCAACCAACTGCCACCCATGGACAAACTGGTATTTAACATGTTTGCCATTGATGGCTACACGCACAAAGAAATTGCAGCACAGTTGAATATCTCAATCGGCACATCCAAATGGCATGTACACGAAGCGAGAAAAAGTATAAAAGCGAATTTATTACAATCACCTAAAACAGCATCATTGAAATGAAAGACAAATTCGATGATATTCTGAAAAGGAAACTTGAGCAGCAGCATTTCCCGGTGGATGAAAACCACCGTAAGGATATGATCGATCTGCTGGACCGACAACCCAAACGGCGCTTCCTTCCTTTTTGGTGGACCGCAAGCATTGCATTACTGTTGGTAATGGCAGGAATCTATTTTCTGCTGCCATCTCAGGATGATAACTCATTGCTTCCTAAAACCGAAAAGCATAAAGAACAAAATACGCATTTGGATGAACCTGCCATGGCGCATGACGAAACCCAAAGCGCGGTTTATAGTAATGCAAATCAAATTACCTCTGCCGAACAATTGTCAGAAGATTCTGGTGAGCATTTAATTAGCGAAGAAAAGATCAGAACACAAGCAACAGATGATATCAGTATTCAGTCTTCCAGCATTTATGGTGACGCAAATGTTAATTCATTAGCATCGGGACAACAAAAGACAACATTTGTTAATAATGAAAACACAAATAAGCAATCGCTTCGGACAACTGTGTTACCATCAGTATCTACAACGGAAATTACAAATACAGCCACTGATGATAATATCATCCCTGCTAAAGTAGTGGATCCTTCTGTTGCCCAGACTTCTTCAGAAGTATCGGTGTCAGCATCCTTTCGCTCTCAAACGGTGGCTAGTCCGCTTGGAGTCCTGATCATCGAACCGCTCACCTATAATGCAGGTTTGCCGGAAACGAATATCGAGCCTGCAAAAACTAAAATGAAGCCGTTCTTTGTTTTCGGTGAGGCGGGATCCGGCGTGATCTTCGCGGTCAAACCGGATCATGAGGCCGGTTGGAAACTGTATGCCGGTGCGGGTCTTGGTTACAGACTTTCGCCTGCTGTGAGTCTTGTTGCTTCCGGAGGGTATTTATTTCAAAACGGCGGCTTTAGTTTCGAGCGCGAGTCTGTAGTCAGTCAGCCTGGTTTCGGTGCGCGCAGTAGTTTTAATACACTGACACCAGACAAACTTCATTATGTCTATGGCAAATTGGGAGCACGTGTCAGGTCACACAGGCATTTGATTGCCACTAACATCGGTGTGCAATATCTATACGGTGCCCAGGGAGATATTACGACCTGGGTGGATGATCAGCTCGCTCAGGGCATCATGGAGTTTAGTCGCTATGCATGGCTGAAGACGGATGGACTTCGCGACTTCCTTTGGTCAGCGGACCTCGCTTATGGATACCAGATCACACCGAGGTGGTCCGTTTCGGCCGGAGCTGAATATTATTTTTCCTCACTGACTATTGAAGATCCGTCGCTGGAGGCTGAAGGGTATACCTGGCGCGGAAATTATACACCCTTCCAACCATTTGTAAAAGTAAACTACCTGATATATGGGCGCTTTTAAAATAACAACAATACTGCCTTTTCTCTCTCTCGGCTTGCTTGTATCCTGTGTCAAGGATCCACAGGATATCCCCGGGTCGTCTAATGGAGATGAGATATTTGGCATTCAAGGGACACTTGGAAATGAAAATGTCTCCATCGGGGCAGGACTAAATCAATGGACCAATCTTCCCGCCACCGTTCAAAGTGATTCTATTGATTCGTACACCTCTTTATTTAGTTTGAACGGGTGTTTGCAACAATGTGCACCATCGTGGAGATTTGACTTCTACCAGGCATTACCCGGACTGGATGATCCTGCGGCTGATTTTCAGCAAACCATTCAGGTGGGTCCAAAGAAATATGTGACTTCTGAAGAAGAGAGGAGGAGCTATGATATTTTGTTATCCACACATCCCGGTCTTTTTATGAGTGGGTACAGTTTCTGGGCTGACCTCAATGGTTCGCCAAGTTCATTTTTTCATGAATATCAAAGTACAGCTGGATACGGTGACACGGTTAATGTTTGCTTTCAATCCTTTGCTTACACCGGTTGCATGTACAAGCAGTGTGTATCCTTCAACCCGGTCACTGAAGTGCCCTGTTTAGTGCGGATAGATGCAAAATTGGAAAACCCTCGATATTTGAACCTCTCGGTAAAGCCTTCTGGTACAGCCCCGTTTCAGGTGCAGTGGTCCAATGGTGCTACCACACTCAACAGAGTGATTCCTCTGCAGGATAGTGTCTCGGAAGTATATGCCCAGGTGACGGTGACGGATGCGTTGGGCAATCAGTCTACTTTGTCACAAACGATTCGGATCCAGAATCTGGCTGTAGACGCCTGCTATTTCCCAATCGAACTCACCAGCAATCCGCATGTGAACGAAAATCCTGATGCGTATAAGAACAGGGTGGTGGTCACATACGTAGATGAAAATGGTGACACATGGTCGAGCCTGGGAAAAGTGCAACCGGAAACTTCTACGCTGACAATCGATGGTATTCACTATTACGGTCCATCGCCGGGAGGAGAAACTGCTTACGTGGTCGATGTGACAGCTGTTGTTTTGCTCACGAATTCGGTAACCGGAGAGTCACGTACTTTTCAAACTGAGCAATTGTCATTGGCGCTAAGCCATCGCTAACTGCCAAAGGAAAAGAGGACGCCGGCAATAATGGCCGTAAAAAAACAGGCTACTGTTCCCGCAACAAGAGAATAAAGCCCTAACTCAGTCAATGCTTTTCGCTGGTTAGGAGCCATTGTGCTGATCCCACCTATTTGTATCCCGATCGAGGCAAAGTTGGCAAAACCGCATAGCGCATATGTGGCAATGAGAATGGATTTCGGATCCAGAGGTATACCGCTGTTGCGGAGGTTGTTGAGTTCGGCGTATGCCACGAATTCATTGATCATTGTCTTCTGGCCCAAAAGCTGGCCGATCTGCATCATATCCTGTGCGGGTGTACCCAATAGCCATGCTACGGGACCGAAAACCACTCCGAGGATAAAAGTGAAACTAAATCCCTCGAATTTTCCATCCGTGATCGAAAACACCCATTCGTTGAGACCGCCGATGGTGCCCACTTTCAGGAGTATGCCATTGGCCAGGTAGATCAGGGCGGTAAAGACCAGGAGCATTACTCCGACATTTGCTGCAAGTTTTAGGCCTTCCGTGGTGCCATTGGAAATGGCATCAAGGAGATTGCCGGCAGATGATTTTTCCATCGTCAGGGTATCCGGATTATGCTGCTTTTCCACTTCGGGCACGAGCATTTTGCAAGCCATAATGGCTGCCGGAGCCGAGATAATGGATGCGGACAATAAATGTTTGGCAAAATAAACCTTAGCCACCGGATCGTCTCCTCCCAGAAAGCCGATATACGCTGCAAAAACGCCTCCTGCAATGGTGGCCATTCCTCCGGTCATGATGCACATGATTTCGGAGCGGGTCATATCCTTGATATAGGGTCTGATCAGCAGAGGAGCTTCGGTTTGCCCGAGAAACACATTCCCTGCAGCAGAGAGACTTTCCGGACCGGACAATTTCAGCGTTTTCGCCATCACCCAGGCCATCCCTTTTACGACAATCTGGAGCAATCCGACATAATAAAGCACACTGGACAACGCTGAGAAAAAGATTATCGTCGGCAGTACCTGCACCGCAAAGATGTATCCAAATGTATTCGTTTTGGTCACGAGGTCTCCAAATAGAAATTCAGAGCCGTATTGTGCATACTGGAGGATGCCCACAAACATAGATGCGAGCCACTCGAAAGCCGTATTGAAAAAGGGAACTTTCAGGATCAGAAGAGCAAATACCACCTGCATGCCGAGCGCGATGCCGATAGTCTGCCAGTTGATACTTTTTCGGTTTTTACTTAAAAGATAACATATCCCCAGGAGGCAGATCATGCCTAATGCGCCCCTTCCCAGGCTTTCGATCCCATTCATATTTCCGTGATAAGGCAGGCAAAATAGAAATTTTCCTTCGATAAAAATGATCGGAGCGCCTGTAAAACCCCATGGCAGATATGAATATCGACTGATGTCAACCGATATGCATGCTGAAGCTAAATATGCTTTAATTTATTTTCGCCCCGCAGCAAGCTTAAGAATCTTTTTAATTTCATGGCGCGAGAAAGTCAACTATGAGACGGACAAAACCATACTTAATTGGGATCACCGGAGGCAGTGGTTCTGGCAAAACTCGGTTTATCCGCGAATTGCGAAAAGCCTTCGATGAAGACACCTTATGCATCATTTCACAGGATGAATATTACCTGCCCAGAGATATGCAGGTGTGGGATGATGCCGGCTACCAGAATTTTGACCTGCCGCAGTCCATCGACCATAAGGCATTTCTCAATGATATCCAGTCTCTGGTGGAAGGGCAACCCGTAGAGAAACAACAATACGTCTTTAATAATCCAAAAGCTGAAGCACAAACGCTGATTTTTAAACCTGCCCCCGTAATTCTGGTGGAAGGGTTATTTGTGTTTTACTTCGAAGCCATTCGTAAGCTACTTGATCTAAAAGTCTTTATCGATGCCGAGGATGTTATCAAACTCAAACGCCGGATCATACGCGATGCCGGTGAGCGCAACTATCCCATGGATGACGTATTGCACCGGTACGAATTTCATGTACTCCCGTCGTATCGATCCTTCATCGAACCGTTTAAACGGAAAGCCGATATTGTGGTAAACAATCACACCAATTATGCCAGGGCGCTGGATGTGATTTCTGCCTTGATCCAGGTAAAATGCGCTGAAAAGTAATCCTCAGGATTTTCCGTACATATCCATGATCGAGGCTGTAATGGCTTTGTAAATGTCTACCATTTGGGGATGGTCGCCAATCAGCTTTAAGTGCTTCTCAATTGTTTTCTGATCTCCTCTGACTGCCGGGCCGGTTTGATTTTCTTTGGGCCCATTGAGAATCGCTTTGCTGAAAGTTTCCAGAATCAGGGGTTTCAGCATTTCAAAAGGAAGGTTGTGCTCCAGGCAGATTTGCTCAGCCAACGTCAGCATGTGATTGGAGAAATTGTTTGTAAACACAGCGGCTACATGAAGCACGGATTTTTGATCATCCGTCATGCGATACACTGAAGTAGAGATGGATGTCGCGATCGCTTCAAGTGTTTTCCAGGCTTCTTCATCTGAAGTGGTAATGATCAGCGGAATCCAACGCCACGACACTTCATGATCGGTTGAGAACGTCTGGAGCGGATAGAAAGCAGCCTTTCTTGAAAAAGGCAACACCTCTACGCCAAGAACACCGGAACAATGAACGACGATGGCAGAAGAAGCGATTGTGGAATGAAGATGGTCCGCAACGATCTGGACGGCATCATCTGCTACGGCCAGAAAATACAAGTCCGCATCAGGAATGATATCGTGTACAGAAGAAGTAAAAGCGGCGCTTTTTAGTTTTTTACAAAGCGACTGACCAGCCGGTTCACTTCGGTTGAATACCTGTATCACCTCGCAACCGGCTTCTTCGAGTACCGGCATGAGTTGGTGGGCGAGTTTGCCCGCGCCAATGCATACCACTTTCGTCATAACGAGATATTACGGTCTATCGTTTTTGCAATCGCTTGTACATGCCCAGAAACATTCCCAACAACATAAGAATGCTGCCTGCCCAGAATAAATTGATTCCGGGAAACAGGATGGCCTCCAGAACAATATAGTCATTTCGCGGCACCTCTTCGGCTATTTCGATGGGCAGTCTCGCTACCTCATCCATGCGCGCAAAGAAGAGATGGAACGTTTCAGTTTCCGGATCGATCCGTTCGAGTTTGACATGCAATCCCAAATCAGCAACAAATGCTTTCATATTGAGCGGGCTGCCTTCCCGAATAAAAAACAAAGGTCGCGCTGTATAATTTTTGCCGTTTTCTGCCTGAATGCTAAGCACTGCCTGAATCGCAATATCCCCTTCTGCGGAGATATAATTTGGATGGTCGATTCGTTTGTCAATCCCCTCCATGGTGATCTTTAGATTTTTCCATGATTGGGTTTCACCTGACTTGATGACGAGCGGCTCATAAGTGAGTGCGGCTTCCACAGGAAACAAACTATCCAGCGTGTTGGATTTGAGGCGGACACGTGTATTCAGGTCATTGATTTGATCTGCAAGGCTGTACAGCAATCCCTGTCGGACGATCAATGTCGGATGGATAATATGTTGTTGCTGTCCAAGCGTGTCTGCAATTGTCACCGCACCTGAAATGACCAGGTCATCTTCTTCCTCGTGATATTCACTGTGATGTGTGCCGAGCACAATGCTGTCCAGCGAGACATCAAACTGATTGATTCGTTTCGTTTCGCCGGGTTGGAAGTAATGCAGCGTATATTCCAGTAAGCTATCGACCTTGCGAATATTTGCACGATCCTGCTGCTCCGGCGGCAAACCGGAGATGAAGGTGAAAATATCCCGATCTAAATACTTTTTTGTGTTGGGGTTAGCTGTAGCAACTTTCGTGAGCTGGCGATCGTAAAGGATGTTGGGATAGGTGGTAAACTGTTCTATCGTATCGCCCTCAGCATTGACTTTGATAAACTCAACTTCATATTTCTTTGTAAATCCTTCCAGCGTATCCGATTTGTAGGTCACCCAGTAGTTGTTCATAAACATGGGCATGCCTTTGATGAGAAAGGCATTTTCGCCGGCATTCAACCCTTCGGCCATACCTTCCTGTGCAAATCGGTTTTGGCTGATGGTCTGCTTATTCAAACCACTGGCCATGATCCCGATGAGCATGAGCGCAAACCCGCCATGAGAGAGGCCTGAAGCCATAGAAGTGAGTTTAGCTTTTGCAAAGAAAATCATGTAGTCCACATTGGAAATAACAGCAAACGCTGAAGCAACGAGCATGACGATGTATTGCCAGCTCGGGAGGAATATCCACAGGGACAGCAGGTACGCAAAGACAAGGCCTATGGCAAGCGAAAGCAGGATATGCTTTGTAAAACGCTTTTTAAACGAATCCCACGCCATCGCTCCAAACCGAAGGTATTGAGCAACGGAGGAAAGGATCGCTATCAGCACTGCATTCCATAATTGAAATCGGTTGTGATGATCGATTGGATCCAGCGGCATCGCTTTGTGATACATACTCATGTCGCCACTGCCGGTGAGCGAACCATACACATCGATGAGTTTATTCCACACCGGAATGCTCGTTGAAAAGGTGATCAAAACTGCGGAGAAAGCCAGCACCATCGCGCCAACAAACATCCAGAATTCGCGGCTTTGAATTTTTTCTTCTTTTTCCACGACCGGAATTGACTTGTTTCTCGAAATCATCAGGTAAATGCCTGCGAGCGTAAATACGGCGATAAAACCGATGAGTTGCCATTCCAGTCCCATTTCCGTAAACGCATGCACACTTTCTTCTCCGAGGATTCCGGATCGGGCGAGAAAGGTAGAGTAGAGAACCAGTAGAAATGAAAGGATATAAAAAATGTAGGTAGTCTTTAGCGACAATCCTGTATGTCTTGCGATAAAATTACCGTGCAGCGCTGCCAGCAATACAATCCATGGCACTAAGGACATGTTTTCTACGGGATCCCAGGCCCAGTAGCCGCCAAAGCTCAGTGCTTCGTACGCCCACGCGCCACCCATAAGAACGCCTAATCCAAGTATTCCGGTGGAGAATAATGTCCAGGGCATCACCGGTTTCAACCAGGCGAGATGGTCTTTTTCCCATAAACCTGTCATGGCAAAGCAAAATGGTATCGTCACAGAAGCAAATCCGAGGAAAAGTGTTGGAGGATGTATAGTCATCCAGTAGTTCTGCAGCAGCGGATTGAGTCCGTTGCCCTCGATCAGCGAAAGGTAGTTCGGATTATTGAAAATCGGAGCCTGCATTGTATCGCGCAACAGCAGAAACGGGCTGCTGCCCATCCGTATCGCATCCGTGAAATAAATGCCGGCGATCATGGAGACGAGAATCAACTGGACCGCGCTGAGCCATACCATAACGCCCGCTTCCCAACGTTTTGCCGTCAGGATGAGTACACCGCCCAGGATTACGTGCCAGAACATCCACAGAAGAAAGCTTCCCTCCTGGCCTTCCCAGAATGCGGAGAAAATATATTTGAGCGGCAGATCGTCGGAGACATGATCCCAGGCGTATTGATATTCGTACATCTGCCCGATCATGATATAAAACAAGATGCCAATCACGGACAGGATTGATATGCCGTGTACGCTGAATGCGATGCGTCCCAGCTTGCGCCAGGAAAGGTCATCCGGAAAAAGAACGCGCTTGCGATACGCCAGGATAGAGAGGATGGCGGATACAAAAGCAGTGATGACGAAAAAGTGACCCAGGCGTCCGGGCAGGAGATGCTCTCCTATATATTGAATATCCTGCATGGAAAAACTACATATTGCTTCTGACCAGCACCTCTTCGTTTTTGTATTTGGAAGGGCACTTCATCAGGATGCTTGAGGCGACAAATTCATCTCCCACAAATGAACCTGTGGCAACCACTTGTTCGCTGAGTTCAAAGTCCTGTGGTTTTGGGGCATTGAGCGTTACTTCGTGGATTTCTCCTTCCTGGTCGGTCATAAAAAAGCGAAACAGATTGGGATCTTCTTCAGCGTTGTAGTACATGGGTTTGTTCTTTGCCAGGACACCTACTACTTTTGCGGTTTCGCCAGATCGTTTGACTTGTGCAAAGGTGCTGTATGTGCTCATATCTTTGGAGGCAGAAATGAGCATGAGGATGCCTCCGCCCATGAGGAGGAGGATCAGTATGGGCATGAATTTAATTCCGGATTTTTTAATCATTTTCGGTGTATCCACTTTTCTTGTCAATCTTTATGCAAATTTACGGGATAAATGCCATTTGGACGCCCTGATTTGGGGAGAATGGCACTTATTTAACGAGTTTTAATGCGTTATGAAAGATATAGTGAGCTTAAAGAATGCGGGAATCTATCAGGAAGGTAATAAAGTACTGAGCCAGGTCAGTTTGTCTGTGAGCCAGGCTGAGTTTGTCTACCTGATCGGCAAAACGGGTAGTGGGAAGAGCTCGCTGATGCGTACCCTGTGGGGTGACTTGCCCCTGAAAGAGGGTGACGGGCAGGTGGCCGGAATACCTCTCACATCGCTTGATCCTCAGAATATTCCGATGCTCAGGCGGCAGGTGGGCATGGTTTTTCAGGATTTTCAGCTGTTTCCACAATGGACTGTTGATGAAAACCTGCGCTTTGTCCTCGATGCTACCGGTACGAATGATAAAGAGGCACAAGACAGGATCATCTCAGAAGTTTGTACAGATGCTCAGATCTCGAGCCTCGTCGATCGCCCGGTGCACCAACTCTCCGGTGGCGAGCAACAGCGTGCTGTCATCGCGCGTGCTGTCCTCAACAAACCGCAGATCATTCTGGCAGATGAGCCCACCGGCCATCTCGATCCGGAAACCGCCGAGGCTATCCTCATCCTGATGCGCAATCTCGCGAAAGAACACCAGACTGCTATCCTAATGGCTACCCACAATGCTCAATTGATCGAGCGTTTTCCCGGCCGGGTGTACCGGGTTGGAGATGGAACTGTTGTAGAGGTAGATTAGGGGGTGATGGGGTGATGGGGTGATGGAGTGATGAGAATTGGTCGCACTTCAGTGCTAGACCAACTTAGCAGGATTTTTCCCGAGACGCAAAGTGAAAAAATTGCCCCGAGCTTTAGCTCGCGGGGGTTGTGTAAGAAAGTTAAATCAGATTCAAGGGTTAACAAATAGCCCCATGCCATTCGCTTTAGCTCGGGGATTGTGTAAGATCGCAAAATCAATCTCAAGTAATATCCCTGATATGTGAGGGCTGAGATTTTTTATCATAAAAAGTAAAGCTGGATTTCTTTGCAAAAATCTTTAGCGCTTTTGCGGCTTTGCAAGACGTGAGATACAAGACCTAAGAGGTTAGATCTGAGACCCAAGACGCAAGACCTGAGACCTGAGACGCAAGACCTGAGACGCAAGACCTGGTTTTTCTGATATTAATCTTCACTACTCACTATTCACTACTCACTATTCACAGCTCACTCCTCACAGCTCACTCCTCACAGCTCACAAATAACTCAGCCACCAATGCTTCTTTTGTTGTTTTAAATCGCTGAACCATTTTATAAACTCCAAGCGGGCATGTACTTTCCTGCCATACATATCACAATCTTCCAAAATCTAATCGATACCTATGTGTCAGTAGTCCTGCCTTGGGCTCAACGCCAGCTTGGCGGTTCACTATCCTTTAAGATGGTTATCAGGCTTTTGATAACCTACAAAGAACACCGGGCTCACAGATACAAGGGTAGCACCTCCCTCTTTTCCTGAGGCGAGGTGGTCGCAAGTTATAAGCGACGTTAATATATCACGACTTCAATCAATTCTTAACAAGGCAGTGACCTCCTTTACATTGAGAGCGTATGGAGGCCAATGCCTGTAAACAATATTAAGATGAAAAATAACCATTATTTTTATATTTTACTAACATTACTACTTTCCACTCTAATGATTGGATGTGAGCAAAAGACGGAATTAGCGAACGCACTTCCACATGATGATCTGGCTATCACTAATCGATATGTAGATGAATGTGATGATTGTCCTAATATGGATGACTGTTGTTGTGAAATCTCATGGGTTTCAGGTTCCGTAGAATTTGAACTCTGTGGCACATCAGATGGTGATGGTGCGGCATGTTCAGACATTATTTCAGGATGTACAACGATTGATGGACTAAAAAACTCTTCAATTACATTTGCATCATCCCAATCTAAACTGTTTTGCATGGCTGAGAGTCAAAGTTTTATTATCAAAAACTTGGGTTCCTCAAGCGGCACATTAAATGTAAGTTGTCAATATGGTCAACTGAGTCCGCAATCTATAAATGTAGTATTTACTGGTCCAGGTACAAGGGTAGTCTCCGTAGATGGGGATTGTGAAGTTTCACAGTGTTACCCATAAGATTCATTTGTGATTTCAAAAGAGTGGACCTAATTGAAGGTCCACTCTTTTTTCAACAATCTGTCTTCATTTTGGCAAACTATATTCGAATCCACTTTTGCACTGATTTAAAGGTCAAGTTAAGTTTTACATATACTTTAGTAAACTTTATTTGTATATTTTGCCTAAGCCAGAAATGTCATAGTCAAGATTTTTCAGCAATAGGATTTGGAACATCAGTATTTAGCGAAGTGCAGTTAAGTGGATGTGGATCAGAATGCAGTCAGACCTTTCTATTTGACCCATCTGGCTTATCTGCTTTACCTGTTTCCTTTGCACCCAATGGAACATTCTTTGTCGGAGTTGCAGGTGTTGGCGATATTGTAGAAGTGGATCTCGGTTCAGAAAGCTATATGACAATTTATACTCTCCCTGTCGAGTGGCAGACCCAATTATTTGGCTTTGTAGCAACAAGTAATACTACTTTTTATGCGATGCATCACTTCTCATCAGGTACTTCGCTATTCAGATTAAATATTGATGAAGATGAAGTAACAGAACTTGGCTCTACAGGGTACACATCAATTAGTGATCTTACACTTTATAATGGTGATTTTTATTTTATTAATTCATCTCCCGAAGGTATTGTAAAGGTAGATTCTATGAATCCATCTAACAGTATTCAGCTTTTTAGTATTCCCAGCTCCTCTGGTATAGGTTATTCGGGTTTAACCGCCTCACCATTTTGCCAAACCCTTTTGGCTGTTGATAGAACTGACTCATGGGAAAACACTTTTCTATTGATTAACTTATTAGATGGATCCGTAACACATATTTGCGATTCGGAACTTTTCGTGTTATACCTTAGTTCACTTCTCGAGCATTCCAATCCCGCTCCATGCGAAGTCATGCTTGATCTCGACTGTGATGACAGTAATGGCGTCGTCCCCTTTGACTGCCTTGATATAGATGGAGTAGCCATCACTGATTCAGATATTGGGCTTTTTGCAGATGCTTTACTCACGGAGATAACAATCACAATCGCCCCACCAATACCTGATGCACCAAATGAGTTTTTAACCTATACCGGCTCCATTCCCAATATTGATCCCGTTGGCTCAGGTACTTCCAGCATCACGCTGATAAATGCAGGTGGTGCCACCTTTCAGGATTTCAAAGATGCATTACAACTCATCGTTTATCAGAATATTTCACAACAACCTACACCAGGACTTCGCACTATTGAAGTACAGTTTACCACTGAGTCAGGTGCAATGAGTAATATCGCTGAATACTATATCGAAGTTGAGGAACTGGGTCATGTAGTTGTTGACCTTGGCCCTGACCAGCAAGTATGCGAAGGCACAAACTTAATATTAGACGCCGGTAATCCCGGTGCCACCTATGCATGGTCCACCGGAGATGCCACTCAGACGATCCTCGTCGACCAGTCCGGCCAGTATATTGTCACCGTCAGTGATGGAGTCAACTGCCCAGGGATGGATACAGTTCTTCTTGAAGTCCTGCCCAATATCGATGTATCCCTTGCTGGAGATACCTATATCTGCGACAATGAGTCCGCTACTCTGATCATACAAACCGATACGCCCTTTGCGCTTGATATAGAGATCCAGGCCGATCCGGGGAGTTCCTTTTCTTTTTCAGGTGTTATAGGCACATTTACTTTCACTGACCTTCCTCCTGTACCCACTATCTATACAATCACTTCTGTAACACCTTCACAAGGCGCCTGTATCACGCTGTCAGATCCGGTGCAGTTTGTTGATGTGTTTCCTTCGTACACCTTCGAAGTCGATACTTCCCTGTGCGAAGGGGACAGCATTTGGCTGGGATTCTTCTGGGAAACAGAAGCCGGCACCTATGAAAACATGTTACAGACGTTTGACGGTTGCGATAGTTTCGTGACCACTCATATCACCCTCCTGCCTGCAGTGCAGATCGCCATTGACACCACGACTTGCAGTGCCTCTGAAGCGGGTGTGTTTATCACCCACCTCGACAATCCCAACGGATGTGATACAGTGGTGACGACTACGGTGTCGTTGCTGGAGCTAGATACGACGTATCTTATGACCACAGCATGCAGCATCGATGAAGTGGGTGTGACTACTACGATAGAAGCTGGATCAGATGGATGTGATAGTATTGTGATCACCACGATAGACTATATCCCGCCGGTGGATACGACGTATACCTTTGAGATGAGTTGTGATACATCACAGGGAGACGTACAGCAGTACGTCTTTACGGCCATAGATGGGTGTGACAGCATTGTTGTGAGTACGACTACTGTGGCTCCTTTGGATACGACGTATACGTTTGAAACAACTTGTGACTCGACACAGGGAGACGTACAGCAGTACGTCTTTACATCGGTAGATGGGTGTGATAGTGTTGTTGTCACCACGACTACCTACTCGCTGTCGGATACGACTTACACTTTTGAGACAACCTGTGACTCATCGCTAATAGACGTACAGCAGTACGTCTTGACGGCTATAGATGGGTGTGATAGCGTGGTCATAGTCACCACGACTTACTCTCAGTCGGATACGACGTACACCTTTGAGACAACCTGCGATCCTTCACAGGGAGGCGTAACGCATTACGCCTTTACATCGGTAGATGGTTGCGACAGCATCGTGACCACAACGGTGATGGTGCTACCCTCAGATACCATCTACTTGAGTGATGCCTCGTGCGTCCCCGGAGATACCGGGGTATGGACCATGCATCTTGTCAATCAGTATGGATGCGACAGTATAGTAGTCACGCAGGTTGCTCTGCTTCCTTCTGACCAAGTCTACCTTCACGAGACTACCTGTCAGGCATCAGAAGCAGGAGAGTTTATCACTACGCATCTCAATCAATATGGATGTGATAGTGTGGTGACACGCACGGTGGAGTTGCTGGACGTGGATACGACTTATACTTTTGAGGAAACTTGTGACCCGGCACAGGTAGACGTACTGCAGTACGTCTATACGGGTACAGACGGATGTGATAGTATCGTTGTGGAGACTACAACATTGTTTCCGCTACCGATACTCATCATACAATCCGCGATTGACTACAATGGGTTTGATATCAGTTGCACCGATGAACCTGACGGCAGTGCTGTGGCGATCATCTCCGGTACGGAGCCTTTCACCTACTTGTGGTCCACTACTGAGACGGATCAGATGATCACCGGACTGAGTGCAGGAGACTATGCTGTCACCATCACCGATGGGAATGGTTGCACGGCTATAGAGGTCATCACACTCGAACAACCTGACGAATTGATGATGAGCTTAGAAGTGACTGAGCCGGATTGTTTTGATCAGGCTCTTGGTGCCATCACCATCAATGCAAGTGGAGGTGTACCGCCTTACAGTTATGCGATCGATGGTGGATTGTTTCAGGGTGGATCAGTTTTCGGTGCACTAGGTGATGGTATCTACCAACTCACCGTCATGGATGCCAATGAATGCTCTGCTTCAGAGATTATCGCTATCGATGTTCCCCTCATGGTGCAGGTGGACCTGGGTGACAATCAGACAATATCGCTGGGAGATTCCGCACTTCTTGAAGCGATCATCAATCTTCCCTTCGACTCCATCGCTAATCTCGCCTGGACCGGACTGGATACAAGCGCGTGTGCCAACTGCCTGACACAGATTGTTGCACCGGTGATCACCACAGCCTATTCAGTATCCCTCACTTCTGTTGATGGTTGTTCGGACAGAGACAGCGTCACCATCGCCGTCACCCGCGAACAACAACTCTATATCCCCAATATTTTTTCACCCAACGGCGACGGCATCAATGATGTACTTCAAATCAGTGCGGATGCCGGTGTGCGTGAGTTATCCGTCATGGAGATCTACGACCGCTGGGGCAATCTTGTTTTCCGCTTCGAACACAAATCACCTGATGACCCCACAGCCCACTGGGACGGAAGCTTCAATGGCCAGGCTTTAAATCCGGGCGTGTATGCGTATCGGGTGGTGATTGAGTTTGCGTCGGGGGAGACCGAGGTGAGGTATGGGGATGTAACGTTAATCCGGTGAAAAGCATGGAGCACGGAGCGAAGCGCTGAGGGCGTAGAGCAAAGAGTGTAGCCTAAACGTTTATCCCCCTGGCTTCAGTGTAGGTGATCCGTTCACTTGATCCTGACGTTTCTGTTTCACGGAGAACCCCCTCGCTCTTCGAGTGATCCGCCGTAGGCGGATGATTTCCTTGAGGCAGATATGGATTTATATCTATGAGCTATTTCACTGATTACCCAAGCCCCATGCTCCATGCTCCATGCCCCTTGCCCTCCAAAGCGGGTAAGCCCCCCGGGATTTTTGTGCGAAGCGAAGAAAAACAGGGGTCAGGGGCTGCGCCGTTCCACAGATCAAATCTTATTCGCAGTAGCGTTAGCGAAGGAGATACTCAACAATAGCTTGGGGTTAAACCCCATCGCTAACAGAACGCCCTTTCAGGGCTTATTACTTTTCAACAATAACAGAAGGCGAAGAATGTCACAAATTATTATTCCGTTCTGCCCTTCTGCCGTTCTGCCTTCCATCGCGGGTAAGCCCCCCGGGATTTTTGTAGCGAAGCGAAGAAAAACAGGGGTCAGGGGCTGCGCCGTTCCAAACATCATCACTGACCTCTCACTACTCACCACTCACTTTTCAATCTCCGTAGCTTTGGTGAAGGAGACCCTCACCGCTCACAAATAACTCAGCCACCAGTGCTTCTTTTGTTGTTTTAAATCGCTAAACCATTTGCAGAGCGGATACAGGGACAACACCACCAGTATCCAAACGAGGTACACGATACCTAAGGAATAGCCTTCCCCAGGGACAACAAAGCGAAAAGGCATACCGAACACCAAGGAGAGCTCTTCATTAAACGCATGGCCGCGGGAAAGGAATAGCACCATACACACCGTATGGATGATATAAAAGTGCAGGACATAATAAAAGAAGGGTACACGGCCGTAAACGCTGATCGCTTGTGTAAAACGATTGTGCACATGCTCGAAAAGTGATAAAAAAATGAGTGCTGGTCCGAGTGTGATACACAAAAACAAAAGAGACGGTGGGTATTTGTCCACATTTAAAAAAGAAAGGATGGTTTGTGTGATGGTATCATAACTGGTCCAGGCAACCGGATCTCCATACATGTTGGAAAAGCGCAGGATCACGAATAAAATCAGAAGCCCGATTCCTCCGCGCAGCAGTTGCTTTTGCCGAAGGTCAGCAGAGTAGTCCCGTGCGTACAAACGCCCAAGGCAATATCCAAGCATCATCACGCCAAGCCATGGCAAAATGGGATAGATAATGACCAATTGATGCCCATCTGTGATCGGATGGAAAGCAAAACTGCCATTCCGCATCAGATCCCAGAATAACCCCTGGTGCGTACTGGTGATAAAATCTAGCACATTATGCCCGAAAACGAGCACCAGCCCACCTGCCAAAATGAGATTGAAAGGTAACCGGATGACGAGGCCCATCAGGATCATACATACACCGATCGCCCAGATCACCTGAAGAATCAAAGAATGAAAGCCAAAGTCAAACGTCCAGGCGAAGGTGATGATCACGACCTCCACAAAAATTAACCATATTCCTCTTTTGAAAAGAAACACACTCAGCACATCTTTACTTTTCCGAATGCCCTGCAGATAAATAGAAGTGCCGGCCAGTAGAATAAATACGGGAGCACAATAGTGGGTGATAAAACGTGTAAAGTATAAAAACGGAGTTGTTGTGAGGACATTCATCGGATCGCTGACAAAGGCATCCGCATGAATAAAATCACGTGTATGATCCAGCGCCATGATAATCATAACCAGGCCACGTAAAACATCGAGCGAATAAATTCTCTTTTTCACGACCGGGTTTGCAGAAACAGCCGTTTCAGATTTTATGTCCATGGGTTTATGGTTTGATAAAATTGTAAAGCAAAAGGGGTAAGACCATAAACAAAGTGAAGTTAGCCATTATTTTTCATGAAAATCCGGTAAGTATGTAAAGACTTGTTTTTATGTCCTGATTTGCCGCTTTCTTATGTATCTTATGGTTGGCGTATCGGATGGATTTTATATACATTTACCTTCCATATCTGTTGACTTAACACAATCCATATGCGCACTGAGATACACCTTCGGTTTTTGCTGTTAATCCTATTGATGACCACTTCAGGAGTCCTTCTGGCACAAATTATTCCTGCCCCCCCGCAAACGGATTCTCTGATTACATGTTTCCCGGATACAACCGGTTACAACAGGATCACTGTTGGCCCCGTAGACCGCGACTATACTGACCTGCAGGATGCACTCAATGCTGCTTCACTGGGGACAGTCATTGTACTCGACGCCGGACACACTTTTTCCGGAGAATATACGCTCCCGTACAGAGGCGATGAGGAGGAATGGATTATCCTGATCTCATCGCGTATGGATCTTCTGTCACCGGAACATCAAAGGATCGATCCGTTTCAGTCGACGGGAGATATCATGTTTCCCACACAGGCAGATGCGATGCCAAAGATTGTCAGTACCACATCGCTGGGGGTGATTCCTGCGGTCGCCACTGCAGCGTATGCGAGTCAGTACCGACTTGTTGGAATTGAAGTGACGGTAGATGAATCCATCACACAAAACTTTGGGTTAATCAACTTCGGAAGTGCGTCAACGGATCAGAATACGCTCGGCATTGTGCCGCATGATATGATCCTGGATCGCTGTTACGTGCACGGCCACAGCAATGGTGATGTGCGATTTATGAACTATGGGATCGCGCTCAATTGCAAAGACTGTGCAGTAGTCGACTCTTACTTTAGCGAATTGCATTCCATCAATCTTGAAGCTCAGGCCATCACCTGTATAAATGGTCCCGGCCCGTTTAAGATCATCAACAATTACCTCGAAGCAGCCGGACAGGGTGTGCTGATTGGAGGAGGCGCACCTGCGATTCATGATCTGGTACTGGCTGATATTGAAGTTCGGCAAAACCACTTTTTTAAACCATACAGCTGGTGGATAGCATCTCCAATGTATGCCGGAAAGCATTGGACGGTTAAAAATCACTTTGAAATGCGCACTGGCTTACGCGTATTATTTGATGGAAACCTTCTCGAAAACTGCTGGGCAGACCTTCCGGAAGGACAAAGCGGCTATGCGATCCAGTTGGCCGTCAATACGGAAAACGGCAGTGCGATGCAAGCCAACGTGGGAGATGTCATGATCAGTAATAATATCATTCGCAGTGCCGGAGCAGGGATTACGATTACCGGAAAAGACGGTGCTGCAAGCAATACATCAGAGCGAATTATGGTGTCGAATAACCTGTTTGAGGATATCGATGGCCCCTTCTACGGCGACCAGGATATCAATGGGTCAAATGATGGCACGCTGCTCTATATCGGCGAACCCATGGACGTCACCTTTGACCATAATACCTTGCTACAGACCGGTGTGATCAGCTGGGCGTATGATACCACGTACGGATTTCAGTACACCAACAACCTCTCGTTGAGCTCTGTCACTGCAGGAGGGTATCAGGGTATATATGGGCCGGGACAAACACAAGGCAATGCAACCTTTGCCACCTATTTTCCTGATGTTTCTGATTTGAATATGACCTTTAATAAAAACGTGCTGATCGGTGGAGAAGAGTCCTTTTATACCGATTTCGCAACCAATAGTCTTAATTATTTTCCTGCCGGTACCGGAGACGTAGGTTTTGTTGACTACCCAAACGGAGACTCGGACTATCACAATTATGCATTGCGGAGTGACAGTCCCTATGCGATGCAGGGAACGGATGGCTTAGATATTGGTGTGAATTTCGATGCGCTGGATTCTGCTTTCGCTGCTCCGAGGGTTTGTGAACTTCCCACCTCGACCAGGCGTGTACTCCGTCAAGAGCTGATCAAAGATGTGTTTCCTAACCCCACCTCTGAAATGCTCTATCTTCAGTTGTCTGAGGACCAACCATCTCATTACACGATTTACGATATGCATGGACAGAAGGTGCTTTCAGGCGATCAGTTTGGAAATCAACTGCAGATCGATGTATCTTCTCTTTCTTCAGGTGTATTCGTGATTGGTGTGCAGTCTTTGACATCAATTGGGTATACTACTTTCGTCAGAATGTAAGGCACATATATCCTCCTGACACATCCCGGATTATTATATTGCCTCTTTCACGATAAACTGTGAGATGAGATTTGGCTGTACCACTTTAGATATTTTTTTGTATTTTAAGTGCGGATCATTCATTCGATGATCCGGTTATAGTCCCACCTCTTTCTGCTTTTTCGTTCACTAAAACCTTATTGTCATGAAACCACAAAGTTCATTTCAGTCCCGCCTACTCATGATCCTGTCAATCATTGCAGGGCTCATGTTTTTCGGATGTTCAGACGCATCCTTTGATTCCACTCAGTTTGAGCAGAAACAACCCGTTGACAAACTGGATATCGGCCTGGATGCGCTTATTCAGCTTGCCGATCTTGAAGTCACTGTGACGCCCAGAAGTCATGGATACCTCGCAGAAGCCCGGGGAAAGGGAACTATTCCGGCCGGTGAATATGGAGGCCATAAATTCCAAATTACATTGGAAGGCGTATACTCCGATATTGGATTGGCTACGCTTGTGAGTGGTGAGACTTTAGTCAAAATCCGTGGAGAACGATTTGTTTCTGTAGAAGATCCATTGTTACAGTCTTTTTGTTGCGGTGAGGGTGATCTGATTTTGGCAGACGGAGAGTGGATCTTTACCATGTTCGGGCAAGTCGTGCATACGACCGCACCTGATCCGCACAACCACTTATTTGCCGGGCTCGCCAGGGAATCTGGTACGATGAATATGAATATCGCGGATCAGACAGGTACAATCGTTATTCCTGCTGTGCCACCACACGATCCGGGGATAGGCCTGATAGAAGGATTTGAGGCAAAGAAATTTGAAGTAACTGAGCATTAAAGTTTAGCGAACGTCAGTTTGCAACCGAGACAATTTCAGGAAGCCACAATTCCGGTATAAGTCGCTGGTGTGAGTTGCTTTAACTCATCTTTGACCGACTGAGCAATGTCCAGTGTGTCGATAAACTGATGTAAGTGTTCCTGTGTGATCTGAGCTTTGCCGCGTGTGAGTTCCTTCAGTAATTCATACGGATTGGCCACACCTTCGCGTCGCAGGATCGTTTGTACTGCCTCCGCCAATACTGACCAGTTGGCATCGAGGTCTGCGTTAAGTTTGTTGTGATTAGGTGTGATCTTTTGCATGCCCTTTTGTACCGACAGCAACGCGATCATCGTATGCCCAACCGGTACACCAATATTTCTAAGCACCGTGCTGTCTGTCAGATCTCTTTGCAGGCGGCTTATGGGAAGTTTATCTGCCAGGTGGCCAAAGATCGCATTGGCATAGCCGAAATTGCCTTCGGCATTTTCAAAGTCAATAGGATTTACTTTGTGCGGCATAGCCGATGAACCTACTTCATTTGGATTTGATTTTTGCGATAAATACTGCATGGAGATATAAGCCCACACATCACGGCAAAAATCCGTCAGGATGGTATTGATACGCATCGTGACATGACATAGGGCAGCCAACTGATCATAGTGTTCAATTTGGGTCGTATATCGGTATCGCCCTATGCCTAAATATTCTTTGGTGAAATTATCAGCCCACTGACGCCAATTTGTATTTGGGAATGCTGTAGCATGTGCATTGAAATTGCCGGTGGCGCCTCCAAATTTGGCGTGAATGGCCGTGTTTTTCAACGTGTCTATCTGTACGTCCAGTCGCTCAACAAATACCATGATTTCTTTGCCAAGTAGGGTAGGTGAAGCGGGCTGTCCATGCGTATGGGCCAGCATGGGCACTTGCGAAGTTTCTTTGGCAAACGCATACAGAGCTTCTCGCGTCTCAGTAAGTGCCGGAATCACTACATCCTTGTAGGCATCCCGGATCATCAGCGGAAAAGCACTGTTGTTGACATCCTGTGAGGTGAGGCCGAAATGGACCCATTCTTTTATCGATGCCAAACCGAGGTTCTCCAGCTTTCCCTTGACAAAATACTCGATGGCCTTTACATCGTGGTTGATACGGGATTCAATTTCCTTGATCGCATTTGCATCATCATCGTTGAAATTGATCCTGATAGCACGCAATCCGTTTTTTTGGTCTTCGGAAAGTTGGACATTCTGAATAATACCGGTTTCCACCAGCGCGATCAGGTATTCGGCTTCGACATGACACCGATATTTCATCAGGGCGCTTTCTGAAAAATATTTTGACAGCGATTTTGTCTTCGATGCGTAGCGACCGTCAACCGGAGAAATAGAATGGAGCATAGAAAATGTGTGTTACCAATAAAATCTGCGCAAAAATACGTTAATCCTGCCATTAAGAACAGCAGACCCGACTCAGCCAGTCAAGCAGAAATACAAAATGGGAATGTCTATTTCGGAGTAGGTTCAAATCCGGCCGGATCGATTCTGCTGAACACTTCCTGATTGGCAAGTTCTTCGGTATACGGAATCGTGATAGAGGTAGTAGTACCGACACCCGGCTCTGAATGTATAGATATTTCTCCTCTCAGGAAATTGACCCGAGCGGCAAGATTTTCCGTACCCATGCCTTTTTTCACCTTGTTCGCATCAAAACCAATTCCATCATCTTCCACCATGATTTCAAGATCTTCATCATTGCGAATGAGCTGGATCAGTACCTCTTTAGCCTGCGCATGCTTCAGGCTATTAAAGAGCAACTCCTGAACGATCCTGAAGATGTTGAGATTAAGGCCAACCGGAAGATCGTTGAGTTTGCCGTAATGTAAAAATTCAATATGCGGAGTCTCTTCGGATTCAATTCGATTGATCAGGTCTTTAACAGCCGGCACAATACCCATTTTCAACAATGCACCCGGTTGCATGTTATTCGAAATCGTCCGCACTTCATTGCACGCGGCATCGAGCAGGTTGTATGCCTTTTTATATTCTTTCTGGCCGGTGACTTCAGGGTTCTTGGCCTGAATCGCATCAAAGTGAAGCTTCACGGTGGATAATAATCCCCCAAGGCTGTCGTGCAGGTCACGCGCGATACGTTCGCGTTCGACTTCCTGGCCCTGCAGCATCGAGCTGATCGTCTGAATCTTCCGATCGCTTTCCAGCTCGTTTATTTTTCTGGCCGTGATCTCCTCGTTTTGTCGGGCAATGATCTGGTTGGCATTCAGTCGCTGCTGGTAACTGCGGATGATGATATAGGATACAATCAGCATGATGACAACGCCTACGAGCAGCGCATAGCTGACGACTTTTTGCATTCTGGATTTGAGCACTGTGATGTTGCGGTCTCTGGCCATTTCCTGGAGTTCGGTTTCTCTTTCGATGTCCATATACTTTAACATCGTCTCCTGCATGCTGGCAGTTTTACTGACGTCGTGCAGGCTATCACTAAAACTCGAATACACTTTCATCACGTCAAGTGCCGCAGAATAATCTCCGAGTCTTTCGAAACACTCAACTTGCTTTTGGTATAAAGCTCTTTTGACAAATGTATTGCTGCCTGCGATACTCAGGCCCTGCGTCAGATAATACAACGCAAGCCGATACTTGCCGGCATGGATATTATACATGCCTACATGGAGCAGAATGGACGGTAAAAATGATTCGTAACGTACGCTGTCAAAGCGGGTCAATCGAATGCTGAGAGAATCCGGTGCCTGTATGGTTCTTGTTTTTCGACCGGTGATAGCGATGATTGTTAATTGATTGATCGTGGATAATAAGGTGTCACGGATTGAGAGATTCAGTCGGCTGGCACTATCGAGGTATTGCGCAGCTTCCTGATACTCACCTTTGGCAATGTATACTTCACCGATCTGTTGCAGCATCCGGGCAGATAGCAAGGTGTCCTGATTGCGTTCGGCATAGGACTGCACCTGCTCAAACAACTTGATGGCCTCGAGATAATATTCACTACCACAATACAATCGTCCCAAATCTCGAATGGTCTGATACATGCCTGTCGAATCCCCGGCACGTGCATACAGCTTTTGCGCTTCAATGTAATTTTTAATCGCACGGTCGAGATTTTCTAGTTCGGCCAAATCGCGCTCGGCCAACATACTGTAAGCGGCTGCTGCGTCCCCATACGCACCCTGTTGCTCCAGCTGCGCACTCAACCTGTACAACTCAGCATTGGTAAGATGTTCGCCTACTTGAGCAGATATAGTGAAAGGCATACCGAGTAGCCATCCCATGAGCAAAGTGCTCCGCAGGACCCGTACATACAATCGATATAAATCGTTCTTCATTTCCCTGGGTATGAAGTGGCTATGCGTTTAAATATTGGTGACGGGGTGAGATGAGAAAATATGATCGTTTGCTGATGTCTGTGTTACGTTTTGCTCGTGAGTTTATTCTCCAGTGCCACCCGAACCAACCCTGCAGTATTGCGGACGGACAGTTTTGTTAAAAGACTGCGGCGATGGGACTCGACGGTTTTCAGGCTTATAAATAAGGTGTCGGCGATTTCCTGCGTCGTATATTCTTTGACGATAAGATCTAGCACATCGCGCTCTCTCCTGGAAATTTTAGGGGCCAGTAATGTAGAACTCTTAGAGCCTGACTTGGGATTGACCAGGCTTTTCATGATGGTCTCCGTTACATCCTCGCTGAAATAGGACTGGCCATTATAGACAGCCTCAATGGCAGACAGCAGTTCTTTCTTGCCTGTGTTTTTTAAGATATATCCCTGTGCGCCATTCTTCAGGATCTCGGTGACAAAACTCTCCTCGTTGTGCATGGAGAGCGCAAGCACTTTGACATCGGGATATTCTTTATTGATTTTCTGGCAAACCTCTATCCCGTTCATACCAGGCAGGTTGATGTCCAACAGTATCACATCTGCGGGAGTCTCAGCGATTTTTACAAAAACTTCAGGACCGGAATAGCATTTTGAGACGACCTGAATATTGTCCGCACCTTCGAGGAGGGACTCAATTCCTTCGACAAACATATTGTGGTCATCAGCGATCATTACACTAATCATAATCCTCTTTCTATTAAGCTTAAATCCATCTAAAAGTACAAACTATTCAATATTTAGTTCTCGTCGCTCACCCCGGACAAACACCGGGATCGCGCTTCCTGAACGAAGAACAACCTCACATTCGTCTTTGGTGATGGCAATTTTCATAATGCGCCCACGGAAATGGACGGTAAACGCCAATCCATCCCACTCATCCGGTATAGATGGCTCAAAATGCAGTTCATCCCTGATCACCCGCAAACCGGCAAAGCCCCTCACCACTGACATCCATGTACCGGCCATGCTCGTGATGTGGAGTCCGTCTTCCGTATCATTGTTATAGTCATCAAGATCAAGCCGGGCCGTACGATGGTACATTTCTGTGGCCTTATCCTTCATGCCGAGTCGCGAGGCAAGTATGGCATGTACACAGGGACTCAGAGAAGACTCATGGACCGTCATGGGTTCGTAGAACTCAAAATGCCTCCGTACCGTGTCAGCTTCGAAATGATCTTCAAAGAAATACATGCCCTGAAGCACATCCGCTTGCTTGATATAGCACGATCGCAGAATTCGATCCCATGACCACTTTTGATTTAACGGAAGATCTGAAGAGGGGAGTGCTTTTACGGGTTGTAGTTCTTTGTCCAGAAAGCCATCCTGTTGGAGGTAGACCGATCTGGTTTCGTCAAAAGGAAGGTAGATGCCTTTTATACGCTCACGCCAGTCATCTGACTCACCATCCTGATAGTTGAGTTTTTCCTGAATCGTTTCCCATTCTACTGGATGATTTTCTGCCGCCCATTTAATTTGTTCGATCGTATACTGCCAGCACCAACGTGCGATATAATTGGTGTACCAGTTGTTGTTGACATTATTTTCATATTCATTCGGCCCGGTCACCCCAAGCATCACCCAGGCGTTCTTGTCGCGGGAGTAATTAACGCGCTGTTTCCAAAACCGGCATATACTAATCATCACTTCGAGTCCACCTTCCAGCAGGTAACTCGTATCACCGGTATAGCGGATATAATCATAGATGGCATATACCATAGCCCCGTTGCGGTGGATCTCTTCAAAAGTGATTTCCCATTCATTGTGACACTCTTCTCCGTTCATCGTGACCATTGGATAGAGTGCTGCGCCATCCGAAAAACCAAGCTTGGAGGCGTTTTCAATGGCCTTGGGAAGGTGCAGGTATCGATAGACCAGCAGGTTTCTGGCTACACCTGCATCACCTGTACTCAGGTAAAAAGGTATGCAGTACGCCTCGGTATCCCAATAGGTACTGCCTCCGTATTTCTCTCCGGTAAACCCTTTCGGTCCGATATTGAGTCGCGCGTCTTTTCCGGTATACGTTTGCCATAACTGGAAAATGTTAAACCGAATGCCTTGTTGCGCAGGAAGATCACCCGTGATCTGTATGTCAGCAGTATCCCAAATATCCTTCCACGCTTCGATATGTTCGCGTTTTATCTCATCGTAGCCCTTCTGTACTACTTCGGATAGTTTTCTTTTCCCTTCGCTGGGTTGATCGGCATCGGCAACATAAAGGCTGTTGAGATTGACAACGAGTTTGCGACACCTAAGACTACTCCCATCCTGTATTTCGGCTTCGAAATGATTCGAGACTTTTTTAGACTCTCTTTTGCCTGTGGACGGAATTGAAATATGGTCGTTGAGCGTGGTAGCCGTATGCATAAACGAGCTTACGGTGAAGTTCGTTTTCTTTGTCTTCGAGGACACCATCGCGTGCGTTTCGTCCTGGCTGGTTTTTGCGGCGATCCAGAACTGATCTCCATAATTCGCATCCCGGTTGTGCACATCAAAATCAAGAAAAGGGGTTACTTCCAACCGTCCGGTAAAACCAGTCGAGTTGATGCGCAATTCAATACACGCAACATCGGGATCAGCCATACTGCAGAAGCGTTCGAACGCAAAAGAAAGTGTCCCTCCAGAGGCAGGGGAGATTTCAAACGACCGTTGCAACAGTCCTTGCTGCATATCAAGGGTGCGCCGAAAGTGCGTGCATGGCGTAGTAGCCAAATCAAGCTTTTCCCCATCGATCTTAATCTCTAGGCCGATCCAATGCACACCATTGAGCACCTTGGCAAAATATTCGGGATACCCGTTTTTCCACCACCCCACGCGTGTCACATCCGGATAATACACACCGGCAAAATAGGCGCCCGGAAGTGTCTTCCCGGAATAGCCTTCTTCGAAATTTCCACGACCTCCGAATCGACCGTTGCCCAGGCTGAAGATGCTTTCACTGACCTCCTGAAATTCGGGGTGAAAGCCATCTTCAATAATACACCACGCGTCTTCGATCAAATATTTTTTCATGCGAATACTTCTGTTATTCTTTTGGGTTCAATCTGATGTAATCCGTCAATGGTCATCGCGGCTTTGGCCAGCACCTGTGGACTCCCGATACCGACGACATGGCATCCTGCATCGATCGCAGCTTGGACACCTTTCGCTGCATCTTCAAATACGACTACCTCGGAAGCGGGAAGTTTGAGAGCTTCACATCCTTTTATAAAAATTTCAGGATCGGGCTTGGATCGTGTGGTGTCGTTGCCATCCAGCATGGCGTCAAAGCGATTTTCAATTTCGAGTTTCCTGAGAACGGCCCGGGCGTTTTTGCTGGCAGATCCAAGTGCGAGTTTAAAACCCGATTTTCTGGCTTCTTCTAAAAACGTCAGCACTCCCGGTAAAAGATCGGTAGGCGTGATCTGTTCGATCGAAGCAAGGTAAATGGAATTCTTTTTCGCAGCCCAGCTTTCTTTTTCTTTCTCTGACATAACAACCCCATATTTTTGAAGCAGGTATTCCAGCGATTCCATTCTGCTGGCACCTCGCGTATGTGCATCATCTTCTTCGGAAATTTCAACCCCAAGTTCAAGCATGATGCTTTGCCAAGATTGGAAATGATGCTTCGCCGTGTCGACGATAACTCCATCCAGATCAAAAATAAATCCCCGGATATTCGATTTTGTGATGACGTCTTTTTCCATTAATTCCAGATTGTCTTTTACGTGTGTATGTAGTTCGTTGTCTTTGAGATGATACACAATCGCTGCAAGTTTTTTTCGTATCGTTTCACCTCCATACATACTGCGCAAAGCATGAATGTGATGTGTATACATATTCGCCAAAGCTATGGTGTGATCGGACACGAGTGTCTTGTCGTATTGCATGAGCAATTCCACATCGTCGAGTTGATTGAGTCGCTCGAGGAGGAGTTTTTTCTCCCCGGATCGTTGCAGACCGGACAAGAGAAAATGATCTGCTTCCTTTCGATCGTGCGGGGGATAATACGCATGAACAATTTTTAATGCTTGCACGGCACTTTCCGGATCGGATCGAAACAGTGTTTCCCAGGCTTCTGTGTCCAGATGCATAACACTCAGCGCATAAGCCATTGTAAGTCCGGTAGGTTCGTCTCCGGTCAGTTTTGCCGCTCTCAGCCCAGCCTGAAGCATAGGACGAGCAGTTGAAGCATCATATTTTGACGGGTCATACAGACTCAGGATATACAGTACATCGGCATACGCTCGTTGAGCCTGTAGTTCAAGTACCAGCTCAGGCGCAATGCCTGAAAGCATTCGCTTCACTTCTTTGTTCCTGGGTTTCATTTCCCATACCCGCATCCACCTGATCAACAGACTTCCCCAAAGAATGCGCTGTTCAGTATCTGTAGCTACCTTTTCTTCGACCAGCTGGAATGCATTTCGCCTCACTTTTTTTTCCAGAATAAAAGCTTCAGCGGACTGCAGCAGGGTAGTCGTTCCTTTGATCATCCTGAATCCATCCCGGCCGCTGACTTCCATACTCAGTGTGATGGCTGCTTTCTGCAACCTTGGGGCCATAGGTAAGCGACAGAAGGCCTCGAACAACTTCAGCGCATGTTTTAATTCAGTGGCCAGTTGATGCTGAAACTGGGGTACTTTAATGCTCAGTCGATATAGATACGGGATCGTTGCTTCAAGAATACCGATGGTCTGTGGTAGTGCGTTTTCCTTGAGCAGGTCTTGTGCCTGGCGGTGTAGGATAGCTACAATATTGCGCACCGACTTCAGATTGTTTCGGTTAAGTTTGATGATGCCGTACTTATCCATCGGCGTCATGTCGTTGAGCAGGTGATGATAATCCGGGCGGCGGATGCGATGCAGATAATTGGCGAGCACTTCGGCACGAAAAGCACTGTGTGAATGTGCATGTGTGGCGACAAACTTCCGCAATTCTGTCACATTGAGTTTTTTCAGTACCTCGTCCAGTAATATTTTTTCGTGTTTCAACCTCGATCTGTTCCGCCGTCTGCGAATGCTGCGATCCCGGAGGATAATCAGCGCCGCCAATGCATGCTTGCATATTCCTGATCGTTTGAAGGCGGAACAGTGACATTTTGCAGTTACACTGCCATCATCCGCCAGCATCATTTCCACGTGGTAATCCGGATTTTTCGACAGGACATGGAAGTAGTTGGCCTGTGGTTGTGTCAGGTCATATTCATTTGTCTCTTTGACCAATTCCATAGCCTCCTCCCAAGCAGGAGGGGCAAAATGACTTTCCAGATCTTTGAGTGTTGCTTTCACGTCAGAATAGGTCTATAGGCCAGGTCGTCAAACAATTATTCGGATTTACCATTAATTATCTGAGATAATGGCTTTAATCCGTTTTGATAGATATAAATTTGCTAAGGTAACGCAGTACAATGGAAGTTAAACAGGTTTGTTTCGTTCGTCACGCAAAATCCTCCTGGGATCATCCGGGATTGAGAGATTTTGACCGTCCGCTGAATGACCGTGGTTTGCGCGATGCGCCAATGATGGCAGCCAAAATGGTGGCGGCGGGATTGATTCCGGATTATATCATTACCTCAGGCGCCAAACGCGCAAAAACCACCGCGGGTTATTTTATGCATGCGGCTAAATTGCCTGATAATCGCTTCGAAATCAATGATGATATCTACGAAGCGGCGCCAGAATCGGTCTTTAAGGCGCTCAGAAAAGCACCGGATGATGCTGATTTTGTGTTTGTTTTCGGCCATAATCCGACTTTTACGTACATCGCCAACTCTATTGCCGGTGTGCATATCGACAATGTGCCTACCTGTGGAGTCGTCCATGCCCAGCTATATATCAGTTCGTGGAAAGATTTCAAACCGGAAATAGCCGGATTTATTGGTTTTCACTATCCAAAACAGTATACCACATGAGAATGCTTATGGTAATCTGTTTCGTAGCAGTAGGTTCTCTGCTTGCCTGCAAAAAAGGGCCTGAAGCCAAAGTATATACCTTGTCCGATGGCCAGCTGGCCAATCTCGTGCTTGATGTTCAACTCACCGAAGCTGCGCTGGGCGAAGTAAGCGGGGCTACCCGGGATTCATTGAAACAGGTCTTCTGGACCGGTATGGAGCAGGTATATAAGCAACCGATGAATGTGCTGGAGCGAGATGTGAGAACCCTGGAAAGCGATCCTGAAAAACTGAATCTGGTGATGAATCAGGTGCAGGAGTTGTTGGATTCGCTTCGCTAAACAAGAGTTATGCTGAAAAATGTAAGTCTGAGATTGATCTCTTTTATCGCCGCCCTGGCGATAACGGCTTTTCTCGGGACGGGGTTCTGGATCATTAAAAAAATGTTTTTCCTGCCTTCGATGGGTTCGTTTGACATTCTTCTGGTGTTTTCCACTGGTTTGTTTGCCTTTCTGATCATCTATTTCCTGCTCGATCGCTTTGTGTACCGGCGCATCAAACTGATCTATAAGATTATCCGAAAATCAAAAAGTTCTATTTCCAACCGCCGATTATTACCTTTCAATCAAGATCAGATCCTGGATGGAGTGGAGAAGGAAGTCCAGCAATGGGCCGAATCGCAGGAGAATGAAATTGAAACACTTAAGACCCTCGAAGCGTATCGAAAGCGGTTTATCGGCAATGTCTCGCATGAACTGAAGACACCCATTTTTTCCATTCAGGGATATATCTATACCTTGATCGACGGTGGACTTTATGACGAGCAGGTCAATGAAAAATATCTCGAACGGGCTGCTTCCAATGTAGAACGCCTGCTGACGATCGTGCAGGATCTCGAGGAGATCAGCAAACTGGAATCTGATGACCTTATGCTGGATATCCAGAAGTTTGATATCAAAGCACTGGTCACTGAAATCTTCTCTGATCTGGAAGTCAATGCGGCAACCAAAAATATCAGGTTAGCCTTTAAGGAAGGCGCGGATAATGCTTACCATGTACTCGCCGATCGCGAGGCAATACGACGCGTCCTCACCAATCTCATTTTGAATTCCATCAAGTATGGCAAAGAAAATGGTATCACAAAGGTGAGTTTCTACGTGATGGACAAACAAATCCTGGTTGAAGTGGCAGATGATGGTATCGGAATTAGTGAAAAACACCTCAACCATTTGTTTGACCGCTTCTATCGCGTCGATAAAAGCCGAAGCAGAGAATCAGGCGGTTCTGGCCTCGGTCTTTCCATCGTCAAGCACATTCTCGAAGCCCACAAACAATCCGTCAATGTCCGCAGTACGAAAGGTGTCGGTTCGACCTTTGGCTTCACCCTCGATAAGGCGAAGGACTAGCATTGTGTGAGCAAGAATAATCAACCTCAAGAAATAAAAAACGCCCTTCGCTTTTTAATCGCCGTAGCTTCAGCGAAGGAGATCCATGCTCCATGCCCCATGCTTACGAGTGGTAAAGATTGCAATCATTTTCCGCCTGAAGAGGGTGCTCGTGGACATCCACAGCTTCCAGCATGATTTTGATTTTATTGCTCAACTCATAGAACTCAGGCAATTTGAGTTTTTCCATCGCTTCGGGTGGAGGCATTTTCTCTCGAAGGTGATCCACCTGCCTGCCGTTTTTCCAGAAGCGGTAACAAACATGACATCCGGTAGCTAATCCGGTTTTGCCTATGTACCCAATCGTTTGTCCTTGCCTGACCATGGTACCGGCTTTAATGCCTTCACCAAATTTAGACATGTGGAGGTATTGCGTTTCGTAGGTTTTGTCATGTTTGATCTTGACATAATACCCGTTGTTTTTTGTGTAAGACGCGATAGTCACGCGCCCATCGGCGACTGCTCGGATAGGCGTGCCACACGGCGCAGCGTAGTCCGTACCAAAATGTCCTTTGTACCGTTGCAATACCGGATGAAAACGTTTGGTCGAATATCGACTGGAAATCCTGCTGTATTGTACAGGCGATTTCAGGAATGCCTTTTTCATGGAGCGACCTTCAAGGTCAAAATACCCATCGTGTTTACCGCTGTTAAACCGAATCGCATGGAACTTCGTATCCCCGGAAGTGTATTCTGCACCAATTAGTTTGCCGATACCCACCGGGATGCCATCAACATATTTACGTTCATAGATAAGTTTGTACTGATCTCCTTTTTGGATGTGATAAAAATCCACGGACCAACCCAATGCATCTTCCATGGCCATCATAAGATCGGTGGGCAGGTTTTGTTCGTTCATACTCAACCATAGCGACTGTTCAATGATGCCGCCTGCCGATTCTACTTTGATGCTGGTTTCTTTTTCAACTACTTCGACACGAATGCTGTCTTCGAGATGATATAAGATTTGCCGGTACGGATCGGGTTCATAAATAAAGGCATGTACCGTAGAATCCACATTGTCCGAAATGATCGTAAGTTCTTTCCCGGCACGGATGGAGCGTAGTGGAAAAATCGATTTGGCAGCATGAATGAGTGCGTCGATTTTGAGATAGTCCACGCCTCGATTGGAGAGTAAGTTGCCCAGCATATCATTCGGCTGGATTTCTATTTTTTCAAGACTGACCATGCCCAGATCCCAGTGAATAAATTCCTCACAATCCGGATCCGTTGGCTCGCATGCTACTTCACGAAGGTTTTGCTTATAGACAGAGCGTCCTTGCTGAACAACCACTCCGGCGATCAGGACGATCAATAAAAATATACCATACTTTGTGAGGCGAGACCTGGTCAATGGTTTAATTTTGACGCAAGATATGCTAATCCCTTCATACTTAGGATTAAAGAAAATGTTAAGACGCACAGAACCCGGTACCCTTCGTTGTGGCAAGCAACTTCTCAACCTTTCCACTCCTGTGGTCATGGGCATCCTGAATACCACTCCCGATTCATTTTATCCGGAAAGCAGAGTTTCTGGCGCTGCAGATCAGCTACTGGAGAGAGCAGAGGCGATGCTCTCAGCGGGTTGCGCAATTCTGGATGTGGGTGGTATGTCCTCTCGACCCGGAGCAGAAGCGATTCCTGCCGACGAAGAACTGAACAGAGTATTGCCCGCTGTCAAAGCTATTCATCGCCATTTTCCGGATGCGATTATTTCAGTGGATACATATCGTTCCGGGGTTGCCGCGGAATGCATCGCGGCAGGCGCCTCAATGGTCAATGATATTTCGGGAGGAAAGCTCGACCCTAATATGATTCCCATGGTGTCTTCACATGCCGTGGCCTATGTGGTCATGCATATGCGTGGTACGCCTGCGGATATGCAGCAAATGACAGACTATCAGGCGGTTGTTCCGGATATTATAAAGTATTTTGTGGACCGGATACGTGTGTTGAAACGCGCTGGAGTCGAAGAATTAGTCATCGATCCTGGTTTTGGTTTTTCCAAAACGATGGCACAGAATTATGAAATCATCCGAAATCTGGGTGCATTTCAATGTCTGGGATTTCCGGTGATGATTGGTGTGAGTCGGAAATCCACTTTATCTAGCACGATCGGCAGACCTGTGGAGGAGACGCTGGAGGCTACCACAGCGCTGCATATGGCGGCGTTGCTTAATGGAGCCTCCATTCTGAGGGTGCATGATGTTGAGGCTGCCATGGATACGATCGCAGTGTATAGGCAACTTTCATCGGTGAATACCCTGAATCCCAAAGTAATCGGGTGAAAATGGAAATAATTTACCGCAAGAACTTGTTATTCTAAGGATGGATCAGGAGGGCAGGGAAAAAGAACTAAAAGAAGTCAAAAAGCCGGGGCGCTTTTCGATGTGGCTTGGCCGTATCTTTCTGTCAGCGCTGATCCTGATGATATCCATCATCCTGATCATCCACATTCCTTTTGTTCAACGCTGGGGCGTCAATAAGCTGACGCGGGGAATGGAGAAGACGCTCAATACAAATGTATCGATTGGTGGTTTTTCAATCCATCCGGTTTCAGACCTGACCCTTCGGGATATCTGGATTGCTTCGCCGGAATACCCATCCGATACACTCATTTTTGCAAAAAAACTCAGTGTCGACTACAGAGGGATATGGGATTTACTCGTACGCAGGATAACCATCAATCAACTCGCCGTAGAAAACGGGCTGCTCAATATTCATCGTTTTGCAGGCGACAGTCTCAACAACCTGGACATTACGCTTCAGCGCTTACTTCCCCCCAAAGACCCGTCCAAGAGTGACTTTGTACTGGATCTGAAAATGCTATACGCCAACCACCTGGACGTGCGTATCGATGACGAGACATTCGGAACGATGTTTAATATGCACTTCAAAGGTGCGGGCGTTGCTTTCGACACGCTGGATATCATCGGGAAATATCTCAGGGTGACTGATCTGGATCTCGACGAACCCAATATCTATATCATAAACTCGGAACCGGGTGCCGCAGCAGAGACGGCTATCCCTACAAGCGATCAGATATGGTCCTTTGATATCCATCACATGCGATTTTCAGATGGAAAAATTAATCTCAACAACCGAAAGGTGTCTCCGGCAACATACACCTTTACCCAAGGCATTGACTATGCTCATCTCGATCTGGCCGAAGCTGACATGCGTGTGGATTCACTTGTGATACGCGGGTGGGATTTTAAAGGAAAAGATGTTGAGATGCACCTGAAGCACGCCAATGGTTTTGAAATCAACCGACTGGCAGCAGATAGCGTGGCTGTTTCTGCATTCGGTATCTATACCGGTAACCTGGAAATGATCACCCGGGAAACCCGCATTCGGAATACCGTGGCGCTTACCTATTCAGGATATACAGACTTTCAGTCTTTCGTGGATTCTGTCCGGATAGAAATTCCGGATGCTGATATGGCTGTGAATGTTAGTGACCTGATGACGATAGCACCCGGGCTAGGGGACATGGCGTTTTTTGCGCGTAATCCGGAAAAGAAAATTGTCCTCAACGGCCAGGTCAATGGGCATGTCAACCGACTTCGCATTCGTAACATGAATGCTGCCTTCGGGCCTCTTGGTATTTCCGGTGACATGAAATCACATGATCTGGCTGTGGCAGGTTCACAGTTTATCAGCCTCAGTGTCGAGCGCTCCGCCATAAGTGCGAAAAGCCTGCAAAGTGTATTTCCGGACATGGTGCTGCCACCCATTTTAAAGAAACTGGGGAAGATCAGTTTTGTGGGAAATTTTGATGGATATCCGGACAACTTCGTTTCGTTTGGCACCTTTCACACGTCATTGGGACAGGTGACGCTCGATATGAACATGAATATCCTCAATGGTATTTCAAAGGGAGAATACTCCGGTAGTATTGCCCTGAGGGAGTTTGACCTGGGCACATTTACGGACAATCCAAAACTCGGAAAAGTATCCCTGGTAGGAAGAGTGATACAAGGCTATGGCCTTGATGCTGCTACTGCGCATGCTGACATCACCGCTAAACTTTCTTCACTGATCTACAATAATTATATCTATCGAAATGCACGTGTCGATGGTGTAGTGACCGGCAAGCTTTTCAGTGGAACCATGGATATCAATGATCCGAATATGGAAATTCAGTTTGAAGGCGCAGTCGATGCGCGCGGACAACAGCCCAAACTGGATTTCGTTTCCAAAATCGACCGGTTGAATCTGCATGCACTCGGACTTGCAAAGAAACCTTTTGATATCCGGGGATTCTTTGAAGCGGATATGGCCGTTGGAAAAGTCAATCAACTGGATGGAAGTTTTCTGGGTGAGAACATACGCCTTGACGTAGATGGTGCAAACTATGCAATGAAACATTTCCTGCTGGTGGCAGAACGTGACTCATTGTCCGGAGATAACAAATACGTGATCGAATCCGATCCGATCGATGGCGTGCTGAGTGGCAATTTTGATCCTTTTCAATTGCCTGTGTTTGTGCACCACTATTTGTACACGCATTATCCGAATCTTATTTCGGAACCGGTGAAACCAATGCCCGAGGAGGTTGAACAGCGGTTAAACTGGGATCTGGTGATCAACGATAGTGAGCAGTGGTTCGATTTACTTGGGGCGAAGGATTTAAACCTGAAAAGAAGCAAACTCAGAGGTGGTGTGAACCTCAGGGAACAGGTAATCTTTGGCTCGGTGTATCTGCCCGAACTCCATTATGGTAAGATCAGTACCTATGAGACAAGCATATCAATACGTGAGTTTGAAGGCCATACGGATCTCGATATTGATCTGATCGCGGCGGACATCAATGAAAGTTTCTTTTTTGAAGCGTTAGACATCAAAGGTGAAGTGTCAAGTGACAGTATCCGCTTTAATTTTAAAACGGATCAACTGGCCGATATCATTGATAAGCTTGACCTGGATATCAAGGCCAATCCGCGAAAAGAGAGCTGGGATATCTCCTTCCTGCCTATAGAACTGGTCATCTTCGGCGACGATTGGAAGGTACCTGCGGGAAATAAGATTGAGATCAGAAAAGATGAGTTCGAAATCACCAACTTCCAAATGGTGTCCGGCGATAAAAAAGTCCTTTTGGATGATTTGTATAATAAAGGTATCGAAGCCTATGTGTCGGGATTTGATATTGATTATCTGAATGAAATTTGGTTGCAGGACAAATTTGATTTTTCAGGCCTGTACACCCTTGACCTGGAAATCGATAATATCTACCAGACCAGGCGCATGAATGCCGTGTTGAGTTTGCCCGCACTCAAGATTAACAATGTGCCGTATGGCAGAATGGTGATGACCGCAGAGATGAATGATCCTAAAGATTCTGTTGCCATCGATATTGCCATGATTAATAAAGATGCAACGCTATTTGGCAAAGGCGCTTTTCTGCCGCCGATGAAAGTCATACCGAAGGCAGAGCAGAATTATCTCCGGATGGATCTGAGGGCTACGGAATTTCCACTTGATTTTCTTGAATTCTTAATTGGGGAAAACATCAGGGACACAGAAGGGTCTGTGGATATGGTACTCAATCTGAAGGGTAAAATCAACGCATTAAATCCGATGGGAGAAGGGACTATCTACAATGGCAGTACAACCATCGATTATCTGGGCGCCGCATATTCTTTTCACGAACAAACGTTTAGAATTACGGAAACAAAGATTGACCTGACCGGTATTACCCTGTATGACTTAGAAGGCAATACAGCGGTTGTACAGGGAGGTCTTACGCATCGCTATCTACGTGACCTCGGACTAGCCGCAACACTCAAAGCAGATCGAATACTTGGATTGGATGTTACGTCGGAAGAGAATAATGTTTTTTATGGCAAAGGCATCGGTTCTGTCAATGCTACTTTTTCCGGTACGGTTGCGAATCCAAAGATGGTGATCAATACGACGACGGCAAAAGGGACACATATCTATATACCCCTTTCAGCCGGCGCAGCAGCGACTGATCAGGATTTTGCCATTTTTCTGGAGAATGGAATGTTGCCGGTCAAACCGCCCACACAAATTGACATTGGCGGTATTGATCTGACGATGAATATGACGATCACCGAGGATGCCGTTGTCGAAATCATTTTTGATGATAACACCGGAGAGGTGTTGCGCGGTACCGGGAGTGGCAATATTGAATTGTCTATGGATCGCCTCGGCAATTTATCAATGTATGGAGATTATACCATTGCCAGCGGAGATTATTTGTTTACGAACTTTATTGTACGCAAACCTTTTGTACTGAACAGTGGAGGAGTGATTCAATGGAATGGGGATCCGTACGATGCCAACCTTGCCGTACAGGCGAAGTATAAAGATCTCTCGGCGGCGGTATATCCGCTGATACAGGAATATCTCACGGATCAGTCCGGGGAAACGCAAACAGATGTTTATACCGAATCAAAAGAACGAACACGGATAGACTTGCTGATGACCCTCACAGGTTCACTCCTTCAACCGGATATAAAATTTGACATTGAGTTTCCAGACCTTACCGGTGAGCTAAAAGGATACGTCAACACGAAAGTGAATATTCTCAAATCGAATGAGAATGCTATGTTCCAGCAAGTGGTTGTACTGCTGTGGGCCAGAACTTTTGTGCCGGACATTTCAGGAGCCGGGACACAAGTGCTGCTCTCAGAAGGGATTAATAATACACTTAGCGAATTGATTTCTTCAACCTTATCCGGATACCTTGGCGGATTGGTGGGGGATCTGATTCCTACGGGACAGGTTTTGTCCGGCATCTCGCTGGAAATGAACCTGGGTCTTCCGATTACCCAGGGAGGAACAGCAGATGTTTCCACCAATCCTTTGGATGATCCGACAGCCACTGTCGTAGAGGTTGATCTGCCATTGGAGTTTTTCAATGATCGATTAGAAGTCAGATTAGGAGGGGACTATGTGACGGGTGCAACCATAGTGGAGCAAACTGAATATTTTGCCGGAGACGTAACCTTTTCATATAAACTCACACCGGACGGACGACTTAAGATCAGAGCATATAACCAAAACGCCCCTTATATTCAAGGAGGGAGACGAAATAAAACAGGTGTTGGTTTGACCTATCGACGGGAATACAATTCATTTAGAGATTTTCTTGGAAAAAAGAAAAAAGGGAAAAAGGAGGAGGAAGCAGAAGGTGACGGAGAGACACAATAGGAAATGTGAAAACCGTATATTTGCCGTCCTTTTTAGCCAAACAAAATCACCTAAGCTGTTATGTTTCAAAGCCTGACCGATAGTCTTGACAATGCGTTTAAAACCCTGCGCGGGGATGCCCGGCTCACCGAACTCAATATTGCGGAGGCTATAAAAGAGATTCGTCGTAGCCTGGTCGGGGCGGATGTCAACTATAAAATAGCCAAGGAGTTTACCGATAAAATTAAAGAAGAAGCGCTGGGGACTAAAAACGTGCTGGCTTCTGTTAAGCCCGGTGAACTGATGATTAAGATCGTTCAGGATGAGATGATCGATCTCATGGGTGGCCAGGCAGCAGGAATTAATATCAAAGGCAACCCCGGGGTGGTTTTGATCGCAGGACTGCAGGGAAGTGGTAAGACTACTTTCTCAGCCAAGCTGGCTAATTTCCTAAAGACGAAGCGAAAACACAAGCCTCTTCTGGTGGCATGTGATGTATATAGGCCAGCCGCGATTGATCAGCTCACTGTGCTCGGAGAGTCGATCAATGTCCCGGTTTTCAAAGAACCTGAATCCAAAGACCCTGCAGCCATCGCGCTCAAAGCAATCGAACATGCCAAGGTGCATGGTTTTGATGTAGTTATTGTGGATACGGCAGGTCGTCTGGCCATCGATGAAACCATGATGACCGAGATTCGGGAGATCAAGTCAGCTATTCAGCCCAATGAGACTTTGTTTGTCGTAGACTCCATGACGGGACAGGATGCAGTCAATACAGCTAAAGCCTTTAACGATGTCATCGATTATGATGGCGTAGTACTGACCAAGTTGGATGGTGATACGCGCGGTGGAGCTGCTTTATCGGTAAAGTATACAGTTGGCAAACCTATCAAGTTTGTCAGTACGGGAGAAAAGATGGAGACCATCGATTTGTTCTACCCGGACCGCATGGCTCAGCGTATTCTCGGGATGGGGGACATCGTCACCTTTGTTGAGAAGGCCCAGGAGCAGTTTGATGAAAAGGAGGCCAAGCGAATTGAAAAGAAAATCAAGAAAAATAAATTTGATTTCAATGACTTCCTCGGTCAGATGGCGCAGATTAAAAAAATGGGTGACCTCAAATCGCTGATGAGTATGATTCCCGGTGTCGGAAAAGCGATGAAAGATGTCGAAATCGACGATAAGGCTTTTGTCAAAATCGAATCCATCATACAATCCATGACGCCTGAGGAGCGTGAGCGTCCCGAGTTGCTCAATATGTCCCGCAAAACACGCATCGCAAAAGGGTGCGGCCGCAACGTCCATGAGGTCAATATGTTTATCAAACAGTTTGACCAAATGCGCAAAATGATGCATACGCTCAGCAAAGGTGACAATATGCAGCGTATGATGAGCCAGTTTAAAGGCCGCTAAGGGCATGGGGCATGGGGCATGGGGCATGGAGCATGGAGCAGAGTGCTGAGAGCGCAGTTCAACTTTTAATCGCAGTAGCTCAGCGAAACAGACACTTACCACTTACCACTCACCACTCACCACTCACTCCTCACCCTTTGGTCGCCGTAGCTTTAGTGAAGGAGATACTCACCACTCACTACTCACTCCTCACTCTTTGGTCGCCGTAGCTTCAGCGAAGGAGACTTTCAGTCGCTATAGCTATAGCAAAGGAGATAGTCACCCAAACCGTCTCAAGTCTTCAATTTTTCGACTTCCTTAAAGCTGTATAGTTGTGTATAAAGCCGTCTTCATATGTAAAGTCTGTGATATATGTTAAAATTTTATACATAGCAGACGTACTGAAAGGGAAATATTTCGTAATTTTATTTAATGAGATCGCATTGCAATCCAGTATGCGAAATGGATTGATCTCTGATTTGCAGCCCGCTGTAGTGGAATTGTATGTCCGGCGGATGCCATAATACCCTCCCTTTTTTAGCTGAACTAAGGATTTAGTTTTAAATCACACACATGAAACTAACTACGTTGACACTCATTATGATGCTGCCATTGGGGGTATTGGCGCAATTTGGCCCTGAGACCCGTATAACCAATGCAGCAGGTAAATCTTACACATCCCTGAACAATGCCAATAGCATCGCCGCCAATGGTGATGTGGTCCATCTGGTCTATACCGACGAACGCGGATTGGCGGGAGAGGTGTATTACCAACGCTCTATCGATGGTGGTAAAACCTGGCAGGCAGCGGTTCTTCTTACCCCAAACAATGGCACTTTTTCAGGGTATCCGACCGTTGCGGTACTGAAAGATGAAGTGCATGTCGCCTGGGCAGACCGGCGAACCGGTAGTGATCAAATCTACTATCGAAAATCGTCGGACGGCGGAAGTAACTGGGCTGCAGAAAAACGCATCAGCAATGGCCCTGCAGACTCTACCTTTCCAAGTTTATCCGTTTCAGGCTCTGTCGTGCACCTTGTATGGACAGACAACCGATTTGAGGTTGAAGAAGTATTCTATTGCCAATCACAAAATGCCGGCCAAAGCTGGGGCACACCCAGACGGTTGACTACAAATATTGGGAATTCAGTAAATGCATCTGTTTGCTCCTACATCAATGATGTCCATATCGTATGGCAGGACAATCGAAATGGAAATGAGGAGATATATTATAAGCGTTCTTCCGATGGTGGACAGACATGGGAGCCGGATCTGCGCATGACCAATAATCCGCAGAAATCAGAATTTCCATCTGCTGTTGCCGTAGGGGAGACGGTTCTTATTGTATGGTCCGATTTGAAGGAAGGTAATGCTGAAATTTTTGGCCTTCGGTCTTCCGACAACGGAGAAACATGGTCAGATCAAATCAGATTTACGAATACACCCAGAGAATCATTGCAACCCAAGATTATGATGGAAGGGGCTTTTGCTTTTCTGACCTGGTACGAACTCCATGACGGGTTTGCTAACTGGGAAGTGGAGAGCCGTTTTTCCACAGATGGCGGATTCACCTGGACACCGCGCAAACAAATCTCAGCTGAAGAGGGATTCTCAGGGAATGCCTCTATTTGCATTGAAGACTTATTGGTGATCGTGGCGTGGACGGATACCCGATTCGGAGATAGTGAGGTTTTATTGAGAAGGAACGAAACGGGTAATCCACTGCATTCAACGCATAGCCTTGATTGGGCATATAATTCCGGCGGCGGACTTTCGTCTGCGGCAAGGGATGTTATTCCGGATGAGAATAGAAATGTGTTTATGACCGGTCATTTTCAGGGCGCAGTTGATTTTGATCCGGGTATGGGGGTACATATGATGACTTCACAAGGTGAAGAGGATATTTTTATTTCCAAAACATCTCCTATCGGTGATGTGATCTGGGCAAAACAAATTGGAGGTCCCGGAGCGGATATAGCGAATAGCATTGCCATGGATAAGGATCAGAACCTGATTGTGACGGGTGTCTTTCATGGTACGGTTGATTTTGATCCCGGCCCAAATTCATTTCCCTTGTCTGCAGGTGTTGAAGGAAGTGGATTTATTGTCAAGCTAGACGAAAACGGAGAATTTCTCTGGGCTGTTAAAATCGTCGGGGATGGCTATAGCGAAATCAAAGCTGCAAAGACAGATGGCACAGATAATATATTTATCACGGGACATTTTGAAAGCACAGCTGATTTCGATCCCTCTGATGGCGTCTCGATGCTGACCAGTAAGGGGATGGAAGATATATTCATCGCTAAGTATACGCCTCAAGGGCAATTAATGTGGGTGCATGGGCTAGGAGGCCCGGGGTCTGATGAGGGCCGCGCAGTAGCTGTGACGCTCACCGGGCAAGTATGGGTGACAGGACATTTTTCAGAATCAGTGAATTTTAACCCTGTATCCAATGACGAGACCCTGACGGCAGATGGTTTAGAGGATATTTTTGTAGCCACATACACAGGCCAGGGCAATTATATCCGGGCTTTGCGTATTGGTGGAGGCGAGGATGAGGAGATCAATGGCATGTATATGGATCCTGCCGGCAATGTGCTCCTGACCGGGATGTTTCAGGGGGTTGTTGATTTCAATCCAAGTACGTTTACCTCCTACTTGTCTTCCAATGGAGGTGATGATGGTTTCGTATTAAAATTATCCCCTTCCGGTACATTCAACTGGGCACGAAGTTTCGGTGGAGAGCATGATGATAAAGGCATTGATGTGAGCTCGGATTATAATGGCAATATACTCGTCTCCGGGTGTTTTACGGGGTACGCAGACTTTTATTCCGGCAGTCCGGATTCCTGGGCACAGGCGACAGGAGAAGAAGATGTTTTTGTGCTTACCCTAAAATCCGATGGCGCTTTTGGACGAATGGATCAGATAGGCGGGGTAGGGGCTGATGTAGCCTATGCAATAGCGCATTACGAAGCCAATCACTTTTATGTGGCCGGCGCGTTTACCCAAACCATGGATGCCGATCCTTTTGCTGATGATTTCCCGTTGATCGCCAATGGGGGTCAGGATATTTTTCTGGCCAGTATTAATGTTTGCCCACCGGTGTATGCCAATATCGAAGCGACAGTGTGCGACAGCATGTTATCCCTTGACGGTAAAGCAGTGTGGACATCTTCAGGAGTTTATCTCGATACGATCCCTTCTTCCGTCGGTTGTGATAGTATTGTCACCGTATTCTTGACCGTTAATGAGCGAGATGAATCGGAGGTTACGGTCGAAAGTTGCAATAGCTACACCACACCAAATGGACAAAACACCTGGACGGAATCCGGTGAATACATGGAATCCTTCGTCAATGCCAATGGATGTGACAGCCTGATTTTTTACCACCTTACCATTTATGATGATAGTGAAACCACTGATACAAGAACGGAGTGCGATTCATATTCAGATCCGTTGGGGAATGAGTACACATCTTCCGGTTTTTATGACTACACGCTGCAGGATATGCACGGATGCGACAGTGTTATTTTGCTGGAACTCACCATAATCAATCACATAGAAACATTTCTCGAGGAAACAGCCTGTGATAGTTTTGTGACTCCGGGAGGCGTGTTGACTACCTCTGGCGAGTACACGGAAGTACTCATTGCGCAAAATGGATGTGATAGCATCGTCACACTTGACCTGACGATCGTTCATTCCTCAGAAGGTACGGAAGTAGCTGAGAGGTGCATCTCATATACGACTCCGGATGGTGGGGAAACGTATACGGAATCAGGCATTTATACCTATGTGATTCAAAATGCTGTTGGTTGTGATAGTGTGGTTACCTTGGATCTTTCGATTATAGGCCCGGACAATACAATGATCATTAATGACTTCTTTCTAACCGCTCATCAGGACAGCGCCGAATATCAGTGGATGGATTGTATTGCAAATGAATTGATCCCCGGTGCGACTGAGCAGTCATTCTTTCCCACTGAAAGTGGTACTTACGCAGCTATCGTCACCCTAAATGGTTGTGTGGATACTACTGCGTGTGTAAATCTCATGCTGGTGTCGTCCAATGACCCTGATCATTTGTCAGCGGTACGCGTATATCCGAATCCAACGCAAAGTGAAATCTTTATAGACCTCGGCTCAACCCGAAATGATGTCCAGATGAAGATTTCGGATGTGTATGGCAGGCAGCTTGATTACCTCGAAGTCCGGCATGTCAGCTCAATCCCATACAGGCTCGATTATCCGCAGGGGATGTACTTGATACAGATTCTTGCTGATGGGCAAAGAAAGGTGTTCCAGGTGGTTAAAATGTAGTGAGTAGTCAGTAGTAAGTTGTGAGTAGTCAGTAATGAGTGGAATTGCTCTACGCACTGCACATTTAATCAGGCCTATAATTTTTTAATCATCCATCACTTCTCGCTTTTAGTCGCTGTAGCTTTAGCAAAGGAGATCCGTTCACTTGATCCTGACGTTTCTGTGTCACGGAGAACCCCCTCGCTCTTCGAGCGATCCCCCTCGCAAAGGGGATGTTCTTTCCTTGAGACAGATATAAATTTATTTCTATGAGCTATGTCACAGATTGCACCATGCCCCATGCCCTTCCACCGCGGGTAAGCCCCCCGGGATTTTTGTAGCGAAGCGAAGAAAAACAGGGGTCAGGGGCTGCGCCGTTCCACAGATCACTTTTACTCGCCGTAGCTTTAGCTTAGGAGATGCTCACCCCATCGCCTCCAGCAGGTCCGCAAGCAGATATTCCGGTTCTTCGAGGCCTACGTAAAACCGAACAAAGGACCAGGGGATATGCGGATTGTCTCTTCCTGGGATATCATGCAATGCGGCAATGGGAAACATCAGTGCTTCGTGTCCTCCCCACGAGACGGCAATTTTCCATCTTTTGATCGAATTGACGAGTGCGATGACCGAGGCTTTGTCTGGCAAGTCAAATTCGATGGTAAAAAGTCCGCCGCAACCACTCATTTGTTTTCGGGCTAAATCATATTGTGGGAAATCAGGATCGAAAGGGTAGTAGACCCTCTTAATTTTTGGGTGCCCTTTGAGTTTCGCGAGGATATATTCGGTGGACTTTTGAATGCGCTCCATTCTGATGGGAAGTGTGCGCAAACCACGCAGGATAAGTGCTGCTTCCTGTGGAGGCAGGATGCCTCCCAGAATCATAAATTCATCGACAAACATTTTATTGATAATCTTCTGTGAGCTGCAGACGACACCTGCCACTACATCGCTATGTCCGTTGATATACTTAGTCACGGAATGGATGACAATATCTACCCCCATTTTAGCCGGTTGCTGGAAAATTGGACTCGCATAACTATTGTCCATGGCCGTGATGAGATTGTATTGCTTTGCCAAGGCCACACAGGCTTCTATGTCCTGGATGTCGTAGGTAAATGTATTCGGACTTTCGAGGAAAAGCAGTTTCGTATTTGGCTTGATAAGCGCTTCAATTGCCTCCAGGTCACTGCCATCGACAAAATCATATTCGACCCCAAATCGAACGAGATACTTGCTCAGCACGGTAGCAGTCCAGGCATATGGATGCCGGACACAAATGACATGATCTCCCTGGCCCGCACAATGCATGATGGTCATCGAGATCGCAGCCGTTCCGCTGGCGAAAAGGAGCGCATCATCAGTCCCCTCCAGCGCTGCAATCTTCTTTCGCGCCATCTCCACAGTCGGGTTATTGCCCTTGGTATAGATGTGCGCATTGAGTTCATCCATAATCGCCTCTCTGAACGTATCTACCGTTGGAAAAACAAAATTGCTTGTCTGGATAATCGGCGGAGACATCGCATTATAGTAGTTGGATCGCCCTTCACCCAGATCGTTGAGGATGTAACTGATATGGTCTTTCATCACATTGATTTTATGAAAGAACAATGATACTTGATTTCAGGGAAATCGGTTTGGGGGTTATAGGGTTATGGGGTGATGGTCTCCTTCGCTGAAGCTTCGGCGACCAAAGGGTGATCTGTAGCACGAGGGAATTTTGATTCCCTGAATGGTAGCCTTTCAATGCGTTGAAAGGGATTTTAGAGAGATTAAAATATTCCGGTCGCGCTTTAGCGCTTGACCATCTATCAGAATGATTTAATCCCGATCCCGCTGTGCAGCGGGTCGGGAGCCCCGTGCTTTAGCTCGGGGATTGTGTAAGCAAGCTAAACCAAATTCAAGGTGTTTCAAGTTGCACTCCGCTCTTAGCACTCCGCTCTTAGCACTCCGCTCTTAGCACTCCGCTCTTAGCACTCCGCTCTTAGCACTCCGCTCTTAGCACTCCGCTCTTAGCTCTCCGCTCCCAGCCCCATGTTCCCTGGAAAGGAACAAAAAAAAGTGCAGGCACTATATGCCCCCTCCATAGGTATTCGCATACACGTGTCCTGCACACCATCGGACATCTCCGATGGATTTTTTTGCTTTTCCAATAAGAAGTGAGGGTGAGGGATTGAATGGACTAAATGTAGAGATTCCTTTTCGATTTGTACTCATTTTTTTTCTAAATAGGTGTTTACCCTGATATACGAAACAGTCATTCGATTCCGTTTGTATGGGACCGAAATATCCAACCTCTGGAGTTGCGCTTGCCCGCATACCTTTCGTTTTCAGCCGGAAACATGAGTGCATTCCTCTTATACATTTGCTTTTCTTCAAATCTGTAAAATATGGCATGAATATTGCGCCATATGAAAATATCATATTAGGATTAAGAGTTATGTCTAAAAATATGGTCTTCAATTATGTAAATCGGATTATAAGACCAAAGTTGTATGTTAAAAAATAATTATATATCATGAAGATCTTCAAGCTTTTATCGCTGGCAGCCCTTGTATTGTGTCTCGTATCCTGCGGGAAAAATGATGTCAATCCGGACCCCGGAAAGGAATTCGAATTGTACATTGACTACTGGAATACAGATGGCGTCAATCCGGAAATCACTTTTGACGAGGTGAATACCTCCCCGGAGATTAAAATTGATTTCAGCAAAACGTTTGCAGGACTGGCGGTGCCTCCGAATTATGCCAATGTGATCATTGATAATGTCAGAATCA
>JAUHXV010000096.1 GCA_030426765.1 Bacteroidia bacterium | reverse complement strand
CTTCCGCTTTAGCCGCTTTGATCACATCACAGATATTGCCGCCACAGGATTCGATGCCATCCGTGATGAGAATCATGGTGGCTTTTGTGCCGGATGTTTTCAGATGATCAATAACCTGCAAAGCCGAATAGGCTAATGGTGTCTTCCCTAATGGTTTGATCCCGGCTACAGCTTTGTTCACGGCAGCTTTTGTACCTGAACCAACATTCACCAGAAATTCCACATCCTCACAATCCCCTTTGGTGCGATGGCCATACGCCACAAGTCCTATAGGCTGATCATCGGACAATCCATCAACTGCCTTGCCAAGGACTTCTGCTGCTATCTGCATTTTGGTCGATGACCCCATTTCGCCCCACATAGATCCGCTGGCATCATAAATAAAAATAATAGGGGATCGGGAGTTATTATCCTGTGCTTCCATTGCGAAATTGCAAAGCATACAGAACAAGAATATCATGGAAGAAAAGTGTTTCATTTTGGTTTTTTTGAGATGAATAAATTATGCTTTCGGTGTTCTTCTGATTTCGTAAATATCTTTCCGGCGGTCTTTAAGGTTACGTACGCTGCCAAACTGGTTTAACTCCCTGAGCAAATCAATATCCACATCAGCAATGAGTATCATTTCCGTATTTGTTGTGGTTTCCGCTTTGATCCCGTTGGCCGGAAAAGAGAAGTCACAAGGGGTAAAGACCATAGATTGCGCAAACTGGATATCCATGTTATGCACTTTGGGCAGGTTGCCCACACTACCCGCGATGGCCACATAACACTCGTTTTCGATGGCCCTGGCTTGGGCACAATGCCGCACTCTGGAAAACCCGTTTTGCGTATCTGTAAGGAATGGCACAAACAGAATCACCATACCTTCGTCAGCCAGCAATCGGCTGAGCTCGGGAAATTCAGAATCATAGCAAATCAGAACCCCAATTCGCCCACAATCTGTATCAAACGTTCGGATCTCACTCCCACCCTGCAATCCCCAGACACGCGCTTCGTCCGGCGTCACATGGAGCTTTTCATATCGCTCAGTGGAACCATCTCGCTTACACAAATACCCTACATTGTAGAGCAGACCATCTTTGACCTCCGGAAAACTACCGGTGATGACGTTAATGTTGTATGAGATCGCCAGTTTAGAAAATCGCTCGACAATTTCCGGCGTGTAATTCGCCAGTTCGCGGATCGCTTCTGCTTCAGGTAGGTGGTTATTGTCCGCCATCAAAGGTGCATTGAAAAACTCAGGGAAGAGCGCAAAGTCAGATCGATACGCAGATACTGCATCTATGAAATATTCAGCCTGTTGCATCAGTTCTTCAAGATCCTTATACAGTCTCATCTGCCATTGAATGAGCCCCAGGCGTACAATCTTCTTTTTCGTAGTGGCGGTCTCCGTCTCCTTTTCGTAGTATATGTTTTTCCACTCGAGAAGCACAGCAAACTCGTTGGAGGCTTCATCCCCTTCCAGGTAGCCTTTCAGAATCTTAGAGGGGTGGAAATCATTTGAGATCTGGAAGTTGAGTACCGGATCATGGATCTCTTTGCGCTTCACCTTTTCAATATACTCTTTTGGGGTAAGTTCATCTGAATATTTATGGTAATTCGGAATACGGCCACCAAATGCAATCCCACGCAGGTTCAATTTTTCAGCCAGTTCTTTTCGGTAATCATAGAGTCTTCTGCCGAGACGAAGTCCGCGAAACTCAGATTTGATAAACACATCAATACCGTAAAGTACTTCCCCATCCGGCTTATGGGTATCAAAGGTATAGTTACCGGTAATATCGCGATATGTATGTTTTCCGTCAAACTCTTTGCTTCCCACAATGATCGATAACGCGCAGCCTGCCAGTTCGTCATTGATCTTAATGCACACCTGGCCTTCAGGAAATTTTTCAATGAGGGATTTAATATGGGCTTCTTTCCAGTATGAATTAGGCATGGTCGCATAGGCCTCAATCATAGCATTTTTCAACTCGTTGTAGTCATCGAGTGTTAGAAAGTGCAATTCAATATTTTCTATATTCTGCATAGGTTAGGTGTGATTAAACAAAGAAAGGAAATAAATAGGTGGAAACCGTTTGGTCAAAGCCATTTATTTCGTCTGAAATATAGCAGCATGCCCAGCGAGATCAGCGCCATCACGCCCAGCATGATAAAATATCCATACTTATAATTTAACTCAGGAATGAAGCTAAAGTTCGTTCCATAGATACCGGCAATAAAGGTCAGTGGAATAAAAATGACTGAAAACACTGTCAGGAACTTCATGATGTCGTTGAGCTTGCTGCTCATCGTCGTGTGGTAGATATTAAGTTGGTCGGATAGTATGTCTCGGTAACTATCAGAAAGGTCATTGGCGTGATTGATATTATTGAGGAGTTCGAGGAAGTGGATTTCGTTATCATCATGGATCACATCATAGTCTTCCTTGACCAGATTGGTGATCATCTCCTTGGCCGGTTTGATGTTTCGCCTCAAAAAATTCAACTCCCTTTTATAGAAATAGATCTTGTCCATGAGTCCCTCTTCCGGGCGATCAACTAACGATTCTTCCAAAAGTTCTATACTCTCTCCTACTGCGCTCAGGATCACGATGTAATTATCGATGATGACATCGAGGAGGGCGAACGCCAGGTAATCAGTCCCTGAATTTGTAATTCTTTTCTTTTGCTTTCGAATGCGCTCGCGAACCGGCTCGAATACATCGCCTTTCATTTCCTGGAATGAAATCAATAGAGAATCATTGAGTAGCAGCGAGAGATTTTCGGCAAAAACCAGATTGGTAGCCGCATCATGCCTCAACATTTTAAGAGAAACGTATAAGCCTGAATCATACTCGGTAGCGGTAGGGCGCGCCTGTGTATTCATGACATCCGCAAGCATAAGCATTTCAAACTTCAGCGTCTTGGAAATCTCTTCGATGAGGGCAGTATCATGTAATCCGTCTATATTGAGCCAGGTAAACCCTTCTTTCTGTAAATAGGGTGTCACTTCCTCAATGCTTTCAATGGTGGTTTCCTCAAGTTGCTCACCCCCATAATGAATGAGTTGCATTTCCACCCGGTCGCTCTTCGGAGTGCCTCGGAAAATTAACTGATCAGGTGATGCGCCGATTTCTTCCTTTCGCTTCTGTGTGATGCGAGGAATGTATTTCGTAAACTCCTGTTGGAAAAACACTCGTTTTGGGATGAATCTCTTTTTTCTCATACTTGGATCGTCATCATATGTGCTAAAGTTACTCCCGGAACAGGGAATAGTGATAACCTGCAATAAAATAAGCAATGATTGTCAGGACCGGGAAAAACATATGGCCGTTGGCTATAAACGATTAGTAGCCGAACAATCTAACCTTGAGGAGTGCAATGACCTAAAGCACTTATGTACAAATACTTACATATAGTCAATTAAAGCAAGACTCGAAATTCTGGTGATGAAGTACTCAAGTCACATTCAACCGGAAAAGAACGCTTAAGGTGGTCATGCAATCACTCCATGCTTCTTCCCCACCTTTATAAAGGCGTTTATCGCCTTATCCAGATGTGCTGTTTCATGTCCCGCGGATATCTGCACCCGGATTCGCGCTTTTCCCTGCGGGACTACCGGATAATAGAAGCCGATCACATAGATACCTTCTTTCAAAAGGTCATCCGCAAAGACCTGCGACAATGCAGCGTCGTAGAGCATCACCGGTACGATCGGATGCACTCCGGGAATAATATCAAATCCCGCATCCGTCATTCCTTTTCGGAAATAGGTAGCATTAGATTCCAGTTTATCTCGAAGCTCGGTCGTTTCTCCAAGCATATCTAATACGGCAATAGAAGCGCCTACAATTGAGGGTGCCAGCGTATTGGAAAACAAATAAGGCCTTGAGCGTTGGCGAAGCAGCGATACAACTTCTTTGGAACCTGCAGTAAATCCACCAGAAGCCCCACCGAGCGCTTTTCCAAATGTTCCTGTGGTAATATCGACTTTGCCAAACACACCACAATGCTCAGCACTACCCCGTCCTGTTTTGCCAACAAACCCTGTGGCATGACAATCATCTACCATGACGATAGCACCATATTTTTCAGCGAGCGCTACGATCTTATCCATGGATGCAATAATCCCATCCATGGAAAAGACTCCGTCTGTGGCGATCATAATCCGTCTTGACCCTTGCGCCTCTTTTAATTTGGCCTCCAGGTCTTCCATATCGTTATTGTTGTACCGCAGACGTTTTGCTTTGCACAATCGTATACCATCGATGATGGATGCATGATTGAGTGAATCGGAAATAATCGCATCCTGATCATTGAGCAAAGGTTCAAACAGCCCACCATTGGCATCGAAAGCAGCGGCGTAGAGTATGGCATCTTCAGCGCCCACCCAATCCGCTATTTTCCTTTCCAATGCTTTATGAATATCCTGCGTACCGCAGATAAATCGAACGCTGGACATACCAAATCCATGCGACTTAATCGCTTCAATGGAGGCCTCGATCACTTTAGGATGTGAGGAAAGGCCCAGATAGTTGTTTGCACAAAAATTAAGTACTTCCCCACCTTCTATGGTGTCGATCGATGCTCCCTGAGGAGAAGTGATTGTGCGTTCGCGTTTAAACAATCCCGCTTCCGTGATGGCATCCAGTTCTTTCTGTATTTCTTCGTTTATGTGAGTTGTCATTGGGTATATTTTTTCCTGAGTTGGGTTAACATTTCGGTGGTCATGGCATCGAGGTCGAAAGCCGGATTCCAACCCCAGTCATCTCTTGCGGGCTGATCATCTATACTTTCTGTCCAGGAGGCCGCGATGGCCTGGCGTTCATCCGGAGCGTAGGATATCGTAAAGTCCGGTAAATGCTTTTGAATCGCTGCTGCGAGTTCTGCCGGTGTAAAACTCATGGCCGCCAGATTATACGAGGTACGGACTTTTACGTTTTCCGCAGGTGCTGCCATTAATTCTAATGTGGCGCGGATCGCATCATCCATATACATCATAGGTAATCGTGTATCTCCTTCTAGAAAACAGGAATATGTGCCGTGCTGAAGGGCGTGATGAAAAATATCCACTGCATAATCGGTTGTCCCGCCACCAGGCATCGACTGATAGCTGATGATACCGGGATAGCGCACGGAACGCACGTCAAGTCCAAAGCGTTGGTGATAGTAATTACACCACAGTTCCCCGGCACTTTTTGATATCCCGTATACGGTGGAAGGGGTCATGACGGTATGCTGGGGCGTATTAATGCGAGGAGTGGTTTTGCCAAACACAGCAATGGTGCTGGGGAAAAACACTTTCTTCACGGTGGTCTCAAGCCCCAATTCAAGTATGGACATCAACCCATTCATGTTGACATTCCAGGTTTTCTGAGGATTCCATTCTCCGCTGGCGGAGAGGATTGCGGCGAGGTGAAACACTGTTGTGATCTGATGATCTTCCACTACTTCACGAATGCGCTGCGTGTTGAGGATGTCCAGCATTTCAAACCGGCCATTATCCTGTTCAGGTTTTTTGATATCTGTGGCCAATACATTGTTGATGCCATACTGTCCACGCAAAGCCTCGGTCAAAACGGTACCGATCTGTCCGGTGGCACCGGTCACGAGGATCTTCTCTTCTTGTTTTTCCGCCATGGGGCTAATTTAATACGATTGGAACACTAAAAGTAAGAATCTGCCTTAACTCAGCCATTGGTATACAGCAAGACTACACAGATAGGCCAGTAAAGTCATCATGACAAACTGGATGATTGGCCATTTCCAGGATTTCGTCTCACGCTTCACGATAGCAAGGGTACTCATGCACTGCATGGCAAACGCATAAAAGATCAGCAGCGACCAGGTCGTAGCTGTAGAATAGATCATGGCTCCGGTCTCAGGATTTCTGTCATTTGCCATCATCGTTCGAATAGACATGACATCAGAGTCATCTTCAATGCTGTAGATGGTGGCCATGGTGCCCACAAACACCTCTCTGGCGGCAAAGGAACAGATGACTGCAATACCCATTTTCCAATCGAATCCAATAGGTGCAATGACCGGTTCTATCCACTTCCCCAGGATACCGGCATAAGAGTCTTCTATTTCCGGTTTATAGCGCTCAGTTGATTCCATATTGGCAGCCTGCGTATCCATGGCCTCAGGGGCTGGTCCATAGCTGGCGAGAAACCATAAGACGAGGGAGATCATCAGGATAATTTTACCGGCACCGACGACAAAGGCCTTTGTTTTTTCGTATACCAGCAAGCCGAGATTTTTAACTACCGGTAGTCTGTAGACCGGAAGCTCCATCATCAGGTAACTTCGATCTTCGCTTTTGATGATCCATTTCAGGATATAGGCGGCACCAAGCGCTGCCACGATCCCAAGTCCATATAGACCCATCAGTGCCAGTCCTTGTTTTTCAAAACCCCATAAACGACCTTGCGGAACAGCAAAACCAATCAGAATAGCATACACAGGAATTCGTGCGGAACAACTGATAAAAGGCGTCACCAGGATGGTAATGAGTCTTTCTTTCCAGTTGCTGATATTACGCGTGCTCATAATCGCGGGAATCGCGCAGGCACCTCCGGAAACCAAGGCGACAATACTCCGACCGTTAAGGCCAAATTTGCGGAGCATGACATCAAACATACTCACCGCACGTGCCATATAGCCGACTTCCTCCAGGATCCCAATGATCAAAAACAGGATGGCAATTTGTGGAATAAAAACAATCACCCCCGCGAGCCCGGCCAACAATCCATCGCAAATCAAATCCGTTACCCATCCATCCGCGAGTACCGAACGAACCGCCATGCTAAGTTGCCCCATACTGGCTTCGATAAAATCCATTGGTCCGGTCGCCCAGGCAAAAATGGCCTGGAATACGAGCAACATAATCAGAAAGAAAATCAAAGATCCCAGCACCGGATGCATCACCCATCGATCAATCCGGTCTGTCATTTTCATGCCGGCACCTCCGGCTTCCAGGTGGAGGGCTTTTCGAATGACCGGTGTAAACTGATCGTACCGAGAGAGCGTCTCATTGATCTGAGCTTGCACGGAATTGAACATCAGATGACCTGCCTGATTATGTATGTCTTGTTTCAGGTCATCATCCAGGTGTTTTAACCAGGCTGCATGATGTATGGTCAGCAATGCGGAGTAATCATTTTTGACACCTAGTTTTCCTTTAACGTGACTGACCAGCTCCTCCTCTGATTTGCTTAGTTTGTAATACGGTTCACGGAATGAATAGGGAGCGCTTAGCATGGCTGCCATTTGCATCTTAAGCGGTGATATCCCCATGCCGGTCTTTCCGGAAATGGGTATTACCGGCATCTGAAAATGCTTTTCCAGAACCTCCGTATGAACGGTTATGCCCGGCATATCTACCATATTCAGCGCCAGGACAATTGGATAGCCAAGATCCTTGAGTTGAGTCAGAAATAAAATTTGTTTTTCTAATTGGCTTACATCAGCCACATACACAATCAGGTCAGGTTGCTGTTGCTCTGATAAAAACTGGTGTAACACAACGCGTTCATCTTTCGAGGATGGATAAAGACTATACGCGCCCGGCAGGTCCAGTAAGGTGACTTCCTGCTCTGCCGAAAGTTTCATTGACCCGGTTTTCTTATCCACCGTGACTCCCGGATAATTACCTATATGCTGACTAAGACCGGTCAGCAAATTAAACAGCGTAGATTTACCTGAATTGGGATTTCCCGCCAGGACAACAAGCTTGTGCTTTTCGTTATTCCCTGTGCTCATTTATCCTGAATTATGATGTTTTTCGCCTCATCTTTTCGGAGTGCGATTTTAAATCGGCTGTTGATGCGAAAAATAAGGGTGTGGCCGAATGCATTGCGGCGAACCAGTTCGATCTGTGCCTGTGGCAGAATACCCATCGACATCAGCTTGCCGGCGATCACCAGATCGTCAATACGCAATATCTGACTTACTTCTTTTGGGATCAATTCTACTGCCGTTCGTCCAGCCACAGTGATGTTTTAACACATTGAAGAATAAAGCGCTAATATAGCATCGTTGCGCATATAACCTTTTGAGGTCGGGTATAGAAATTCTACGAAACCTTAAAAGATAGTGTTCGCATGGTGTGGGGATTGATGATTTCGCTCAAGGTGCAGGATTTCCTTATTTTGCGCAGATACAAAAGGCATCGATTATGGGTAATTCTTCTTTTCAGGATGATATGACGCAAGGGTATTCCTTCAAGGGGGAATCTATCATGCTGGGCGCCGCTGTCCAAGACGGGCAGCCCGTCCGTGAATGTTTTGTACGATTACCACTGGCCACCTTCAACCGGCATGGTCTGATCGCCGGTGCCACAGGAACGGGTAAAACGAAAACGCTGCAGATTCTTGCTGAGCAACTCAGTGCCAATGGTGTTCCGTCTCTGGTGATGGATATTAAAGGTGATCTCAGTGGGATCGCTGCTCGCTCTGAAGGGCACCCGAAGATTGATGAGCGCCATGAAAAAATCGGGTTTCCGTTTATACCGGGTTCTAGCCCGGTCGAGTTTCTAACCCTTTCGAATGAACCTGGTGCACGCATACGGGCTACTGTACTGGAATTTGGACCGGTCCTTTTTTCCAAGATGTTGGATCTCAATGAAACCCAGCAAAGTATTATTTCTGTCATTTTTCAGTTTTGCGAAAACCAGGACTTGCCCTTACTGGACCTTGAAGATGTCAAAAAGGTATTGCAATACCTGACCACAGATGGAAAGGAGCAGTTTGAAGCAGAGTACGGTAAAATCATGACCTCCTCGACCGGAACAATTGTCAGGAAGATAGTTGAGCTAGAGCAGCAGGGAGGAAACGAATTTTTTGGAGAACCATCTTTTGATGTGAATGACTTGCTTAGGGTCAATGAACACGGTCAGGGTATCGTGCATACATTGCGCCTCACAGATATACAGGACCGTCCCAAGTTGTTCTCCTCCGTAATGTTGCAACTCTTAGCTGAAATCTATGCGGTATTTCCGGAAGAAGGTGATTTGAAAAAACCAAAATTCGTTTTATTTATTGATGAAGCCCATCTCCTTTTTGACAATGCGTCTGAGGCGTTGCTCGATCAGATTGAAGTCATCATAAAATTGATTCGTTCGAAAGGCATTGGCGTATTTTTCGTGACGCAAAACCCAACCGATATTCCGGATGTAGTGTTAAGTCAGCTGGGCATGAAAATCCAGCATGCACTGAGAGCCTTTACTGCGAAAGACAGGAAGAGTATTAAACAGGCCGCAGAAAATTTTCCGGTTTCCCCATATTACGATATCGATCAATTGCTGACTGAACTCGGTATTGGAGAAGCCTTGGTTACCGCGCTAAATGAAAAAGGAATTCCTACGCCACTCGTGCATTGTTATCTGCGTGCACCTCAATCGAGGATGGATATTCTCACCCCTGCGGAAATAAAATCCATCACGAAGGCCTCAACCCTGACGGAGAAATACAGTGAAGACATCGATCGTGAAAGCGCGCACGAGATCCTGACAGCAAAAATAGAAGACGCCAAAGAGGAAAGTCATCGTGCACCTATTGAACGACAACGGAAAAGAGCACGGCAGGAAAAATCAACGATGGAAAAAGTGTTGTCGAATACAACCACGCGACAGATCGGTCGAACTGTTGCACGTGAACTCACACGAGGGTTGCTGGGTGTATTGGGCGTCAGTACAGTTAAGCGTCGACGCAGTAGTAAAAAGACTACCTGGTTTTAAGCCAATCAGTATTCGAAGTAGGTCCGCGCATTGCGGTGAAAATTGTCTCCCATCACTTTTTGTCCAACTGCAGGAGCTTCCAG
>JAUHXV010000095.1 GCA_030426765.1 Bacteroidia bacterium | reverse complement strand
GTGCTGGATGTACAGCGCATTGCCGTACCCGTATTCTTCTACTTTAATGCGGCTGATAAACCCATCGAGTGCGGCATAGATTGGATCACCGGCGATCCCGCGTTCGGACTTTATATCGATCCCGGCGTGGAAGTGATTGGTGCGGAGTTCGCCAAAAGTGCCGGACAGGCGAAGGCTGTGGTTGACCGGAGACACAAAATCATCGGACGGATATTTGCCGCCATGTCCTGTCATCGAAAGGGTCAACCCAAAGAGTACGAATAATGCATAAACGGATATCCGCATGTCAGGCGTTATTTTGATCTGAAAAACGAATAAGTCCGCGTATGAGTTGTTCTATAGCGTACGCTGTTTGAAAAACAGAACCCTTTTGTTGCCCAATATCTTTTTCGGCGTTGTGTAAGCGCTCTCGAATGATCGGGTGCGTTTCCACCAGGTCTTCGATGGTCATGCGCATCGTCCAGTGCAACCAGGCGGTCTTTTGCTTTGCTCGCTCAGCCGTCAGGACTTCCGGAACAGAAAATGATTCGCGATAGGATTCGATGACTTCAAGTGCATGTCCGATGCCTTCGCCTGTGATGGCTGAACAAGTTAACGTTTTTGGTGTCCATTCTGGCCGAAGGGAGGAGAAGTAATGCATTGCGCTTTGATAGTGGGCTTTTGTGAGTTTGGCAAGATCGGTCATCGCACCATCTGCTTTATTCACAATGATGATATCGGCGAGTTCGGTGATCCCGCGTTTGATGCCTTGGAGTTCATCGCCACCACCTGGTTGCACAACGAGGATAAACCCATCGGTAAGTTGCCAGGCGAGATGTTCGGATTGTCCTACGCCAACGGTTTCTACCAGGATCAAATCATATCCGGCGGCGGCAAGCAGGGTCATGACTTCGTGACTTCTTCGCCCCATGCCACCGAGCACTTTTCCGGCAGGACTGGATCGAACGAAAGCTTCCGGCGTACGGGATAAGTCAGACATCCTGGACTTATCGCCGAGTATTGAACCGTGGCTGATCGAACTGGTCGGATCGATGGTCATGACGCCGATTTTGTGTCCGTGATCGATAGCTTTAAGGCCCAGGGATTCGATGAAAGTGCTTTTCCCGACGCCCGGAGCTCCACTTACAGCAAAGCGAATGGATGGGTCGTGGGCGCTGAGTTTGTTTTCGCACAGCCCAAGCAATTCAATCGCTGCTTGTCGGTCGATTTCGCGTTCGCTTTCCACCAAAGTCATGGCTTTACCGAGGGCGATTCTGTCGCCGTGGATCATTTTTTCAAAAATCTGACCTGTGTTTTGCTCCATCAGATGCCCGGAGGGATTTTAACGAAAACAAATATATAATTAAAATTTAACTTGTAAACTACTGAAAAGCAGTGTTTTAAAATGTTAAAATCGTTAACTTAAAGTCTTAAGAGGCTTTTGAGGTGGGATTAACGCTTCGGTAATAGATTTCTGTGGTCCATCTGGGTTTCTTTGGCAGATAGAGTATTTGTTTCAGGTGGGCGGACTCTATATTTAGTGATTCACTGCCAGATGTGGCAGAAACTCAATTCATCCAACCGCCCACCTGTTATTTTTCGATGCGCAATCCATCCCAAATCCGGCTGGTCCAGGATCGGGTCACCAGGTCCAGCGCATAGGCGCCTGCCAGCGGATCGGTTCCCCGATACATGCCACTTTCGAGATTCAGCAGGTGATGGATATTGCGGTTCGTACGAGAATAAAACTCAGCGGTATTTTCCTTATTTGCCGGATTGATACATAGCCCATGACTTCCGCAAAGTGAAGTAGCAAGGCTGATGGCAGAGGCCCTGATTAAGTATTGATCCGGATTATCCCCGTGCAGATCTCTGATATGTGTTTCGAGCCAGGATACGTCATTTTGCCCCTGGTTAATCTCAAGGTGACGCAACAGATTCATCCATATCAAATGCAAAACGCGTGTCTGGATAATATGCTTGAAATAAGCAGCGTCACTTTCCAGTACCAGAACAGTTTGATTGAAAAAATCAGTTTTCGAACGTCCTGAGTTTGTCCATGCTTTCAAATCTTCCAGCATCATATTCAACACCTGCTGCGTAGTTGTATCCCATTTGCCTGCACCGGGTATTTTGTATACAAACCGTAGTGCGTTTATATGGGTGTTCACTTTTTCAGCATAAGCCGCGATGTCCTTTTCGGCAGAAGTTTCGATGCTTCTTTCAATTCTGATTTTAATCCCTTTTTCAAGAAACTTAATGAGGGATTCATCCGATGCTTCGGCTAAACTGTCCGGTTGAATGTGTACCTCCACCATGTCGAGGTGTACACCATCGAGCCATTGATCGAGTGGGTTATTTTTCAAACTCGCACAATGCAGGAGAAGTACTTCCGCGCCATAGTTTAATGCGCCCATGATTTGCACATGGATCGCGTCAGGTGTGCTTTTACTTGTATCGATATACTCGATGATCGACGGTGGATTGGCAAATAAGGCATCCGGCAGCCGGACAACGGAATCCTGAGCATCGGCTCGGTGGATGACTGGCTGAAGGGTTTCACCGGGCCACCATTCTCTGAGGAGACTATCGGGTGATTTGCCACGCAGATCTTTTTCGATCTGTGCGATCCAGGTCTTTTTATCAACCGCGTCAAATGTATAGATCCAGTCCTGCATGTTGTCAGCAATATTAGGCATATCCGATGAAATCATAAAGAACGGGAAAATTGAAAATTGAAAATGGAGTAGCGGGTACGTTCTATATTTACGCAGAATGTAAGAATATGAAGCCGATTTATCTCGATTACCACGCGACGACGCCTGTAGCTCCGGAAGTATTGGAGGCTATGCTTCCGTGGTTTGGTGATCATTTTGGAAATGCGGCCAGTCGATCGCATCCTTATGGCTGGAGAGCATCCGAGGCGGTGGAGATCGCCAGAGAAAAAGTCTCCGCAATGCTCGGTGTATCGGCAAAGGAAGTATTCTTTACCTCAGGCTCTACTGAAGGACTGAATATGGCAATTAAAGGGCTTGCGGAAGCATCTGTGTCGAAAGGCAAGCACATCGTCACTCTTTCGACGGAGCACAAAGCGGTATTGGATCCGATCGCATGGTTGGAAAAACGAGGTTTTGAGGTGACTATAGTTCCTGTTGGATCCGATGGAATGCTGGATGCAGAGGTTTTTGCAAAAAGTCTTCGCGACGATACAATCATGGTGGTGGCCATGTGGGCCAACAATGAAACCGGGGTAATTCACCCGATTGCAGAAATCGGGAGGAAGTGTCGTGCGCTAAAGATTCCGGTCATCTGCGATGCAACTCAGGCTTTCGGGAAGATCCCCATGCAGGATATCGGAAGTCATGTAGATATACTTTGTCTTTCCGCACATAAAGTATTTGGACCTAAGGGAGTTGGCGCCATTTACATCAACCAAAACCTTAAGCCTTTTCCCGAACCGCTGATCCACGGAGGTGGCCACGAAGGAGGATTTCGGTCGGGTACACTGAATGTTCCCGGCATTGTGGGTATGGGCGCGTGTGCGGACCTATGTCAGGATAAACTTTTATTGCACGCCTCTCAAGTTGCTCAACTCAGAGATCATCTTGAGTCCATCATTACGAGCCAGCTTGAAGCAATCAGGGTGAATGGGAATACGGAACATCGATTACCCACTGTGACGAATCTGGCAGTGGCCGGTGTGGAAAGTCAGGCCGTTATGTCCCGATTTCGCACCCAACTCGCAATATCTTCCGGCTCAGCATGTAGTTCGGCCGATCCTGCGCCATCACACGTATTACTCGCCATGGGATTGTCCCGGGAGGAAGCAAAGTCGTCCTTCCGTTTTAGCTTTGGATGGCCCACCACACAGAATGAGGTAGCCCGAGCAGCAGAGATATTCATCCACGCCGTCAATGAAGAGCGGAAAATCAGCCCGCGCTGGCAAATGATGCAAGGGAGCTAGAGCATTGTGACGGTAAACTATTCCCCGCAGGAACTTGTTATCTTTGCGGTCGTCATTGATGGCTGAAAACATCATATACTAATTACAGACCTATGCTATTTGTAGCGGACAAGGCGAAAGAAAGAATCCTGGAGATACTCAATGGGGAAAACAAATCCCTTGAGGAATATTTCGTACGCGTCAGTGTCACCAGCGGTGGATGTTCAGGCCTGGAATACAAGTTGGACTTTGACAATGATCTCAAACCGACTGACCAGGTGTTTGAAGATAAAGGCATTCGGCTGGTGACGGATCTGCGCAGCTTTCTTTATGTGCACAATACCACATTGGAGTTTTCTGATGGGCTTGAAGGAAAAGGTTTCTTTTTCAACAATCCTAATGCCTCACGTACCTGCGCGTGCGGTGAGAGTTTTTCAGTCTGATATTTTTCAAAAAACTATTCCGCTAAAAGACGTTCGATGTTGGCTGCCACCTCATCGACACTCAGGATCATTTCGCGTTCCAGGATTTCATTGAGCGGAACGGCCGGCATATTTTTCGAACCGACCGTGCGAACCGGTGCATCGAGGGATGTCCAGCAGTTTTCCTGAATACGGGCGGCAATCGACTGCGCAAAAGAATTGGCGAGCGTTTCTTCCGTCACGACCAAACACCGACTGTGTGATTTTACTGTGTCGTAGATCAACGTTTCATCAAGGGGCGCCAGTGACCTTAGGTCCACAATGGTGACCTGCCCTTCAAATCTTCGCGCTGCTTCCAGGGACCAGTGCACACCCATGCCGTAGGTGATGATGCACATCGCCTCGCCTTGTTCTATAAAATCTTTTTCTGCCTCAAGTGTAATGCGTCCTTTTCCCAGAGGCACGATATAGTCCTTATCCGGCAACGGTTGTTTGGCTGTCTCGGTAAAAGGCACTTTGCTCCAGTACAGTCCTTTGTGTTCGAAGATGACGACCGGATTCGGATCATGGTAGGCTGCTTTCATTATTCCTTTCAGATCGGCTCCATTGCTCGGATACGCGACTTTGAGTCCTTTGATATTACACACGACAGTTTCCACACTGGAAGAATGGTAGGGACCGCCGCTGCCATACGCGCCAATCGGTACGCGCAGGATCATACTGACCGGCCATTTACCATTGGACAAATAGCAGGAGCGACTGACTTCGGTAAAGAGCTGGTTTAATCCAGGCCAGATGTAGTCGGCAAACTGCACTTCAACTATTGGTTTAAGTCCTACGGCGGACATGCCTACTGTTGAGCCCACTATGAAAGCTTCCTGGATCGGTGTGTTGAAGACGCGGTCATCGCCAAATTTCTGCGCGAGGGTAGCGGCTTCGCGAAAGACTCCGCCCAATCTGCCCCCGACATCCTGGCCGTAGAGCAGGCAGCTCTCATCATCCTGCATGAGTTCTTCGATGGCGATCAGGGCGCTATCGACCATCACTTTATCCTCAGCGCCATCGGGCTTGCGAATACCCTTTTCTAAGGTGATCGGCGTGGGCGCAAAATCATGCGTGTATAAATCAGCCGGTGTCGGATCCTCAGCGCGAAGGGCTGAAACATATTCTTCGGCGACCCATTCAACAGCTTTTGCCTCTTTTCGTTTGACCTGCAGTGCTGACCATCCGGCTTCAAGCATGGCTTGTTTTATCTTTGGATACGGATCTTCTTTGCGGTCTTCTTCCAGATCGTCGCGGTACCATTCCATGCGCACACCCGAGGTGTGGTGATTGAGCAGGGGCACACGCGCATGAACGAGAAACGGACGTCTTTCTTTTCTGATCGTGGTGATGACTTCTTCCAGCGTATCATAGCACACTTTAAAATCGGTACCATCGATACTACGTGTTTCGATCCCTTTAAAACCGAGTGCGTATTCTGCCGCATTCATGGCTCGGGTTTCTTCTGCATTGGCAGAAATATCCCATTCATTGTCCTGCACGAGGTAGAGGATTGGCAGTTTTTTGAGAGCGGCCATTTGCATGGCTTCGGCGACTTCGCCTTCGGTCACTGAAGCGTCACCCAGGGAACAAACGACAACGGGTGGGTTTTTCCATTTTCCGAGCTTGCGATTTTCCTGGTAGGCGATACCCATCGCGACGCCTGTGGTTGGAATGGCCTGCATCCCGGTGGCGGATGATTGGTGAGGAATTTTAGGTTTGTCCGTATCGCGGAGGCTCGGATGACAATAATAGGATCGCCCTCCGGAAAAAGGATCCTCGCGCTTGGCCATCAGTTGGAGCATTAGATCGTAGGGCTTCATGCCGATGCCCAGCATCATCGCATCGTCACGGTAGTAGGGAGCGACCCAGTCATCGGGGGTGAGTTGCATCCCCAGCGCGATCTGGATGGCTTCGTGTCCGCGCGAGGTGGCGTGAACATATTTTGATACGACCTTAAAATTGGCTTCATATATTTCCGTCATGGCTTTCGCTGTTGCCATATGGGCAAAGGCCTTTCCGATGATGGTTTTCCATGGCGTAGTCTTTACGCTCGCTTTTTTCTTTTTCTTCACTGCTGCCATAATTGCGATAAAGATAAAGATTGAAATCATCTGCTGAGCGGCATTGTCAGGAGGAAGTACACAAAGACATTATCTTTAGAACTTCAAATAATCGATATGGACAAGAACATGGATAATATATTGGATGATTATGCCGGATTGAGGGGCAAAGTGCAGCGGTATATGCAGATTTTGGAAAATACAAAAGAATACAGAGAGCGCTGGTATTCCGGTCTTAAAGATTTAATAATCAGTGAGTTGGAGACGATGGTTAAAGTGACCGGTTTAAATGGGAAAATTGAGTCTTCCGACAAAGTCAAGCACCTTGAATACATCATTCTGTCGCTGGGATCAGAGGAAAGCGGTATTTCCGAGATCGTCAATGAGAAAACAGAGAAACCCCTGATCAAGAAAAACGGCTCTTTGATCTATCAGCAACTCTTCAATGGTAAAGTCCAGGTGATGATCGCCTTTCCGTATATCGAAGGTTTCGGTGATCCCGCTCCGCCTAAAGTGATTGGTATCTACCGACCGGAGGAGATCAAGCCTCCTTTTTTGATTCGACACATGGAAGATTTTATTCGTGAGATCACCCAGTGGGAGGATTTTGATGACGATGACCAGGTGGTGAAAAAGATTGGGTTTAATCTCCAGAATCTCCCCACGCCAACGGCTTCAGAGGAGTAGTTGTATTAACTTCTGCTTGTGAGCATCCGCAAGGGTAGCTTAATTTTGTGATGTTCTTTTCCGAAAAAATCAGAATTGAAAAACAGCAACCCAAAATGAAAGCAATCCACACTCTGCGTCACCTCCGGTCGAGCAATCAGCTCGTTCCATCCATCTGTCATGTCTTTTGACCAATAGATGTCGTCGACGACAATGATGGTGTGTGACTGAAACCTATTTTTCAATAGATCATAATATGTTAGCAATGCGCTTGATTCATGGTGTCCATCCATGAAGATCAGGTCTGGTGTTGGTTGATCATAACTGTCCAGATAATCCCGGAATAGTGAGGTGTGGAGGTCAATATGTAACAGGTTTAGTTTTTGAAAATTTCGCCCGGCGATTTGAGCCACATTCGGGTCTCCTTCCACTGTGACAATATTGGTCTCCGGATTGGCGGCAGCCAGATAAGCGGTGGAAATACCCAGTGAGGTCCCCAGTTCAAGGATGTTTTTGGGTTGTAAAAACAGAGCTAGCCGGTACAAAAACCTGCACTGAAAGGGGTGGCTCAACGCATGGCGCGCGATATCGGCCACCGCTGTTGTTTCACTCGAACCAATGGCCTCCGAACCTGCCCCTGCATCCATCCGCCTGATTTTTTCGGACGACGACATAAGTTCTTTTCTGAGGGACTCAATCTCCTCAAACCTTGAGGATCGGATGTGCTCATCACAGCAATGGGTAAACACTTCAAAGAGGAAGGGTGAATGAAAAGCATCCCATCTTCGGGCATTCATCAGATGGATCAGAAAGCGACCGGCCGTATAGTTTTTGCCCATAGGACAAAGTAAAGACTTGTTTTCGAATCCCGACCACCAGTATTCCGACCCACTCGCCTCAAACATGTCAGACTGCCGACAATAGTTTTAAGGCATGATTGTCCTGAGAATGTTAATTTTGGTGCGTTTCATTCAATCACTAAACACCACCTTATGGTTATCCGTTTTTTAGGTTTCGCCCTCTTCTTTTGCTTATCGTTCACGCTTTTCGCGCAAACGCAGTTTTCCAATCGAAGTGATCTTTTGTTTGAGCAGGATGCACACAGTGGCGTACCTGTGGGTATTGCCGATATGAATGGCGATGGACTGGATGATATCGTGATCCTGACATTTGGTGAAGACCTGATCATACAATACCAATCCCCGGATCCCGAGCGTCCGTTTTTGCGCTACAAACTTCCGTTGAATGTGGCGAACAACGAACAAAACGATATTTGCATCGCGGATTTCAACAACGATGGTGCCAATGATATCATGATGGTAGGATCGTACGATCGAGTGAAAGTCATCTACAGCATTCCGCATACCTATGAGTTTACGTATACGGACTTTGTGGTTACACCTTTCTTTTCGCAGGGCGCATCGGCCGGTGACTTTAATCACGATGGATGGGTCGATGTGGTCATGCTCAATGACAATGGATTGAGTTATACGCTGATCAATGATGGGGCGGGTAATCTTGTCCTGGATGATTATTTCGATTTCGTGACCGTTCCGCCTTCAGACAATTCCGGTAACTATGGTTCTGTATACTCCGATTTTGATATGGATGGAGATGTTGATTTTTATATTGCGAAGTGTCGGCAGGGTGTGAATAGTTCCACAGATCCACGCAGGATCAACGCATTATTTGTGAATGATGGAAACGGTAACTACACTGAACAAGCCGCATTATTTGGATTGGCTTCAGGCGATCAATCCTGGACGGCTGATTTTGGAGATATAGACAATGACGGTGATCTTGATTGTTTCATGACCCAGCATAATATCATATGCGAGCTTTTTGAAAATATTGATAATGACACCTTTATTAATATCACCTCGACATCGGGTTTGGATATCGGTGGTGTCGCGCTTCAGGGAATGTTAAGAGATTTTGATAATGACGGGTTTCAGGATATTCTGGTGAGTGGTAATCAACTGGATTATTTCCGAAACAATGGCGATAAAACCTTTACCCGAATGAACCCTTTCGGGGGAACCATTTTCGGTACGTATGCGCTCGGTGATTTGAATAATGATGGATTTACGGATGTCTACGCGTCGACAGTAAGGCCTTTTAATAATCCGGATCCGCTGAGACCAGATATTCTGTTTATGAATGAAGGCAATGACAATCATTACCTGGGCCTCAGACTTACGGATACAGTGGGTAATCCTTCCGCGATCGGAGCGATGGCGATCCTGTACGGGGCATGGGGTACACAGATCAGAGAAGTGCGTGCCGGAGAACAATATGGTGTTTCCAGTGGTCACAGTATGATTTTCGGTCTGGGTCAGGAGACCACGTATGACAGCCTCGTCATTCGCTGGGCCAATGGAGAGCGTGAGCAATACAATACCCTTACTACTGATAAGACCTGGCATATCCGTCGGGGAGGATGTTATAGTGAACCGATACGGCAGTTTGATGATCTGCATGTATTGTGTGAAGATGATTCGCTGGTGCTTACGTCCGATTCTGTCTTTCCATTGATCGAGTGGAGTACAGGAGACGGAGAGGATACGCTGGTAGTGCAGATGCCCGGTTTGTATTTTGCCACGTTGCTTGGGATCAATGGCTGCCCCACCTTGACCAACGCAATTGAAGTCGGACAGAATCCGGATACGATTAAACCTGTAATCACATACGAAGGAAGTACAGAACTATGCGAGGGTGAGTACATCGAGCTTGAAGTAAGTGATGGCATTTCATATCTCTGGTCCACAGGCGATACA
>JAUHXV010000014.1 GCA_030426765.1 Bacteroidia bacterium | reverse complement strand
AATCACAGCCATCCGTTGCACTGAATGTGCCTATCCACGTTGTAATCTGGGCTACATAATCGGATCCGCTCACACACTCCATCACCAGATCATCAGCACAAACGATCGTTGGATTCATTGTATCATCTATGTATACCGTACGCTCACATGTCGCGGTATTGCCACAATCATCCGTAGCCGTAAAGGTTATGGTCAGGCCAGCAGACAAGTCACAACTTAAGGATGGCACATCGCTACCATTCCAGTCCGTCGTGATCGCAACGTCTGTATCACAATCATCGGATGCACTAAATGTGCTGATCCAGGTTTCTATTTGGGTGATATAATCTGATCCGCTCACACACTCCATCACCAGATCATCAGCACAAACGATCGTTGGATTCATTGTATCATCTATGTATACCGTACGCTCACATGTCGCGGTATTACCACAATCATCCGTAGCCGTAAAGGTTATGGTCAGGCCGGCAGACAAGTCACAACTTAAGGATGGCACATCGCTACCATTCCAGTCTGTCGTAATGGCAACTAATATGTCACAGTTGTCAGAAGCCGTGAATGTACTTATCCATGTCTCAATTTGTGTGACATAATCAGCACCATCCACACACTCCATCACAAGATCATCAGAGCACGTGATGGTCGGATCGACTGTATCATCAATATAGGCTGTACGTTCGCAGGTTGCTGTGTTTCCGCAATCATCGGTCGCGGTAAAGGTGATCACCAAACCTGAAGAAAGGTCACAGCTCAGGGTTGGCTCGTCTGTTCCGTTCCAGTCTGTGGTGATTGCAACATCTGTATCACAGTCGTCTGTTGCACTAAACGTATTAATCCAGGCCTGGATCTGCGCAGCATAATCTGCTCCGGCCACACACTCCATGACGAGGTCATCTGAACAGGTCAGAGCAGGAGCTGTCATATCATCAATATATGCTGTTCTGACGCATGTGGCTGTATTGCCACAATCGTCCGTAGCTGTAAATGTAATCGTCAATCCTGAAGATTGATCACAGCTTAATGAGGGCACATCGCTGCCATTCCAATCTGTTGTGATCGCCACATCAGTATCGCAATCATCGGATGCGCTGAAGGTATTGATCCAGGTCTGGATCTGGCTGACGTAGTCTGCACCATCCACACAATCCATCACGAGATCATCAGAACAGGTGATGGATGGATTGGTCATATCATCAATATAGGCTGTACGCTCACAGGTTGCTGTGTTTCCGCAATCATCGGTCGCAGTAAACGTAATGGTCAGACCTATCGACTGGTCACAGCTCAATACCGGGACATCAGATCCATTCCAGTCTGTGGAAATATCTACATCGATATCACAGTTGTCCGAAGCACTGAATGTGTTTATCCATGTTTCTATTTGTGATACGTAGTCTGCGCCATCCACACAATCCATGACGAGGTCGTCAGAGCACGTAATCACTGGATCAGTTGTATCCTCGATTGTGATGGTTTGCGTACACGTCGAAGTATTACCACACAAGTCGCTTATCTGATAAGTACGTGTGACAACTTCCGGACATGAACCGTTATTCGATACCTCGCTCAATAAAAGGAATGAAAAAGCATCCACACCGCAGTTGTCAGAAGCTGTTCCTCCTGCTGCCTGGAAAGCGGCGAGATCCGGATATACCGGGTGTTCTGAAGCACTGCATTGGGCTGCAAGTGGACCTGGGCAAACAAAGGTTGGTGGTGTGACATCATTGACCGTGACCGTTTGCGTACAAGTCGCTGTATTTCCACACAGGTCACTAATCTGATAGGTACGCGTCACGACTTCCGGACAGAGATTGTTATCTGTCACCTCACTGAGCAACATAAAGCTTGCTTCATCTATACCACAGTTATCCGATGCACTTCCTCCAGCACTTGTAAACTCGGTATAATCTGCATAAGCCGGTTGTTCACTCAGACTACAAACGGCATTCAATGCGGAAGGACAGGTCAGTGTTGGGTCAACAGCATCAGAAACAGTCACCACCTCGGTACATATAATAGCAGGGCATCCTGAGCATGTAAGTGTGCTCTGAATTTCATAGGTACCACAACTTGTTCCTGCATTAACTTCAACAGTTGAACTTGTGGACGAACCTACAATAGAGGCACCTGTGTTATTATTTATAATCGCCCAACTATACGTAGGCGTGGTGCAATCGTCCGCTGTTACTCCAAAGTTTTGGGTACTCTCGGGACAAACATCTCCTCCAGGTCCACCTGTGATGGTACAAGTCTCAGGACAACATCCCATCGGCTCGTCAATCATAAACGCCACAATCTCTACATTACAGTTATTGACATCAAACACCTCAAACGTGTATGAACCGAAATCCAGCCCGGTGGCAGTATACATATTAGACATATACCCCGCAATCGGGAATCCTGGCTGGGTGACGCCACCTTTCTTTAATGTAATATTATAAGGTGCCTCCCCTGCGGTGATATTGAGGGTAGCCGACCCTCCTGTGGGATCTTCACAAGTGGGTTGTGTGTTGACGGTCACTGAGGCTTCAACTTCTACCGCACCTTCTGTGATGGCCAGCGGGCCGAAAGTCTCCGTACGCGTACAGCCTGAACCGGGGACTGTCACTAAAATTTCCACATTGTAGTTACCTACTCCTAGCCCGGAAATCACGAGGGGTGATGTATTAATACCGGTTCCAGATCCCAGGGACATATCGGTATCAGCATCAAAATATTCATAATCATATGGGAACAACTCACTTGGCACATCAATCGTAATACTACCTTCTGTTCCACCGGGACATACGTCCTGTGAGTTGGCCTCACTATCAAAGGGACACAGGGTAGACACGAATGTTACAAGTTCCTGGGCCAGATCTTCAAAATCACCAATTGAATAATCAGAATTGGTGATATCATTAAATCCATTGACATACTGGACTCTTCCTGACAGATAAGATAAGGTGTCTTCGTTGCCTACAACACCTCCAACACCGGCAGCAAATAGGTGTGTACCGGCACATTTTAGTTTGTTGGCAATTAGACCCGGATTCACATATTCCCGGGGTGCGATACCTGTACATGTAGTACCACTGGTTCCAAAGAAGGAAGGTGGGTAAGATGCCTGGTTAACGCCATAACTTGCTGTCGGCACACCATCTGTAAAGAAGATCACCAGATCCGGAATTTCAGGAAGCCAGTCCACCGCAAGGTAGGCGGCCTGCCAGTTGGTATTTCCTGTTGGGCCATAATCTGCATTATTTAATAGCAGCGAATTATCTACGTTGTTAAAGTAGTTATCCATAGCCGTCTCCAATACATTATCCACCGGATGGTAAAATGTAGAGGACGTATCGAGTACATATCGCGCAGATGGATTAAACTCAATCACATTCAATTGGATACCCGTACAACTGAGGGCACTGATAAACTCAAGTACACCGTCCTCCACATCCTGCGAATAGTCAGTCGGTGATACAATCGAACCAGACTCATCGAGGATCAGCACCACTTTCAAATCAGCACATGAACCCGTCAGATCCGGATTATCCAAAATCTCTGTACTACAATCAGTATTACAATCTGTACAGAAGGTGATGTCAAAGGCATCCTCCAGTATTACGATTGAATCAACTCTTTCACTACCACAACCTGGATAGGTGGCTGTAACGATTAATGTCTGCGGGAAATCAGTACCGGCATCGATCAGCACAGAACTTGTCCCCTGACCGGAGTTGATGGACCACCCTGGATCGCCAGGTGAGAATGACCAAGTATAGGTTACATCTGTCACGTTTTCGACACTATATTCTATTTCCATCGTTTCGCCACACAAGGCATAGGCCCCTGATATTTCACCTATTTCTGGAACGCAATTCGCCGCAAGAGCAATAAGAATTGAAGCATTGAGGTTACTGTTTGCCAAACTTGCTGATCCAGTTCCTGTCGCACCTGCAGTAGCCATAATTCTCCAGGCAGCGCCTATTGTCATATCATCACCCTGGTTATTTTCATCTTCGAGAATCTCCGTCAAAGCCCCTGCATTTGCAGTCGTCCAATTTGTGATATCATCATTGTCATTATCCTGCATCACACCGAACATAACAATAGCTGAGCCATCTATTGTGGTAGTGATGCCTGCAGCGGTCAAGGTATTATCGGTGGCAATTCCATTTAAAATACCAGGATCGCCATCAAATGGACCACCTGCTGCTCCCGTATGGGTCACACCACCTGTGACATCCACACCTCGGAACGCAACAATTCCGCCTATACCGTTGTCTGCACCAGAATCGTTATCAATGGTAAACGTATAGTCTGTTGCAGAAAGGTCGGAGGCAACTGCAACTTTATACAAGATGGTTCCCCAATATTCTGGGTTATCGCCTGTACTAAACTCTCTTCCGTCAATTACAGCCCAACCGGCAGGGAAGGTTATCTCTTCATCTATATCATTTCCTCCTCCGTCATCATGTTGAATGATTACTGCCAACATCACATCGCCAACCTGAATTCCAGTCGGTTTTGCGATGGTGATTTGATCACTACTTTCATCAGCAGTAGTGGCAGATCCCACCTGTGTAATCTGTCCAAAAACAGAGGTAGATAAAAACAGAAAAAGCAACGCTGAAATTAGAGTTGCTGTTTGTCTTCCGATAAGAGTTTGAAAAAGGGTGGTAGAAGTTTTCATGTTACTAAAACTTAAGTTGGGTTTTTCTATGCAATGATTAGGTGCACCAGGCGTCGCAGAAAGGCGATGCTTACGTGTATCGTGATGGGTTAAAATATCGTTTGAAAAATCGCAAACGGGTTTAGCGGAATGCGACGAAGATTTGCGTGAGCAAATCACGTGAGTGGGGTAAAAGGTGAGGTTCATTCTGGTTGGGCTTTCGCAATTTTTTGGTTAATGGGTTCTTGCGGAGCGTGCTCCAAAAACAAAGTTATAAATAAATCTCAAAAACCAATATCACGCATAACTTTATTAAATATGCCTAAATACCTGTTTTTTAGGGGATTATGAATAATTTGTTTCATAATGAGATTTTTGGCTCGGGATTTGCAATAAACCCATAGGGGGAATTCTCGTTTTCGCAATCCTTCTGTATGTCAATGTCCGTGGGGATTATTGTGCAAAAAAGCGATTTAACAATAGATAAATCAAAGCTCGTTTTTTAGTTTTTTCTGACGAAAATGTTAAATCCTTTTTGACCGTTTTTTTACAAAAAAAGCATTCACTTTTTACAAAAAGAGGAGGTGCCGGATTCTATCCGGGTTGGATAGCAAGACTTCACTTTTAAAAAGGGAGATCTTTTTTCGGAAAAAAAGAAAAGTAAACCGTTAAAACCTGATTGGAAAATCAGTTAAAATTTCTATCTGTAGTGACCCAAATAAAGCATAGGTTTTTTTATACGTGTTCAAATTAAATTTTGCTCATTTAAGGATCAAAAAAAAAGACACAGATTTGTTACTTTTTTTCTTGCCATGTAGATGATAATTCTACAGGGACGTGTCCTGAAACCGATAGTGTTTCAGGATTGACATCCAGTAATATTTTAATTATAGGACTCGAAAAAGTATCCAAAAAGTCTATGAATTACTTGTTCTTTTTTTCCGGAAAAAAGAACCAAAAACCTCGTCAGCGAAAAAACTCCCATGGGGATTTGTTCATCAGTATGACATTCGGTTTGCTTGCTCGCTTATTCGTATTTCAATACCCCACTTTTCGCTCTTGCGGACGCGAAAAGTGGGCATTCGAGCGGTCAAACAATTTTCGCTGACAGATTTTACTAATAAGATTTAATCTTTTCTGAATCGATAATATAAGGGGTTATATTCTAAATTGGCTGACGGTGATGCACAAGAATCAGAAAATCAATACAATTCCTTCTTAGTTTCAAATATCCTGGAAAGCTGCGGGGTTTTATAATCAAAAAAACTACTCTTTTTCAGGGGTATGTAATGCTCTGAAATCATCGATTTTTTCATTCGCTATTGTCACCGAAAGATGGTAGTAGAGGATCTTCCAATCGCCGTCTTTTTGAGACACGATTCCGGTGCTTCGACAAGTCCCCATCCAGGTGTCAAGGAGTTCGTCAAACCATGCGAATTGTCCACTTGGATCTAACTCGATATTTCTTGACAACGGAGTAAAATGCCATGCCGATTCCCGATCAAAATACTCCTTCGACCATTCCTTTAATTCATCTCTCAACCACCGCTCGGTAGCATCCGTGCCGATGTAAATCGCAGTCTCTTCCATCAACCCGAAAAAGGTCTTTTCGTCCGCCACAGCCGCCGCATGATGCCAGACATTGATCAATGAATCGATGGCACTTTTTTCGGCATCCGCAGACACACAATCTTCCTTGCGCCGGGTATCGGTGATGAGCGAAATCTTCCACGTCCCCTGGACCCGAATGAGCTGAAAACTATTCACCCCGCAGTGGTTGAATTGGCCATCCAGATACAACGCATAGGGTGCCCACACACTCGCGATTCCATCATCCATCAGGCACTGCCATCCGGTCAATCGCTCTTCGATATCCATGCGGCCCATGCGTCCTATCCCGCGGAAAAAATCATTGAGGGTCTCCCCTTTGGCCCATGGATTTCCCCGCGAATCATAACTATAGGTCAGGAGATTGGCCCCCGGAATAAAGCATGTGCGCATCGTCGCGGTATCGGCCCTGTACATCGCCTGAAACATGGTATCGATCGTGGCTCTTATCGCTGTTTCCTGAGCGTGGAGACTCGGGAGGATTAGACACAAAAGGAGGGATATCGTGAGATTCTTCATGGAGGTAAATTTAAGATTTCTATGAGGAGTCATGGGGTGAGGGAGTGAGGAGGTGAGGGGGTGAGGGGCATGGGTCTCCTTCGCTAAAGCTGCGGCGACTGAAAAGCGGAGGGCTTGGAGCAATTTGTGACAAAGCTTATGGAAATAAATCCATATCTGTTTCAAGGAAACATCCCTCTTCACAAGAGGGATCGCCCTACGGGCGAGGGAGTTCTCCGTGACACAGAAAATTCAGTATCCCTGCTGAGGCATCGGGGAATTTAGTGATTAGTGGGACGGCGCAACCCCTGGCCCCTGTTTTTCTTCATTTCATTCCGAAAATCCCGGGGGGCTTACCCGGTGGAGTGAGGAGCATGGGTCTCCTTCGCTCTTCGCCCTTCGCTCTTCGCTCCATGCCCCATGCCCTATGTTCGCGTCTTCATCAACTGGGGAAGGTGCTGTGTGACCTCGGGGATATTTGCTTTGCGGTACATCACCTGGTGGTGGACGGCGACGGGCCAGGGGTCGTCGACGGGAAGGCCGATGTAGGCGTCGATTTTGGATTTGGGAATGGAACTTATGGCTTCGAGCTGATCCCAGATATCTTCAGGCCAGGTGATTTTTTCTCGGAGGTAACAGGCGGCATAAGATTCGGCCATGGTATGCAGACCGATATTGTACATCCCTTTTTCCATGTGCCCTTTCAGAAGGTGGGGGACAGAGATAATCACGGTGCCGTCTTCCTGTTCGACTTCCGAAATATGCACATCATCCGGATGCCCTGGCGACAGAAACGGGTGGTGGTAAAAGACGATGCGGTCGATGCCATCATAGAGAAATTCCTTACGGTGCATAGTCAGGAGGATGGCGTACCAGGCGAGCATATAATGCACATCGGGCGGTGCTTTCTGTTCGTTTTTGTTGATAAAGTCCTTCTTCATCACCCACCGTACCATACGGTCCTCCGCCATTTGTTTGTTAGGTATGGGCATCTCCCGGAAGTGGGCAGAAGTGGCCAGCAGCATCTGTCGCATATCATTATCCAGTGTCTGGGGCACGCCCCGGATCATGAGCTGATCGATCTGGTACTGGAACACATAGGCGATGACGAGGATGAGCAGGCAGACGGACAGCAGATAGATCAGATCAGGCCTGTCTTTGAAAAAAATGAAATATGCACATAAGACCACCCCGGCGGCGGCGAATACCATGATCCTTCTGGCCATACCGATTCAAAATTATCCCCAAGAATACCTAATTAGAACGGAAAATGCTACTTTTGCCTCCCCTCATGATCGGAATTCATGATGTGGTGAGGGTACCTTAGCTCAGTTGGTAGAGCAATGGACTGAAAATCCATGTGTCCCTGGTTCGATTCCTGGAGGTACCACGAAGAAGGTTCGGCGATTTTGCCGGGCCTTTTTTTGTTAGACCTGAGACATTGGGCATGGAGCGGAGAGCTTAGGGCAGGGAGGAATCATTGAACTGGCTTAAGGAGATAAATCTAAATCTGTCTCCAGTAAACATCCCCTTCATCCAAAGGACTGCGCCTTCTGGACAAGCGAGGGGGATCAGCCTACAGCTGAGGGGGTTCGCTGTGAACCAGAAAGGTCAATATCAATGACCGCAAATGGGAATTATGTGGTTCGTGGGACGGCGCAACCCCTGGCCCCTGTTTTTCTTCGCTTCACTTCGAAAATCCCGGGGGGCTTACCCGCTGAGGAAGGCAGAAAGGCGGAACGGCAGAACTGCAGAAGGGAAAAATAATTTGTGGCATTTTTCACCTGCTGTTTTTGTTGAAAAGTGAAAAGCCCTGAAGGGACGCTCTGGTAGAGAAGAGTATACCCCTTCGAAATATATAGGCACGCGCAAGGTCGCAGTTTTGGTTCTCGCAAAGACGCTAAGTTCGCAAAGGAAAGACATGATTGGGCGTTTAGGTAGAGAAGGGTGTACCCCTTCGAAATATATAGGCGCACGCAGAGCCGCAAAGCCGCAGTTTTGGTTCTCGCAAAGACGCTAAGTTCGCAAAGGAAAGACATGATTGGGCGTTTAGGTAGAGAAGGGTGTACCCCTTCGAAATATATAGGCGCACGCAGAGCCGCAGTTTTGGTTCTCGCAAACTCACAGGGAGTGTTCAGAAAAAAGCCCTGAAGGGGCGCTCTGGTAGCGTCGGGGTTTAGCCCCAAGCTATTAGGTGAGTGGTGAGTAGTGAGTAGTGAGTAGTGAGTAGTGAGTAGTGAGTAGTGAGTAGTGAGTAGTGAGTAGTGAGTAGTGAGTAGTGAAAGATATTCAAATTACCCTACGCCCTTCGCTCTTTGCCCTTTGCTCTCTGCCCTTCGCTCTTAGCTCAACCGCGCAAACAACTTTGCTGCGAGGGCTTTCATGTCGTCGGCGGAAATTTCGGGACGAGGATTGGAAAATGACAGATCTGAGATAGCCTTCATGGGGATGAGATGGATATGTGCGTGTGGTACTTCCAATCCCGCGACCATAACACCGATCCGTAAGCATGGGACTTCCGCTTTCAGGACATGGGCTACTTTTTTGGCAAAGACATTCATGGCGGCGAGGAGGTCATCGTCCAGGTCAAAATAATAGTCGATCTCCTGCTTTGGGATCACCAGTGTGTGGCCAAACGCCACCGGACGGATGTCCAGGAAGGCGAGAAACTTATCATCTTCAGCGACCTTAAAACAAGGAATTTCACCGTTGATGATTTTTGTAAAAATGCTTGCCATAAGGGATTAGAATGAAATGTCCAGAATTTCAAAATCGATCGCTCCACCCGGCGTAGTCACGGTGGCGATCTCTCCTTTTTTCTTGCCCAGCAAGCCCTTTCCGATCGGGCTGCTGACAGAGATTTTCTTTGCTTTGAGATCTGCTTCCGTTTCCGAAACCAATTGGTAGACGATCTCTGCTTTAGTCTTCGTATTGCGTATTTTGACCTTTGCCAGCACGGTTACTTTCGAAGCATCCAGTTGCGATTCTTTGATGACGCGGGCATTGGCCATCACTTTCTCCATTTCGGAGATTTTGAGTTCCAGCATACCCTGGGCGTCCTTAGCGGCATCGTATTCGGCATTCTCAGACAAATCGCCTTTATCACGGGCTTCCGCAATAGCCTTGGCCGCTTCCTGACGTCCTGTACTTTTCAGTTCGTCAAGCTTAGCTTTCAGCTGATCGTAACCCTCCTGAGTCATATAGTGTGTCTCACTCATAATCCTGTACTTTGATTGAATAATAGCGCCTTATCCAATACGATGTTTTCCAAAAACTTCAGTTAAACCTATCTCATGGGAAAAAGAAAAACTGAGGGCTTGTCATTCGCCTCCTGATAAGACGAAAAAAACGTTCTCATCAGGTGTCTGATAAGAACGTTCTTTTCATATGCTTCGGCAAAGATATGGAAATATCCCGCCTGAATCAAGTTTTTACATTCTGTAGCGCAGGCTGAAATTGTGCGTCCCGTCAAAAGGATTGGTGGCCAGATAGGCGTAATCGACCGCAAATCTGCCCGGAGAATCCTTCTTCAATGGCACTTCGACCGTCACACCGGCACACAGTCCGCTGTAGATTCCTTTGCGTTCATTGTTCGCTTCTGCACTCATCTCATACCGATATCCCCCACGCAACATAAACATTTCTTTGAAGGCGTACTCGACGCCGGCGCCTAACTGATCTACCGAAAAGCTATTGGCGGTAAAGTTACCTACCGCGGTAATGCGGTGATCTTTGGTGGCATAGAAATCGTAGGACAGTCCGATATTCAGCATAGAGGGAAGTTCGAATCCTTCCGCGCGCTGGTTGACCGTAATCGGATACTGCACCCCACCCTGTGGGTTAGACGTCGGGAAAGAAAGACCTTCACCGCTGAATTTCATAGGTGAGCCGATGTTACGCAATGACACACCAAACTTAAAGTTGTCGTCGGCTCCGGTGACATACTGAACACCGGCATCGATCGCGAGTCCGAAAGCACTCACGTCAGCGATACTCTCTGAAATACCACGGAGGAGAATTCCTACAGAAACTTTTTTGTCAAACGTATGGCTGTACGCCAGTCCGATATTAAAAAAGTTAGGACTAAAGGTCGCGCCTGTACCTTCCGGAGAATTGGTCGTTGTCACGGCAATATCTCCAAAGTCCATCGCGGTGAGCGTGATACCAAAAGCACCACTCTCGCCCATCTTCTGCGCATACCCGAGACTGTTGAGACTGATGCCCGTACCATCATAGAGGATGGTATGGCCCAGGACAATTTCATTTTTCCCGATCCGGGACAAGCCTGCCACATTGATTTGGGTGGCTTCGACACCATAGGCCATCGAGGTCGTGATGGCGTGCAGCCCCGCATTTCGGGCCCACGGATTGAGTAACAATTCGTAACCACCGGCTTCGCCCTGGCGATCCGGGTTACCGGCAAATGTGAGGGCCGGGCTCAGCGCAAAAGCGGCTATTAATACATTCAATATAAGTCTTTTCATACTTTCCTTTCTTTCGGCAAACCTGGTTTTGAAAAAGTAATATTTGTTTTTCGTTTTGTTTTGAATTACAACCCACTCGGGTCAAATTGTCTGGCTACACCAAACCACTTGATCACCCGTTCTCCCAATCCGGGTGCATTGACGTGGATCAGATAAACGCCACTCGCCACAGGAATCCCTGCATAGTTTTTCAGGTTCCATTCCAGATCCGGTATGATCTGGTTGACCGCTACCGGCGGATTATTGCGCGGTGGTGAGTTTGGCTTTCCTACCTCATTGCGATTGTATTGGCGAATAAACCGGCCGTCCAGCGAGTAAATCGTCACGACACATTGCGCCGGAAGGTTGGTAATTTTCACCGTGTTGTCATATGATGAGTTTTCGTACTCACTGTATGCCAGGTATGGGTTAGGGACTACGTTGATCTCGGCCAGTGCCTGTGGTATTTCTTCCGTGGTAATCGGACGTGGTGAAACGCCTTCAAATTTAATCCGGTAAGCCGGGTTTCGGGCAAATTTGCCATTGCCATCGGCCAGCTGATATGGATTGTCCACGCGCAGTTTGATGATCACATCATTCGGGATCAGTCCTTCATTCAATGGCAACAACTCCACACCGGGCTCAGGGCTCAGATACGGTATTGCGGTCCAGGCGATTTTGGCCAGGGCTCTTGATTTGATCGGAGCGCTTGTTCTGTCGAGATCACGTCTCAAAACTTCACAACCATCGTACTTCTCGCGTGTCACATAGATATAATGCTGACCGCCAATGAAGAATTCTAATGGTGTAGGTGCTCCGCTGTTGCCTTCGAGCACAACCTGATTCGTTGGGTTCCAAACCATGTCATGGGCTTCCGTACCGAGACCTAATGCTTCTGCTACGAACTCTCTGTAACATGAATTTTCACCAAAGAAAATATTCAGGCGCTCACCGGTTTCAATATCAATCGCATATCCGGGGAACCATCCCATTCCGGTCAGTGGGTTGCCGCTTCCGTCGACTGCACCATCCGGATCGGGAAATCCGTCACCGTCAGCATCGTACTTTCCAACAGATGGTTTTGCTCTTGACGTAATGCTCATTTTTCCGCCTTCCGTCTTCAGGCCAATGCCCGGAGCGGTTGAAGATGTATAATACTGATTAGCTGTCTCTACAACCACACATCGGCTCCACTTAGAGGTATCGGACGTAAGCACGATATCAACATTCGGCAGTGCCTGTAATACACCGCCAAATTGTGGGTTTTGTACTAAACCTCCAGATGAATTCAGCCAGGCTGGCGTGATATTCCATCCAAGTGGGTTTTCCGGTGGTTCATTCGGATCCCAGTCGGTCAGGACATAGGGCACCCATGGGGCAAATTTTGAATATGCCTGATTGGGATCCAGTAAGAAGTTTGGATAGTCCGGAAGCTCTGTTTGGATAAAGTTAAAGATCGGTGTGGCGGCAAAATCGTCTCCGATAAACTGGAGCCATGCCGCCTCGGAAGCATCCTGGTAGTCGAGGCTGTATCCGATCGTACCATTTGTTTCATCCACATTATCACCGGCATCGGATGACTGTCCGACAAAAACGGAGATTCCCAGATCAGCGATCAGTTGTTCGTTGAGTTCGGACAAAGGCTTCTCAGATTCATAGACGACTGAAGGATCATCTTCCCGATAGAATTTCCATTGTGTATTAGGAGACAAACTATCCGGTGTGATCGGGGTAGGATCATACATCTCCAGGATATAGGTTCCGTCTTCTACAACAAGCGGATTGAATACCTGTACGCGTACAGGTGAGGCCCCCAGTGCATACGTCAGTTCGCCTGGTGTGTTTGTACCACTCAGAATGGAATCATATTCCGTCTGATCTATTTCGAGAAAATTCTCACCGGCTCCTACTCCTTCGAGTCGCGTCACCTGTCCGCCTTCGCCATACATAGCATTCACCATTTGGAAGGTCTGCGGGTGAGGCAGCGGGTCATACGTTCTGATATTCCTTCTACCTTCCAGGTAAGGTGTTCGCTGTCCGATCAAAGATTCAGGATCAAACGGCGCATACTCGTTGTACCCGTAGGCGATAGCCGTATAGTAGTAGTTTTTGTGATTAACCAGGCGGCGATCTTCTGAAGCAAACTGATCTTCCTGAATCAGGAAGGTATGGCGGATGCCGACATCTGTACCTACGACCTGCTCAAAAGGCACCCACACATCTGTGTTATTAGGTCCTTCTATAGTACGCCAGTTAAACAGCTTGGTGATACCGTTTCGCTTGTCCACCTGAAAAACAGGGCGGGCGCGGGTGATATCATCAAGCTCACCTGTGGTCACGTTTCCGTTAAGCAATTGATATACTCTGTATCCCTCAAATACATAGTTACTGTCAATTTCTCCTTCCGGCACTTCCAAACCACGCTCTTCATAGAGTTCAAAGGCATTATTGGACGTGATCGGATCATTGCTCAGTACCATAATAAGTTCGCGATCCAGTTCGATCCAGTCGAGATCCGGCGCATCCGGACCACTAGGCAGGATAAAGCAATTGTTAAACAAGGCCTGCGCCAGATCATCCGCTGCACGAAGCTCGGAGAGTTCGGGGCAAGGATAGATCTGATCCGGTACCCATACGGCTCCGATGATGAGTTCGTTGATCGCCCCTGGATCCAAACGGAAAGGCCCTGTCGCCTGAACAGTACGTGGGTCCATCGTTCCCAGTGAAGCAGAGCACATTGACCAGTCGGCCAGATTACCCGGATCTCCGGTAAAGGCATATTCGATTGGGGTGGCACCGGGGCCGAGGTTATACCCGCTTCCTCCAAATGTATAGCGTGTTCCGTCACGCCATGAACCTGACAGGTAGCGGTAGAATTCGATATCTGTCTGTGGATCCCACATTGCACCCGGCCATGACCCGGCACCCTGACGTACGTGATAAGTAAAGGAAGACATCCCTAGCTCAATACGTCGATCAAGGTCAAAGACGATCAGCGTGTCACCGATGATTTCAACTGTATCATAAATATTCGGATATTCAAAAGGATCCAATGGCAGCGCAGAGATTTCAAACGTATCAATTCTTCTATCTGGTCCAAGCGGACCTCTGAAGTAGTCAATACCCAAAATCGGTACCTCGTCACAATACGTAGTACTTCCGGTCGTACAGTCACATCCGGAGTTACCGTCGAGTTCGTCCTGATTATAGATATACATCAGGCTTCGGGAGGTATCACAACCGATAAAATCATCTTCGGAGCAACCTAAGTCCGGATCCACCCACATTCCAAAGAAGGTACTGTCGATGGCTGTTACCGCTCTGTTGATGAGTTTATATCGGTAAAAAGTCATATCGTTGATCTGGTCGTTGGTGGCATAGCCAAAGGCCTGCACCTGAACCTCCATACGAATGGGTCTACCATTGGTATTGGTATGGCTGTTACCCGCATCATTATAAACCCAGAATACGATTTCATCCGGGTAGTTGGATTCAGTAGGACATCCCTGCACTTCAATCGCCGGGTAGTCCCCATCACATGGATTGTATAAGTTATCCATGTTAGCATCGAAAAAAGCACCCAGTCCCTGATTATCATTTGGAAGATCAAACTCATAATAGTTACTCCAGTACGGATTGCCACGAGCGGGATAGCTCAGTAAAGATCTCGGAATGGACTCGCAATCCAGCGGCACACCGGTAGACTCTGATTCTTCTACGGCGCGAATGTGATTCTGAATATCAACGCCTTTGACGACGAAGAAGCGATCCCAGTTTTCGCAGGTATCCGACCCGGTAGTACCAATAGATGATAATGGCCCTGGCCAGAAATCATTTGATGTGGCATTTCGATAGGTCTGGGCCGCAATTTTCAGGTTGCCCGCATCATCAAATCCACCGAGCCATACGGCACCGGCAAACAAGGATGAAACACCCGGAACACCGAGAGCGGGATCTACGGCCGGAACGATATACTGGCCGATATCGAGATCCCACCATACGTCACCTCCGTTAAGTAATCGAGCTCGCACGTTGTTGATGGCGAGGTCGTAGGACATCGTGGCCGGAGCGCAGTCCGAGCGGTAGCTGACCGGTTTGTCATCGGGTGCAGCGCCGGGCTTTTCGCGTTCCGGATCTATATAGGCGTAGGATGCCACGGATGAAAACATAATCATCGCAGCGATCACGAGCTTTATTTGTCTTTTCATGGTATGCGTACTTATTGATAAAAAAGAAATAACCATAGGTCTTTTAGTCACGATTAAAATTGAACAATTGCTCCGAGGTATACCCTTCTCGGCAGGGTGAAGAAGCCTGGATTCAGCTCACCCCAGGAGTACATCTGCAGATAGTATGGAATGTCATCTTCACGGCCTGAATCTGACAGTACCTGGATGGATGACTGTCCGTTTGGTGTAGCCAGGAATCCATCATCATACGCTGACCCGGAAGCAGTATAAACACCTGTAATATTTTGGGTATCAAATAGGTTTTGAATACGGAGATATACATCGAAAAACAGCGGTCGCGATCCTTCTCTACCGCCAACATTGAAGGATTTATTTACCCTCAGATCCACTGTCGTGTTCCATGGCAAACGAGAGCCGTTGATCGCTCCACCGATACCACTCGCACCGTAGCGCTGAGCAAGAAGCTGTTTGGTATAAGGCCTGCCTGAAGCGGCATTGGCCTGCAGACTCACACCGGCATTTGAAAATACATCGAGTCCAAACCAACGCGGTCCATTATACTGTGCACCACTGCCGTATCGATAATCCAGATTGATAGCGAATCGGTGACGCTCATCAAAGGATAGCGGAGACAGGTAACGTACGTTACCGCGTCCTGTGGCATTAAGTCCGAGATCCTGCTGACTGGAAGCACTTGAACCTGTTCCATCGGCAAACTGAATGGTATACGCGATCGTCATTTCAAGATTTTGGGTACGACGCAGGTCATAACTCAGGGAGAATCCTTTCGTCGTCGCAAAATCCTGGTTGCCATACGAATCATAGCTATTACCCGGTACTCCCGGAACATACTGATACGTCTGCGACTGGATCATATCGCGGAACTCCTTATAATAGGCACTCAGGTTGATAGCACTTGAGTTCGATACTTTTTGCTTAAACCCAACCTCAAAAGTGATCGTCTTTTCAGGCTTCAGGTTTGGATTGTTTCCCGGAGGTCCGTCTGACCAATAGTAGTAATCCAATGCCGTCGCGATAGTATTCGTTGGTGGACGTTGAACAAGGATATCATAGTTGACAAAGAAGTTGGCCTCATCTGAAATCGGAAATGAGAAGGCCAAACGCGGCATCCAGTTGACCTGAGGAGTGTAATCTTCAAATGACTGAGAAGGGTCAAAGTCTCTGCTTCGAATATTTCTGTTGGCTGAATTTCTTTCTACGTAATACGGGTTTGGAATTTCACTTCCGAAAATTTCAAATCCGCTGTTGGTTGGCGTCCCTTCTGCTGTATACCACTGGTCGCCATCGCGATAGGCGCGGACTTCGGTCGAACCTTCTGATACGACATACACTTTCCAGTCATCCTGAACCGCTGGCGGAGGAGCATCTTCGACTTCGGGGAGGTCATAGAAGTCACCGGCCTCCATAATCGCGTACAGGGAGTATGGATCCTTCAATACTTTGGTATTGGCATCGTAGCGATCAACGCGCAATCCTAAACGGAAGATGATATCCTTGAAGGTAAATTTATCCTGTACATACGCCGCGCTATAGATAGGCTTACTTGCAGCCACCGGAAGCGTACGACGTCCTTCAGCATCCGTTGCTGTGAAAAAGTCATCAAACGTGACATCTCCAGAAAGTTTGTTGCCTAAATAATCATATCCAAAATAGTTAATCGCTCTTCGGTTTGTCAGCTCTTCTGCTGCAAACATGTCCAGGCTGAGGTCTGACGGATTAAGGCCATCAATATTGACATACTCATGTTCGGACTGGCCGGTGAGTTGACGGACGGACTTATAGAAAAGAAGGTTAGGCTGCTCCTCCACGAGTGTATTATATAAGGCCACGGGGAAAGTACCCTGCTGACCATCAATCGTAACAGTCAGTGAATCATATCCGATGATATCCGTGCTATCCAATCCGACAATGTGCGCATCATTCGCGGCAAATCGCATCGTATTCCAGAGATCGACAGGGTTCATCGCCCAGTTTCCTATCTGACGTTGTTCGTACAGAAGTCCAAACTGAATGTTGTGTCTTCCTTTATCCGAGCCGCCGGGGAAGAGGTCAAAAGAAGCATTGAGGTTTAAGGTGTGAATTTCCTGCTGCCCTTTGGAAAAGAGGTTATACACGGCTCCGGTATTGGTAAAAATGCCGGAATATGCACTATTGACAATGTCTGACCAAAAGCCGTTGTACGCGTAATAGTTTCTGAAGTCGATGACTTCCTGACCTATATTATAATTGTTCAGCAATGGGTTGATTGTAGAAGAAGGGTGGTATCCGTTTTCCAGAAAAGTTTCAGAATACCCGTAATGTTCGCCATATTGAGTGGCACCGGGAAAAAGCGGATTTGCAAAAGGGCTGGTGGTATCCTGAGCGAGACCCACAACAGGTTCCCAGATTACATCAAACGCACCAACATACCCGTACTCAAACAGGCGGTCTTCATATCGGGCATCCCCACGCTCATTCTGGCGAAACTCATACCCATACTGCAATGTATAGGAGATGTTGCGAATCAGGGCTGGTGGTGCATCCGGATCCTCTGCAGCTCCGGCGCCTATACGATGTCTGAATCGTGCATTGACAAAGTATCCATCTTCTTCAAAGTATGGATTGTTCTGGTAATTGACGAGCGACCAGGCTCTGCTGGGGGAAAAATTATTATCGCTGTTGAAATAGTTACCTCCCAAAGTAAAGTCGATATCTTGATTGATTCTAAAATCTAGTTTACCGGTCAAATCAATTCTTGAATCTCTTACATTCGGTCTGGCTTTTAAAAGATTAACTTCAGAATCCTCGAGACGTTCGATCAATGGAATCGGACTTCCGTTTTGCGTCGTAAGTGGTTCTGCTGCTATTCGGGCAATGGCATCTTCCGTCGCAGTGTAAGCTCCGAATGCTCTGGGCTCGGGTTCTTTAATGTCACGATACTGGAGAGATGCGCGGAATCCAATGATCGAGTTTCCAGTCGTTTTGTTTTTCAGGATAGGCCCACTAACATTCGCAGTGATCAGGTTGTATCCATAAGCATCTGTGAGCTCAGAAGTTTCCACTTCCACGTACGTTGACAATTTCGCTGAAGGGCCTTTGGATGTCAGTGAGATCACACCTCCGGTGACGTCTCCGTAGCGTGCTTCAATCCCTCCGGTAATGACCTGAAGTTGCTCAATCTCCGTCTGTGGGATAAGGCTGGCATCGTTGACACGGATACCGTCCATATAGTAGTTGGTTGCGTTACTTCTCGAACCGCGAATATTGACGGCACCACCATCAATAGTGGAAAGTCCGGCAGTCGTCGAAGCGATGGCGTTCACGTTTTTAACGGGAAGGTTTCGAATCTGTTCGGCTGTTTTAATACCGCCCTGGGTGGTATTATCCTGCTCGATCAAGGGTATCTTATATTCCTTAATCTCAATCTGGTCGAGGATGAGTCCTCCATCCAGTTTAAAATCGAGGCGAATCGCTTTTCCGGCTATGATCAATACGCCGGTCTGTCGTTGCGTAGGGTAGCCGGTATAGCTGGCTTCCACATCGTAGGAGCCCGGATCGACATTTGAAAAAACATAATTACCGTCTAAGTCCGATTGTGTTCCCTGGATGAGGTTTCCGTTTTGAAACAAGACCACATTGGCAAAAATTAATGCTTCACCACTGTTGCTGTCCTGGACCTTTCCTTCAAGTGAGGATTGAGACCAGGCGGCCAATCCGAATGAAGTGAATAAAGAGATGAGAAGTAAGCGTCTGATCATAAAATCTTCTTTTTACTAACTAAAGCTTTGGATACTGAGTAGAATTAAGTTCACAATGTTAACAAAATATTATGAGTCAATCCCCAATAAAGGGACGTTCGTCTAAGAATAGACAATTTTCATCGCCAATACCCCTATTTTCATTAGGTTCCGAAGCATTAAATAGCTTGTAGTTTACAAATCGTTAATCAACGAGATAAAAACGTCCGGGAATGGCAGTTTGCGGGGCAGAAATTTCACTTCTGAGCCGATGAATCACTTCATTTTCCGTTCAATCCCATCCATGCCCTGACACCGGGTCAAAAAGCTAATGGAAAAAAATATGTGTTTGCTATTGGTCTTCAATCTTTTAGATCAGAAGTCACAAAACCATCACGCATAAAAGGCTAATTTCCGGGTCATGACATCCATCACCACGAACCCATTGGGAAAAGCAAAAATGGTCGGCTACTATTCAAAAAGATACATATTCCGGTTACGCTCGAGCTCTCTGAATACAGGATCGGTCAGATCATCGATAAACTGAATGGCTTCTCCGGTACTTTTCATTTCAGGACCGAGACGTTTGTCTACGTGTGGAAATTTTTCAAAAGAAAAAACCGGCATTTTGATCGCATACCCATTCATTTGATTGACCATTTCAAAGTCCTTCAGCTTATGCGTGCCCAGCATCACCTTGGTGGCAATATTGAGGTAAGGAATTTTGTAAGCTTTTGCGATAAAAGGTGTCGTTCTGGAAGCGCGTGGATTGGCTTCGATGACATACACTTTCTCCTCGGTGCTGCCTTTTGGTTTGCTGATGGCAAACTGGATATTGATCAGTCCTTTGATATTGAGGGCAAACGCAATTTTGCGGGCATGCTCGACCATCTGATCAATGGCTGATTGGCTCAGGCTGTAGGGAGGCAACATCGCCGAGCTGTCCCCACTGTGAATACCGGCCGGTTCGACATGCTCCATAATCCCCATGACGTGTACATCCTCTCCATCACAGATCGCATCGATCTCCGCTTCTTTGGCTCGTTCGAGAAACTGATCGATCAGCACTTTGTTGTCCGGCATGTGCTTAAAAATACTTAGCACCTGGCGTTCCAGATCATTGTCGTTGATGACGATCTTCATGCGTTGGCCACCGAGTACATAAGACGGGCGGACGAGCACCGGATAGCCGACATGATTGGCGATGCGGATGGCTTCATCGACATCATTGGCGACCCCGTATTTCGGGTATGGAATATCCAGGTCTTTCAATAGATCTGAAAAACGACCCCGGTCTTCGGCCATGTCCATGTCCGGAAATGAAGTCCCTATAATTTTAATATCGTTGTTGTGAAACTCTTCTGCCAGCTTCAACGCAGTCTGTCCTCCCAATTGCACAATGATACCTTCCGGTTTTTCGAGTTCTATGATCTCGCGAATGTGCTCCCAGTACACCGGCTCGAAGTAAAGCTTGTCAGCAATATCAAAATCTGTGGAAACGGTTTCCGGATTGCAATTGATCATTATGGCTTCGTACCCCGCTTCTTTTATGGCCATGATACCATGCACGCAGCAATAATCAAATTCGATGCCCTGTCCGATTCGGTTAGGCCCCGATCCCAGAACGATAATTTTCTTTTTATCGGACGGGATACTTTCGTTTTCTTTTTCGAACGTACTGTAGAAATATGGCGTTTGTGCTTCGAATTCCGCGGCGCAGGTATCAACCATTTTATACGTTCGGCGTATACCCAGTTTGTAGCGCTGCTTTGTTACCTCATTTTCTTTGATGCGTAGGATCCAGGCGATCTGTGCATCGGAATATCCTTTTTGTTTGACTTCCAGAAAAAAATCAGCAGGAATATCCTCCGCCAGGTTGTACCGGAGCAATTTCTCTTCGGTTTTAACCAAGTCTTTGATCTGCTTGATAAACCACGGATCGATCCGGGTGAGTTTTTGTACGCTTCGTTCTGAAACACCCAAGCGAAGGGCGTCTTTCAGACGGAATATCCTGTCATCACTGGCGGTTTCCAGTCGCTCCATAATATCGGAGGTGCTGATCCACTCTTTCTTGTCCGCACCTAATCCGGTGCGATTATTTTCCAGGGACTGACATGCTTTTTGCAACGCTTCCTGGAACGTTCTTCCAATAGCCATCACCTCGCCTACTGATTTCATTTGCAAACCGAGTGAAGTTTCGGAGCCATGGAATTTTTCGAAATTCCAGCGTGGCATTTTGACAATCACATAATCCAGTGTGGGTTCAAAATATGCGCTGGTGGTTTTTGTGATTTGGTTTTTCAGTTCATCGAGTGTATACCCAATGGCCAGCTTAGCGGCTATTTTGGCGATAGGATATCCGGTGGCTTTACTGGCAAGCGCAGAAGAACGGCTTACCCTTGGATTGATTTCGATGACGATCAACTCTTCTGTTTCCGGATCCTGTGCAAACTGGACATTACATCCGCCTGCAAAATTTCCAAGCGACCGCATCAGCTTTATGCCTGAGTCACGCATTTCCTGGTAGGATCGGTCACTCATTGTCATGGTAGGTGCGACGGTAATACTATCTCCTGTATGGATGCCCATCGGGTCGAGATTTTCCACCGTACAGATGATGACGACGTTGTCGTTTTTATCGCGCAGGAGTTCGAGTTCATATTCCTTCCATCCCAGCACGGCTTTTTCTACGAGTACTTCGTGTGTGGGCGATGCATTCAGTCCGCGACGCAAAGCTTCTTCAAAGTCTTTTTCCTTCATCACAAAACCACCTCCGGTCCCACCGAGTGTATAGCTGGGTCGGATGACTAATGGAAAACCGATTTTCTGGGCTGCTTCCATTCCTTCGAGAAATGAGTTGGCAATATAACTTGGGGCCACCGCCATGCCGATATTGACGACATGGTCGCGAAATGCTTCCCGGTTTTCTGCCAGTTCGATGGCATCGATATCCACGCCGATGAGTCGGACGTTATATTTCTTCCATACGCCTCGTTTATCGGCTTCGATGGCGAGGTTGAGTGCGGTTTGTCCTCCCATGGTAGCGAGTACGGCATCGATCTGTCTTTCTTCGAGGATCTGGATCAGGCTTTCCACGGTCAGGGGAAGCAGGTAGATGTGATCCGCCGTCAGAGGATCGGTCATGATGGTCGCCGGATTGCTGTTGATCAGACTCACTTCGATACCTTCTTCGCGAAGGGAGCGTGAGGCCTGGGTGCCGGAATAATCAAATTCGCACGCTTGTCCGATGATGATGGGTCCGCTGCCTATGATCAGAACAGAGCGTATACTATTATCTTTGGGCATTTACAGGAGGGCTTTGGTCAAAAAATGATGTGAATCTTCCAAAAAATTCGGTCAAAGATACTATTCGCCAAAAAAACAGACGAATCCAGTTTGAATATCATGCAGAAAGATGTGCTGATTACCGATTTTGTCCATCCGGTGCTGATCTCCGGGCTCCGGGCGCTCGGCTACACGACAACGTATGCACCCACCATGAAGCGCGACGAAATGGAGCGTGTTCTGCACTTATATAAAGGTGTGGTTGTAAATACTCGTTGTGCGCTTGATCAAAAAGCTATTACCGCTGCAAATTCACTTCGTTGGATTGCCAGGCTTGGAAGTGGCCTGGATATCATCGATCTGGACGCTGCCAAAACCAAAAACATTGCTGTGCTCAGCGCTCCGGAAGGGAATGCGCAGGCCGTTGCCGAGCATGCCATGGGTATGCTGCTGGCACTTCGCCATAAACTGACCGCAGCAGATCATAGCGTTCGACGCGGGGAATGGGAACGGGAGGTTCATCGCGGAAATGAAGTGATGGGAAAAACCATCGGTATCATCGGGTATGGTAACAACGGAAGTGCCTTCGGACGGCTATGGAGAGGCTGGGCGGTTAATGTGATCGCTTATGATAAATACCTCCAGGGATTTGGAGATACGTTCGTCAAAGAAGTTTCACTTGAGACGCTTCAGCAGGAGGCGGATATCATTTCCCTGCATATCCCACTGACACATGAAACCACAGAAATGGTCGATGCGGATTTTCTCGCAAAATGCAAAAAGGGACTTGTGCTAATAAATACGGCCAGGGGAAAAAATGTGCACCTCACAGCTATCCTTAGTGCGCTGGAGTCAGGACAGTTGGGCGGCGTATGTCTGGATGTACTTCCGCACGAACCCCCTCAAAAAGGTTCCGATGATTTCAGAAAGGTGTTTGATGCTTTATGCCAAATGTCCAATGTGCTATTAAGTCCGCATGTCGCCGGCTGGACGGTGGAGTCCAAACAAAAAATCGCTGAAGTTTTGTTGCAGAAAATCACAGCGGTGACAAGCCCACCTTAAAGACGTTCCGCATTCAGAATGACATAATTAAGAGAAGTGGAGTTCTTCTCATTGAGTTGCAACTTACCTTTAAAGGAAAGTACTTCGTCTGTTTTATATCGCCGGAATGAATTCGGGTGCAGCTTGAGTTCGGCAACCGTCTCGGGTCCTGATCCGCCACAGAAAAAACAGCTTGCCATCGGATTGCGCGAGATGACATATTGTGTTCCAAGCGGATCCAGTGGAATGATGTAGCCTTTGATTACAACTTCCTCTCCATCGAGTGCTTTTAATGTTGGACCGAATGTCGCCGTGAGTAATTCAATGCCTGTCTCCTGATCGTATACTTTTGAAAACGTGACATCTGTCAACTGATCCCAGGTGAGCAACTTTTGAGCAGACATGCCGGAACTGATGGAAGTCATCAGGCAGATGGGAAAAGCAAAATGAAATATAAATCTGTGCACGTAAGTATTATGAAAGCGACCTGAAAGTAAAATGGATGCGCTGCAAAATTATTGTATCACTCCGTTACTGACTGACGAGTGTACCCAGTTTTTCACCTTCAATGATGCGCCGCAGGTTGCCGGGATGGTTGATATCAAAAACGATAATCGGCAGGTTGTTTTCCTGACAAAGCGTAAAGGCGGTCATATCCATGATGCCGAGTCCGTCGCGGATCGCTTTGGTGAACGTGATCTCATCGATTTTGGTGGCGTCTTTATTTTTTTCCGGATCTGCGGTATAGATGCCATCCACACGTGTGCCTTTAAGGATGACTTCTGCGTTGATTTCGTTGGCGCGCAGTGCTGCCGCGCTATCTGTGGTGAAATATGGATTGCCTGTGCCGGCGCTGAAGATGAGGATCCGTTTTTTCTCGAGATGGCGGATGGCTCTTCGGCGGATATAGGGTTCGGCGATCGCTTTCATTTCGATGGCGGAGATCAGTCGGGTAAAGAGGCCGAGATTTTCGATGGCACTCTGCAGGGCCATTCCATTGATGACCGTAGCGAGCATACCCATGTAGTCGCCCTGTACTTTTTCAATGCCCGTGGCTTCTGCCTGCAATCCGCGAAAAATATTTCCGCCGCCAATCACAATGGCTACTTCGACGCCCAGGTCGGCGATGGCTTTAATCTCGGACGCGTAGTGCTTGAGTTGTTCGGGGTGGATGCCAAATGTCTGATCACCCATCAGGGTCTCACCACTTAGCTTTAGAAGTACTCTTTTAAATCTGGGCATAATGGAATTGTGCGTCTAATTTAGGTAGCTTTTTTGGAATTGTCGTTTGGATCGAAACGGATGGGCATAAAAAAAGCGAATCATAAATGATCCGCCTTTTTCTTTTTTCCCGGTATTAACCCAGTTTGACGTGTTTGAATCCCGTCACGGTCAGGTTACTATCCATGCCTCGCAGGTACTGGTCCACAGACTTACTGCTGTCCTTTACGAAGGCCTGGGCCATCAGGGTATTTTCTTTGAAAAACTTATTCAGTTTACCCATGGCAATTTTCTCCAGCATCTCTTCCGGTTTGCCTTCACTACGTGCTACTTCCTTTCCGATCTCTACTTCTTTCTCTATGATGGAAGCGTCGACACCGTCTTTGTCCAGGGCAACAGGCTTCATCGCCACGACCTGCATGGCGACATCTCTGCCGGCTTCTTTAAACTTAGGGTCGGTATTGTTGAGTCCCAGGATCACACCGGCTTTGTTGCCCATGTGAATGTATGATACCACCTGGTCAGCTTCGAGTCGTTCGTAGTCGGCCAGTTCAATTTTCTCGCCGATGACGCCTACTTGCTCAGTGACTTTCTCACCGATGGTGATGCCGTCGTAGGGCAGTGCCAGGAGTTCTTCCAGGCTGCCTGGAAATTTGTCCAGTGCGATTTGTGTAAATTCTTTAGCGAGATTGACGAAGTCTTCGTTTTTGGCTACGAAGTCAGTTTCAGAACTCAGTCTGATCACTACGCCTTTCTTACTGTCATCGGAAACCAATGCATACACGACACCTTCTTTGGCTTCGCGTTCTGCGCGTTTCACGGATAATTTTTGTCCTTTCAAACGAAGAATTTCGATGGCTTTTTCCATGTCGCCATTGGCCTCAGCCAGGGCGGCTTTACAGTCCATCATGCCTGCACCGGTCATATCCCGGAGCTTCTTGACATCTGATGCGGATATCGTACTCATTAAGGTATTTTATTGATGAATGAAATGATTAATTGTCGATGCGTCGTGTCTCCGGTATTAAGCCGTTGCTTCTGTTTCTTCTTTTTCCTTTCCGCGTTCAGCCAGCCCTTCTTTGATCGCGCTGGTGATGTAGTTGGTGATATAGGAAATGGAGCGTGAAGAATCGTCATTGGCCGGAATCGGGAAGTCGACGAGGTTTGGATCTGCGTTTGTATCCACCATGGCGAAGGTTTTGATACCGAGCTTCTTTGCTTCGGCCAGGGCCAGGTGTTCGCGACCGATATCCACGATAAAGACAGCATGTGGCAGTCGGTTGATATCGGAGATACCGCCGAGTACTTTGTTTAGCTTGTTCATTTCGCGTGTCAGGGTCAGTCTTTCCTTTTTGGTGGTACTGGACAGCGTACCATCGGACAGCATCTGCTCGAGATTATTCATCTTCTTGACAGAGCGGCGGATGGTTGCGAAATTGGTCATCATTCCTCCCAACCAGCGGTCGGTGACATAGGGCATATTGACCTGACGGGCGCCTTCGGCGATGATTTCGCGGGCCTGTTTTTTTGTGGCGACAAACAGGACTTTCTTTCCTGAGCGGGCCATTGATTTTAAGGCGTTAGCGGCAGTCTCCAGGCATTCTGAAGTCCGGTTGAGGTCAATGATGTGGATGCCTTTGCGCTCCATAAAAATGTACTGACGCATTTTGGGATTCCACTTGCTGCGCATGTGACCGAAGTGAACGCCAGCCTCCAATAACTCCTGATATGATGGTTTATCCATGATGGATGTATTAATGTTTTGGTGATAAAATGGGAATGATTAACGTTTTGAAAACTGGAAGCTCTTTCGTGCTTTAGGCTTACCAAATTTCTTACGTTCCACAACTCGGGCATCTCTGGTGAGATACTTCTTGATCTTCAACGGACCGCGGTGTTCCGCGTTGATTTTCACCAGGGCTCTGGACAAACCGAGGCGGATGGCTTCGGATTGGCCTCTGAAACCGCCACCGCTGACATTGACTTTTACGTCATAGGTAGCCAGGGCATCGATTTCTTTCAGCGGAGCGACCACGTGGGCACTGATGTGCTGTAGTGGGAAGTACTCCGTATAATCGCGTCCATTGATCTTGATCTTGCCAGTGCCGTTGGATACGTATACCCGGGCTACTGAGGCTTTTCGACGTCCGATCGCATTAATTGTCTCCATATATATGATGTCTTTAGACTGTCTTTGATATTATTTAATTAAACCAGTGGTTCAGGTTTTTGTGCAGCATGCGGGTGTTCCGGGCCGGCGTAGACAAACAGTTTTTTAAACATGGCGTTGCCGAGTTTATTTTTCGGCAGCATGCCTTTAACGGCGAGTTCGACCAGGCGCTCCGGTTTGCGGGCACGCAGCTGGGCGGCTGTCAGTTCTTTTTGTCCTCCGGGGTATCCGGAATAGGTCTGGTAGGTCTTGGCATTTTCCTTGTTACCGGTAAAACGCACTTTTGCTGCGTTGATCACGATGACAGTGTCGCCGGTATCCACATGGGGGGTGTATTCCGGGTGGTGCTTGCCGCGCAGCACGGTGGCGATGCGGGTGCACATACGGCCCATGACCTGTCCTTCAGCGTCGATGACAAACCACTTCCGGTTGACGTCTTCGTTTCTGACGGACCGTGTTTTATAGCTTAATGTATTCACAGCGATAGATTTTTAAATTGATTGACTCAAATCCGCCTTTTCAAAGCGGGTCGCAAAGGTAGCTTTTTGTACCCCAGACCACATAGCCTTTTACAAAGATTTTTCCTTTCCACCTTTGTAAGTGGTTGATAATCAGTAAAAATATCGCACAAATATTTTGATCCTAACGGTTTTTCATAGGAAATAAGGGGCCTTTTTGCACTATAGAAAAACAGAATTGAATACCGGTTTGGTGGAGAATTGGTCGATGGTAGTAGGTCAGGAGTCTCCAAGGGTATATAATATACCTGGAGAGACAAAGGTAGCAGGCCGGCAATTTCTTTTTTTTAGCACGCAGGGGCGCGGAGACGCGGTTTAAAACTTTCCTTATGCATTGAAAGAATTAATGGATTCAGAGTAATGATTTGAGATATTTAAGACACTACTTAATATACTGTTTGTAATCTTTCTTTAGACTAATCCAAAGATCCGACTATGCCATTGCATGAAAATGAAATATCAGGAGCGATTATCAAAATATGCTTTGAAATCCACTCTAACCTTGGACCTGGATTGCTTGAATCTGTTTACGAGGAAATTTTATGCTTCGAACTTCATCAAAAGGGGTTTGAATTTGTCAGACAAAAAGGCATCCCTGTTTATTGGAAAGACATTAAAATGGATCTGGGGTTCAGGCCTGATGTAATTGTTGAAAAAAAAGTCATCGTTGAGCTTAAATCTGTTGATATAATGGCAAAGACGTACCCAAAGATTTTACTTACCTATTTAAAACTTACCAATATTAAATTGGGGCTTCTTATTAATTTCAATGAAGTCTTGTTAAAAGAAGGCATAACCAGAGTAGTTAATAATTTATGATCCTTTCTTCCAAAACTGCGGCTCTACGGCTCTGCGCGAGAAAAAACTCACGAAACTTAAGTCAGGGCTGCTGACCAATTTTAAAGAGGTGTTTATTAAAAATGGCATTCACAGGGTAGTCAATAAACTGTAGTGTAGGATGCATTCTGTCGGCATTGTACTTTGCGGCTTTGCGAGAACCAAATGAAACAGCGTAAAATTCGGATTGTCAGAGTAGTAAACAATTTGTAATCCTTTCTTCCAAAACTGCGGCTCTGCGCGAGAAAAAACTCACGAAACTTAAGTCAGGTCTGCTGATCAATTTTAATGAGGTGTTTATTAAAAATGGCATTCACAGGGTAGTCAATAAACTGTAGTATAGGATGCATTCTGTCGGCATTGTACTTTGCGGCTTTGCAAGAACCTACAAGGTGTAGTGCATAAATGTCGGAGTATTGTTCTGCTTAAAATAGCGGGGCTTAGGTTTTGCTTCTCTGTAAAAGGATCTCCTCAGCATCCATTTTGTCAATCGGGTTATTCTTCCGATTTTGCTCGCCAAGAAACATACCTATGAAACATGTCCTGGCATTTGCCCTCTTCCTGATCTCTCCCCTACTCTACAGTCAGACGGCTGAATTAAAACTAGCCTCTGATGTATGGCCTCCTTTTACTGATCAAATTGGCAATCACTCTTTTGCCTTGAATCTGGTCCATGAAGCCCTTTTCCGAACCAATGTCGATGCCTATACGGATATCCTCACTTTCAAGGACGTGCTGCGCGGCATCGGTGATGAAACCTTTGACGGCAGCGCAGCTTTGTGGCGCAGCCCCGATCGCGAAAAACACCTGCTCTTTTCCGATCCCTATCTCGAAAACCGCCTCATTCTCGTAGGGAAGAAAGGAAGCGATGTCAGCGCAACGACACTCTCCGACTTAAATGGAAAACGCATCGCGGTCGTCGAAAGCTATGCCTATGGCGCCCTGCTCGACGAAGGCCGTGACATCGAACTCGTCATGGGCGTAAGCGATCAGCAGAATCTCGATCGTCTGTTAGAAGGAGAGACCGACTACATGCTTGCAGATGCGCTCCTGATTCAATACCTCGTCCAATACCAAAGCCAGGAAGCTTCCGAACACCTCGAAATTGGAACGGCTACCCTCCTCACGCTTCCACTTCATTTTGCGATTCGCAAAAACATCCCCGGTGCGGAAGAGATCATAGTCAGTTTCAATGCAGAAATTAAAAAGATGATTGCCGACGGGAGTTATAATCGCATTCTGCAACTCGACTGGATCGCCAATGATGTCGATGGAGACGGATATCACGAGTTGGTATTACACGGCGACAAAGCCGGAGAAACCGCCCCTCAATACTCCTATTCTATTATGACCCCCCAAAATGGCACTGCCGATCCTCCGAGCCGCTACCTGATCGAAGGCAACTTATATTCTGACTGGGATCGCGTACCTGATAGGTATAAAGTCAGTAATGTCGTAACGACCGATGCCGGCACCCACGGGTTTGGGCCTGTGTTTAAGTTTTAGTTTTCTCCTGAAGCGGAGGGCGGAGAGCGAAGGGCGGAGAGCGGAGGGTCTTCCTTTTAGCGTACTTCTACTTACTTGCACAAGCCCCGAGCTAAAGCGCGGGGAAGGGTTTTGCCGCTCTGGTTTGCTTTGCAGCCCCGAGCTGAAGCACGGGGTAAGGTTTTGCCGCTCTGGTTTGCATTGGATTGTTTTATCCCCGAGCTGAAGCACGGGGAGGCGTCTTCTCTTTGAGGTTGCTTCTTCTTGCTTGCGTAAGCCCCGAGCTAAAGCACGGGGTAAGGTTTTGCCGCTCTGGTTTGCCTCGCAGCCCCGAGCTGAAGCACGGGGTAAGGTTTTGCCGCTCTGGTTTGTGGTGACTTGTTTTATCCCCGAGCTGAAGCACGGGGAGCGTTTTACTAAAAGTGGTCCGGCGCTGAAGCGCGGACCTGAATTTTCACTCTTCACTCTTCACTTATTTAGTAGCGGGCGTCTTTTCGGTAGGGCAACTTTTCCAGTGCGTCTACTTCGAGGCTGGCAAAGTCGAAGTCCTCGGTCACCTTGCCGTACAACAAGTAAAGGCCTTTTCCTTTCAGGGGATAGCGCTCCAGTGAGGGTGGGAAATGCGTGGTGTCAAAATACCGGCCTTCTTCATCGAGCCAGGTGCCGAAACTCATGAGTTTGCCATTGGAGGTGGTTACCGGTTTTCGCGTCACATAATAGCCCAGCATGCAGACGCGCTTATGAATGAGTGCATCGAGGTCTTTGGTCAGGACTATCTTTTTTTTCGGGCGCTCCTGCAAGAGTTCAAACGGACTGCACAACGGAAATCCGAGGAGCTCGATCTCGTCGTAGGCCTGATCATACACACTTTCTTCGAGGGCCGGCAGAACGTAATCCACGTGCGTACTCTTATCAAACAAAACGGGCTGTCCCGTTACCTGCTGTGCCTGCGGATTGTGCACGGCGTATTTCTGCCACATGAGTTCGCACTTGGTCTGTCCGGTCCAGCGAAAAGCACCGATGCGAATCAGCAGATCGAGTTGCTCGCGCCCGATCTCTACGCGGCCAACGAAATCTTCAAGACTTTGATACGGGCCGTTGTGCATGCGCTCTTCAACGATGCGGTGCGCAACGGTACGCTCCAGCGACTGGATGTGAATAAACCCCAGATAGATCTTCGTGTCGTAGATATGCGTGAGGTTAAGACTGTAGTTGACACATGGCGCCTCAATCTTCGCCCCGCACATCCGCGCTTCATGGACGTAATACTCTGTCGAATAAAAGCCGCCAAAATTGTTGATCACGCCGACCATAAACTCGAGCGGATAGTAGGTCTTGAGATACAGACTTTGAAAACTCTCCACCGCAAAACTCGCTGAGTGTGCTTTGCAAAACGAATAGCCCGAAAAACTCTCGACCTGTCGCCACACCTCCCCGATGAGCTCTTCCGGATATCCGCGCGCGCGGCAATTGCGCCAGAATTTTTCCATCAGCTTGCGAAACGTATCCGAAGTTTTTTTCTTGCCGGTCATAATGCGACGCAGGACATCCGACTCGTCGAGATCCAATCCCGCAAAATGGTGGACGATCTTCATCACATCTTCCTGGTAGACCATCACGCCGAAAGTCTCGCCGAGGTGTTCTTCAAAAACCGGATGCAGGTACTCTACGGTATCGGGCTCATGATACCGTTTGATGTATTCGCGCATCATACCGCTTTTGGCTACGCCCGGGCGGATAATTGAACTCGCCGCCACGAGGTGGATATAGTTATCGCAGTGCAATTTGGTCAGCAGGCCGCGCATCGCCGGGGATTCGATATAAAAGCAACCAATGCACTGCCCGGAATAGAGCTGTGCTTTGACGCGCTTGTCTTCTTTGATGGTCGCCACATCGTGTATGTCGATCGATTTGCCCTGGTTGCTGCGCACGAGCCTGACGGCATCTTTAATATGACCGAGTCCGCGCTGACTCAGGACATCGTATTTATGAAATCCGAGGTCTTCGCCGTGGTACATATCGAAGTGGGTGATCGGAAACCCTTTCGGCATCATCTGCAGGGCGGTGTGATAGGTGATCGGCCGCTCGCTGACCAGTACGCCTCCCGCATGGATCGAGAGGTAGTTTGGAAATCGTTCGATCATCGCGCCGTACCGAAAGATGTGGCGCGCATACGGATGGTGCGTGTCGTCTGCCAGCGGTGCGTGAACAATCGCATCGATATCGGCTTTGGGGAGTCCGACGACTTTGCCGAGTTCGCGGATGATGGAGCGGCCTTTAAAGGTATTGTAGGTGGCCAGCAGGGCCGTGTGCCGCTGTCCGTAGCGCTTGAAAATATAATCCGTGACATCATCGCGCTCGTCCCACGAAAAGTCAATGTCAAAATCGGGAGGTGAAGACCGATGTGGATTGATAAATCGCTCGAAGTAGAGATCCAGTTCGAGCGGATCCACATCCGTGATACCGAGGCAGTATGCCACGAGGGAGTTGGCTCCGCTTCCTCTGCCGACGTGGTGGTAACCGGCTGTCTGCGCATAGCGGATGATATCCCATGTGATGAGAAAGTAAGGTGGAAACTTAAGCTGGCGGATTACTTTCAGTTCGCTCTCCATGCGGGCGGCGGCTTTTGTGTTTTGCGGCCCGTAGCGGCGTCGGCATCCTTCGCGTGCGAGTTTCATGAGCAACTGGTGATCATCGCGTTCTGACCCTGTAAAGGTCTGCCGGTTGTTGGTGCTGCCAACAGGAAGTTCTGCCGTGCAGTGGTAGAGCATCTCTTCAGTATTGCGGAGGATCTGGGGATAGGCGCGGAATGCGTTGTCGATGTATTCGCGGCTCACCCAGTGTTCGTCCGGGCTGGCGTGTTGGTCGTCGTCGAGCTGTCCCAGCATAATATTGAGGTCGACGCAGCGCATCAGCTTATGCACTTTGTAGCCGGTCTCGTCTTCGAAGGTGATGGGTTGCCACACGACGAGGCGGGGGAGGTGATCGCGCAGTACAGAAGAGTAAAGCCCGTTGGCTTCCACGGGCTTTACGCCGATGTACTCATAGGAGCGCAGGTTTTCGGGAATCGAGGTGGTCGGTCTGTATATAATATATACATGCTCCATTTCCGGGGGTCTTTGGGGCAGGGGCAGGTCTTCGAGTGAACAGGTAGTGAGTAATTCGCATAGTTCTCGCCATCCTTCGGCATTGCGGGCCAGGCCGGTATAGAGGTATTGTCCTTCGTATCGAAACTCGATGCCGATGACGGGCTTGATATCGCGTTTGCGGCATTCGGTGATCCAGGCTACGGCGCAGGAGGTGTTATTGATATCGGTGAGGGCCATGGCGGTGATGCCTCTGCGGGAGGCGCCTTCTGCGAGTTGCTCCGGCGACAGCGTCCCGTATTTGAACGAGTAATAGGAATGGCCGTTGAGATACATGGGAAGGCAAATATAGGGGAATTGACTGTTTTTTAGTCTGTTTTGTGACTGATTTTTAGTCGTTTCTGTGAAATTAGGGGTTATTAGGTTATGGGGTTATTAAATTATGGGGCATAGAAAATGGGGCGATGAGCGGAGGGCGATGAGCGGAGGGCGAAGAGCGGAGGGCGCTTTTATTTTTTGAGGATGATTGTTCTTGCTTCCACAACCCCGAGCTAAAGCACGGGGCATGATTGAAGGGTTAAATTCTACCTATGGATGGTCTGGCGCTAAAGCGCGACCTGATTTTTTTTTTGATCCTAACTATTCACACAACACAGAGCTAAAGCACGGGGCAGAGGGCGAAGAGCGGAGGGCGAAGAGCGGAGGGCGATGAGCAGAGGGCGAAGAGCGGAGGGCGATGAGCAGAGGGCAGAGGGCCAGCTAAACATTTAATCTTATAACCCTATAACCTCTTAACCCCTTAACCTCTTAACCTCTTAACCCATACCTTTATAATCATGAAAACAGCAATCACTATCCTCGCATTATTTCCTGTCATTTTGCTGGCACAAAAAAATCCAATCGAACTCGGCGACGTGCATTGGCTGCGCTCCATGGAAGAAGCGCAGGTAAAAAGCAAAGAAGAAGGAAAACCAATCCTTATTCTATTTCAGGAAATACCGGGATGCAGCACATGTAAAAATTACGGCAGTCAGGTATTGTCCAATCCGCTGATTGTGGAAGCGATCGAAACGCATTTTATCCCACTGGCGATTTACAACAACAAAGGCGGAGAAGATGAAAAAATTCTGAAGCGATACAACGAACCTTCCTGGAATAATCCTGTCGTGCGTGCCGTGGATCACACCGGAAAAGACATTGCCACACGACTCAACGGTGCGTATACCACGCTGGCGCTGGCAGAATGGATGTCCGCTACCATGACTCAACAGAACATCCAGGTACCGACATACCTGCACCTCCTGACCGACGCGCTGTCCGCTGAAAAAAACGGCACCTCAACAGCCACATACTCCATGTACTGCTTCTGGACCGGCGAGGCGCTCTTTGGAAAATTAAATGGTGTAGTCCAAACCACTGCTGCATTTCAGGGAGGAAAGGAAGTTGTCATCGTCGCCTATGATGATCGCGTCATCTCAAAAAATGACCTTGATAAAATTGCCCGCAACCAAAAGTGTGCTGTCGAGTCGAACGGAAACTACAAGCCCGACAAAACGCCAAAATATTACCTGTCCAACAGCCCATATAAAGTGGTGCCCATGATCGAAATTCAAAAGTGTCGCGTCAACAGCGCATTAAAAGAAGGGCAGGATCCGGATGTATTTCTTTCTCCAGGACAGATTGCTGCGTTGAAGGGGTGAAAGGGAGACCTGAGACCTGAGACGTTTGAGCAAAGGGCGGAGAGCAAAGGGCGGAGAGCAAAGGGCGGAGAGCGGAGAGCGGAGAGCGGAGAGCGGAGAGCGGAGAGCGGAGAGCGGAGAGCGGAGAGCGGAGAGCGGAGAGCGGAGAGCGGAGAGCGGAGAGCGGAGAGATTAAGGTTTAAGGAAATTTAAAAAAAATCAAGCTTAAAACCTAGGCCTGTTTGACAGAAAAATCAAACCTAAACGCTAAACTATAAACGTTTAACCCTATACCCTTTTAACCGCTTAAACGAGACGCAAGAACTGAGACCTGAAAGTTGGTGCGATGTTGCATGAATTAAAAAAGGCAGAGACCAAAACAATTGGCCCTGCCCCTTTGTATTTTTAAATTCGTATTTGACTAGGATCGCACCATTCCGGAATGTGCCTGTACCATCTCAATCATCATCTTAAGTTCTTCGACTAGCTCATCATTGTTGCCATTGTAGCCGACGGCTTTGAAGTGGATTTTTTGATCGGGGCCGATGATAAACTTTGTGGGAATACCGGAAACACCGAAGTCTGCTACAACCTTATTTTCCGAATCCATCAATACATGAAATGGATATTTGTTTGAATCGATGAAGTCACTCACTTTACCTTCCACATCATCACCATTTTCCCAGGTATCCACGAAAAGGAATACCACATTCTGATCTGATGCATAATGTTCCACGGCCATCTTCATTCCCGGGAAGCTGGCTTTACAAGGTCCGCACCAGGTAGCCCAAAAGTCTACCACAATGGATTTTCCTTTATAATCAGACAGCGACACTTCATTTCCGGCAAGGTCCCGAAGCGTGAAAGCAGGCGCCTCCATATCAATCCACATCTCTTCTACTTTATCTCGCAGGAGTGCTTTGGCTTCGTCCGCCAGTTTCTGTGCGTACTGCGCATAGAGCTGGTCCGGAGTAGCGGTTTCTGTCCAGTACTTTTTATGGATCTCTTTGACTTTGGCTGTGGCTTTTCCTTTCACGATCATCTTGTCCATGATCTTTTCGAGGTCTTTAGTGTGTCCTGCTTTTTCGAGGTATACGACATAGCGTTCGTTCATATCACCTGACTCGAAGTCATCATTCATGACTGCAAACGACTGATGTGTGATGGCCTCTTCATATTTGCCTTGCTTATAAAGGATCAGCGCATAGGTATCCGCGTAGGCGGCTTTGGATCGTTCGGTGATCGGTGCCCACTCCTTCTTCGTATAGCCGGTTGGAATAGTGGCTTCCTGATCAATCAAAGCCAGAGAAGCAGCGGATAATGTCTCAGCGATAATGAGGTTGGGCGCTTCTGCTTCGATACTTTCGCCGGACAGTTGCCAGGCATACTGATTGCACATACCGGCGCGTGTCATGGGATCAGCCACCTGATTGGTATAGGTAGAAACCATCGCCCAGTCCTCCGCTTCCGCATATTTCTGAACGATCATGCCGGTCATCTGATCGACCATCCTACGATTGTCATCTGTGATACCATATTTCGACTTAAAGGCATCGCGCAGTTTGATCATCTGCGCTACATCCGTGGCATTTCTGAACGCCATAAAGTCTTCTTCCTGATGAATGGCTGATTTCGGATATTTTTTGTCGAGGCTTTTCCGAAGACTTTCCCCTAATGCTCCATCTTCCATGTCCTTCGCTACACGCACCGCTTGCACTATCATTTCCTCACTTGCCTTATTGGGTTTGTCGGCAATTTTTTCCACATGGCCTTTGAGCATGTCAAGTTTATCTTCATCGCCGGCGCGCTTGGCTGCCATGTAGTAACTCTGGAATACATCCGGATTGTCCAGCCAACCGGGATAAGCAGTGATTGCTTCATCAAGGTTCTTTATGGTTTGTTCGTTTTCAATCTCCATGGCCATCAGACGGCCATAACCACTTGCTCCAATGGTGGATTCCACAAGACCGGCTTTGGGTTGAGCATTTGGGTTTTTTACAAATTTTTCATCACCCGATTTTACCCTGTTGGATTCATCTTTGATCACTACCCTGACCCAGCTGATATTTTTGTGCAAAGCCAACGCCAGGTTGATTTGTGACGGATCGTCGGAGGGCAACATCCCGACATCGCCTGCAATCAAGTCGGTACCATCAAAGCAATACGACACGACGTGCAACGGGCCGGACTTGGGTACTTCTGTGATTGTGATCATGACATTTTGCCCGGCTTCGGGCTCGCGGTCCCAGGTCCAGGTCTGTGCAGCAAGACTGAAAGAGGTAAGGGCCGCGACGGCTAAAAAGAAGATTTTTTTCATTGAACTGTTTATTTTGGACAAACAAGATAGCGAAAAAAGAAGAGCATGGGGCAAAGATCGGAGAGCATAGAGCAAAGAGCGGAGAGCATAGAGCATAGAGCATAGAGCATAGAGCATAGGGCATGGGGCATGGGGCATGGGTCTCCTTCGCTAAAGCTACGGCGACTGAAAGGCATGGGGCATTGTGTGATGGAGTGATGGGGATTACCTTGGATATTCATTTGCTTACACATAAACGTTTAACCAAATAACCTCTTAACCATTTAATCTTTTCAAATGACTTCAACGATCGAAATCAGTCTGTATCCTTTGGTGGACGATTACCCGGCTCACGTGCTGGCCTTTCTGAAAAAACTCAAGTCTATCCCCGATGTGGAGATCTCTACAAACGGAATGAGTACCATTCTAATCGGAAATTATTCGACGCTCTGGAAGGAACTGGGTATGCTGATGCAAGAAGAGATGGCTTCCGGGTCTTCCCTTTTTGTGATGAAAGTAGCGCCAGGGAGAAGGGAGTTTGTGGAGGGGTGAGCAGTGAATAGTGAGTGGTCAGTAGTGAGTGGTCAGTATCTCCTTCGCTAAAGCTACGGCGTCTGAAAGGGCATGGAGCAAGGAGCATGGGGCATGGGGGGACCTGTGACATAGCTCATAGAAATACATCAATTTCTGTCTCAAGGAAAGCATCCGCCTACGGCGGATCGCTTGAAGAGCGAGGGGGTTCTCTTTGACACAGAAACGCCAGGATCATGTGAATGCATTTCTTTAGCTGAATCCACGGCAATTAAAGGGCTTTAGTTCGCGCAAAGTCGCAAAGCCGCAAAGGAATGAATGGTAAGTGATCGCGGCCATAGGTCTTGGGTCTCAGGTCTTGCGTCTCAGGTCTTGCGTCTCAGGTCTTGTATCTTGTGTCTCTGCTGATATTTCTTTTTCAATTCTGGCTTTATTGCGTAAGAACAAAACGTTAATAATGAAAACAGGAATAATCATGAGTCTTGATACAGCTCTGAATATTTTCGTGACTTTCTCACCTACCTGATCAATGTTATCCGGATCCAGAAGAATAAATAAAGGATATGCTATAATTAATAAAGCCAATAAAGAATAATATGCCCACAATAACTGCCCATGCTTTTTTTCCTCCAGTGCTTTTATTCGAGGATGCGCATCGTGTCGCTTGATGAAAAAACTGTAAGCAATGTATAAACCGACCAGGGCGTCTAGTATATACTGAAAAGTCTGAGTGTCGGCAAAGGATTCGATGGGTTATAAGGTTATTAGGTTATAGGGTTATAAGGTTATGGAATTATAGGGTTATGGGATTATGGGATTATAAGGTTATGGGGTTATAAGGTTATAGGGTTATAGGGTTATGGGAAAACTAATACCTGGCAAGTGAATGATGCTTTTTACTTCTGCTGAAGTGCATGCTTTGATCGATAGTTGATCAGCCATATCATAAACCCACCGAATGCAAAACCAATCACATATAACCAGCACAACAGATTCCAGGCATTATCAAACCCTTCAGAATCTGAAGCATACCTCATAATAATCAATATGAAGCCAAGGGAGAAAAAAGACAATAATACAAAGGTCATAATCATAAACACCCGCCCCTTCTTCTTCTTTGCTTCATCTTCCTTGCCTATAAGATGCCGGTTTTTATACAGATAATACACCAGCAAGGGTGCTGTGACCAGCATTCCATAGTCGAATATTTCAGTAGGAAATTCGGGTATGACCATAGGTTAAATTTACACAATTATTTGGCAGAAAATCTCCTTCCCTCGAGAGCGGTTAACGGTCAACTCTATTTAGGGATATACATTATAACCTAGTCTCAGGTCGCTTCCAAGTGGTGAGGGGTCAGGGGTGAGGAGTGAGCTGTGAGGGGTGAGGGGTGAGCTATGAGGGGTCAGGAGTGAGTATTAATAGCAGTATAACCTGGTCTCAGGTCTTGTGTCTCAGGTCTTAGGTCTTGTGTCTCAAGTCTCAGGTCTAACCATTCAACTTGAATACCTCAGCCACTTAAACATTTCCTTAATCGTCACCTTTTTGCCATACATCAGGATGCCGACCCGGTAGATGCGACTCGTCAACCAGATGAAAAACCAGACCGTCGCGAGCATGAGGATGATCGATAGCGCCAATTGCCACATTGGAGGATCAAAGGCCAGACGCGCCGGCATAATGATCGGTGAAAACAGCGGGAATAAAGACGCAAACACTGCGATCGTTCCGTTTGGATTTGACAGCACAGGGAATAACATATAGAAGGCAACCAGGACCACAAACACGATCGGCAGCATCAGCTGCTGGCCTTCTCCCATGTCTTCATTGATCGCAGAACCGATGGCTGCAAACATCGAACTGTAGATAAAATATCCCCCGAGGAAAAACAAAATAAACACAGGGATAATCAACCACCACTTGACATTAAGCAGTGCAGCAATGACCTGCTTGCCCGAAAAACCATCAAACGTAGCCTGATCCATCTGTGCCATCGAACCCATTTCAGAAAGCTCCGAAGGATCTGCTCCCGGAAGAAGCGCCGGTGCGATCACCATAATGATGCCGAGCAGAAAGCCCCAAATCGCGAGTTGCGTCAGTCCTACTCCACCCACGCCAATGAGCTTACCCATCATCAGGTGTATCGGACGTACGGAACTCACCATCACCTCTACAATTCGACTCAGCTTTTCTTCCATCACACTCCGCATCACCATACTGCCATAGATAAAGATGACCATATACATCATAAAGCCCATGATCCCACCTAAAGCAGTACCGATAATGATATTGAGTTTGCCGGCAGCAGCCGTACCGCTCGGATCATCAGGATCCATCGCTCCGTTTTCGAGACTTATTCTGGCCCGGAAAGAATCCAGCAATTTTTTGTCCACATTGGATCGCCGCATACGGTACAACTCGATCTGATCGCTCAACCTCGATTCAATGCCTTCCAATAGCACGAGACTAGGTTTTTCACGGCCATAGTATGCGGCCTCAATACGCATCGCAGCAGTATCTTTTAAGGCCGGGACATATACAAAGAGATCATAGCCCAGCGAACCGTAATCCTCTTTCAGGACGTCAAAACTTTTTTCGGAAAAGTCATACGGAAAATCAGCATCCTCTTCAGCGATCGGACGAATGATGCCAGTGTCATCCTTGATTACAATTTTCTGGTCGGCCTTCGAACCGGCACTCATGATCACACCCAGTAATATGGAAAACAACAGGATGCCCAGTGGGGTGAGCAGAGTCACCAGAATAAATGATTTCTTCTGCACGCGGCTCAGGTATTCTCTTCGCGCCACTATCCAAATCTTATGCTTCATGATGCATCCCTTTTACCCGGCTAATAAATATTTCGTTGATTGTCGGCAATATCTCATGAAAGGCATGAATCTCACATCCCGCTCCCATGAGAAACTGAAGTAAATGATTCGGTGTGTCCCCTTCCGGAATTCGAAAAATGGCTTTATGATCCTGCCGATCGACCAGTTCCAGTCCTCCATTGAAAGACGCTGGAAGTGAGCCGGCATAGCTTACACTAAACAGGTTTTTCTTGTTCTCATTTTTGATTTCGTGGACATTTCCCATCAGGATGTTTTTACCCTGATTGATCAGAATAATATCCTCACACATTTCTTCCACCTGTTCCATGCGATGTGTCGAAAAAAGAATACTCACACCTTTATCACGAAGACGATATATCTCATCCCGAATGATATTGGAATTGATCGGATCAAGTCCACTGAAGGGCTCGTCAAGGATCAGCAAAACAGGATCGTGTACAATAGTGGCGACAAACTGAATTTTCTGTTGCATCCCTTTCGAAAGTTCTTCCACTTTCTTATTCCACCAATCCAGCGCGCCAAAACGATCAAGCATGTACTTGCATTTTTTCGCGGCATCATTTCTTGAAAGTCCTTTCAGTTGCGCCAGATACAGCAGGTGATCGCCGACCTTCATTTTTTTATACAGCCCTCGTTCTTCAGGGAGGTAGCCCATTTTTGACGGATGGGATTGGTTCAGCTTTTCTCCCTGAAAATAGATAACACCACTGTCCGGGCCTGTGATCGTAGTAATGATACGGATGGTTGACGTTTTGCCGGCTCCATTGGGTCCAAGCATGCCGAAGATTTTACCCGGCTCCACTTCAAAGCTCACATCATCTACTGCGACGTGATCTTTGTAGCGCTTTGTTACATGCTCCAGCTTGAGTATGGACATTGGTATGGGATTATTGAAGGGGTAAAGTAAAATGATTTTTATTGAAAATCATCTTACTTTTTACTCCTCTATTAATAAAAATCGACAGTTAAGCTATTTTTCTGGATTTGATATCCATAGTCCACATCAAATTCTCTCTAAACAGGAAAATGTCCTCTTCTTCTCTCAACAGATCCATTACTTTTTTCCTTGCCGTGTAGATGAAAATTCTACAGGGACGTATGCTGAAAACGACAATGTTTCAGGATCGCTATTATGTAATATTTTAATTTCAGGACACGAAAAAGCATCCGCCTGCGGCGGACTAGTCACGCTAAATACTCCCTATTAGCTCTTTTCTTTTTCGGTCTTTTTAGGGAGGCTTGAAGGATTTTTCTTCGCCCTCCCGTCCCGCTGTACAGCGGGGTAGTGTGACAGTGTTTCGGCAATCTCTGAATTGGTCCCTAAGTCGAATTTTCTTAAGAGAAAAGGAAAATACGCTTAGCGCTATGCCCTTTGCCCTATGCTCTTTATTCAGGTGCAAGTTTGATTTTCAGGCCATCAATGCGTTCGTCGACGCGGATCTGGCAACAAAGTCGACTATTGTCTTCGGTGGAAAACAGTTTGTCGAGCATCTCTTCTTCCTCATCGGAGCGCTCACTCAGCTTGTGGTCGCTGAGGATATAAACGTGGCAGCTCCCGCACAACGCCATGCCTCCACAGGTTCCCTCAATGGCCAGATCAGAGGCTTTGCACACTTCCATGACATTCAGCCCGAGGTCGGAAGGTACTTCAATGACATGCTGCTCATCATCCCGATCGAAGACTTCTAGCCTGATCAGCACATCCTCAGTGGCTTGAGTTTCGTTTGGATTGTTTTCCGGCATATGTGGCATCATAGAAAGCGCAAAAGTACGGTTTGGTTCACTTTCCAACAATTCCGGGGAAGTATAGTTCGTTTCTCGCAAAACCAAATTCTGCCTGGCCCTCAAAACTACTGGAATCAGTAGGGTGAGCATACGGGTACAGGCATACTTTTGCCCTTGAATTCAACATAATACAAGTCCTAATACATTAAACAACTAAACAATGAACATTTTTAAAGTAAGTTTCGCCGCGCTCCTGTTGATGAGCCTAACCTTCACTTCCTGCGACAAAGAATCCAATTGCAAATCCGGTTCAGGAGGGATCGTAACCCAAACGCTGGAGTTCCCGGCTTTTACCAGCATTGACTTCCAGGAAGCAGGAGAAGTCATCATCTCTCAGGGTCCGGTACAGGAAGTCGTTGCCGTTGGTGATGCCAATGTCGTCAGTGACATCAACCTCAATGTAAACAACGGTTTATGGGAAATCGATTTCGACAGTCGATGTTACAAAAATTATGAACTCACGATTTACATTACGGTACCCAATCTGAAAGCGGCTTATCTGTCCGGGTCAGGCAGTATCACCATCAATGATTTTCAAAATCAAACCAATCTGTCGCTGGGAATCTCAGGATCCGGAACTACCTTTTTAAGCGCTTTTAATGGCCCGGAAAATTTTTATGCCAGTATCAGTGGAAGTGGAAATATCATCACTTCCGCACACATTCCTTCTTTAAAATTTCTGGATGTCAGTATCAGTGGCTCAGGAACATTCGAAGGCTTTCCGGTCATTACGGATGAATGTAATGTAGATATTTCCGGAAGTGGAAATTGCCAGGTATTTGTTAATGACCAATTGGACATAAATATAAGTGGATCCGGGTCAGTCTTTTACAAAGGAACTCCCACTGTAAATACCAATATCACAGGTTCGGGTGTTGTTATAAATGCCAACTAAACACTCTATACCTGATTGCTATTATCAGGTTGAGGTGATCGCCAAGGCGTCGAAAGAGGAACTCAGATGAGGTGAATAGTGAATAGTGAATAGTGAAATTTACTACTTTACACTTCTGAAACAGACCTGGCTGTACATAATTTATTCTATGTTGACTTGGTGCCTTTAATCGGGAGAACTTTTACGCTAATTGGGCGCCCTTTCAGGGCTTGCATATTTGTCAGAGTGCTATATTATTTGATGTTATACAACCTTCCTATTACCTTGAACGTAGTAATCAATGCAACAAAGAATCTGAAAAATCATTGTCCTTTCACAGCCCTGAAGGGGCTATCAGTAGAAAAGGGGTTCAGCCCTTTTCAATGAAAATTCTAAAACTACTGAATGCTTAATCTCTCTTGCTTGGGGTTGAAACCCATCGCTACACGAACGCCATTTCATGGCTTTGTCAGATTTGTCATAGAAAAAAGTGAAATAAACCCTAAGTACCATCAAATTAACGCACAGAAAACCGAACGCAACACTAAGCCCCAGCGGGGCGAAGTGTAGGAATGGGCTTCAGCCCTTTCTGAATGGCTTTATCCAGACTTGTACATCCTCTTGCCTGGGGTTGAAACCCCTCGCTACCACAAACGCCATTTCATGGCTTTGTCAGATTTGTCATAGAAAAAAGTGAAATAAACCCAAAGTACCATCAAATTAACGCACAAGAAACCGAACGCAACACTAAGCCCCAGCGGGGCGAAGTGTAGGAATGGGCTTCAGCCCTTTCCGAATGGCTTTATCCAGACTTGTACATCCTCTTGCCTGAGGTTGAAACCCCTCGCTACCACAAACGCCATTTCATGGCTTTGTCACTCGAAGATCTTCAGAAGGTTCATCGTCCCACAAATATTGATCATCGTACTCCACTTCAAATAGATCCAGAAACCCTAAATATTCTTCTTTGTACGATTGTGAAAGATGATGTAAGTGTTGATTACGGATATATTCGCAGACGCTATCCACGTCAATTGGAGAAACGGAAAAAGCTCCATATCCATCTTGCCAATAAAAATCGTTGAGGATGCTGTATTTGGTTTTTATCCATTTGGAAGATGAGCCTTTTATTTTTTGTAAAAGCGCAGGAATCATGATGCTTTTTGATAGTCGACAAAGGATATGCACATGGTCAACACTACCGCCAACTTCAATGGCAATGCACCCTATTTGATTACATTGATCCGCTATAAACTGATGGAGTTCCTTCTCAAAGTGATGCAGTATCATAGGTTTACGATACTTCGTACTAAAAATGATATGTATGTACACTTGAGCGAGAGATTGACCCATCTTGATGAACTATTATATTTACGCTTTCAATAGTATAGTGTCTTAAGAAGGCAAAATGTGACCGTTTCAAATACCCTATTCACGAATTTTTTCATTTAGCCATATACTCTCTTTTAGGTCCAGTGTTGAGAAAGTTTAGTCATGCTGCCGTTGGCAGCAATTGTTTAGACCGTGTAGATTTAAAATTTTTTTATTCCAAAAGAGAATCTAATAGAAAGTGAAGGAATTAAAACTAAACTTTCTAAACAATCATGCCATAGGCATGCGTGCTAAACTTTCTAAACACAATGACATATTAGAAAAACAATCAATTTTCCACGAATTGATCAAAACCCCCTAACTTTCAATAATTGATCCCGGATTCACCAGTCCGGGAATCATGTATTGCCATCAGTCTGAAAACAATTTCCCATGCTTGCAAAAACGCACGCGGCTGCCGTTCATGGAGTGGACGCCCGCACGATTGAGGTTGAAGTCAACTCCGGAGGAGAGGTGGCACAAGGCACTCCTATGTATTTCCTTGTTGGTCTGCCGGACAATGCGGTACGCGAAGGCTGGCAGCGCATGGAAGCCGCCATCAAAAACATCGGGTATCGGTTGCCGCGCTGTCGTATTGTGGCCAATCTGGCGCCTGCAGATATCCGAAAGGAAGGCGCTTCGTATGACTTACCGATCGCAGCCGCTATAGCTGCCAGTACCGGCATGATCACTCACGAAAAACTGGAGAAATACATGCTCGTCGGTGAGCTTTCTTTGGATGGTTCGCTTCGACCCGTCAAAGGTGTGTTGCCCATAGCCATCCAGGCGCGGCGCCAACAGTTCGCAGGACTGATCGTACCGGAAGCGAATGCACAGGAAGCGGCCATCGTCAACCAACTCGATGTGTTTGGTGTCAAAAACCTGGCTGAAGTGTTTGACTTTTTCAACGACACGAAATCTCTCACGCCCTATCAGTACGACTCCCGCGAAGCCTTTGCCAGATCGCAGGATCAGTATCCATTTGACTTCAGCGATGTGAAAGGGCAACAAAACATCAAGCGTGCATTGGAGATTGCAGCCGCCGGTGGGCATAATGTGATTCTAATTGGTCCTCCCGGTGCTGGAAAAACCATGCTGGCTAAGAGGTTGCCAACGATACTTCCACCCCTTATTTTAAATGAAGCATTGGAAACCACCAAAATCTATTCTGTAGCCGGTCGATTGTCCAAAGGCGCATCGCTGGTGACCAACAGACCTTTCAGAGCTCCCCACCATACGATCAGTGACGTGGCATTGGTAGGAGGTGGATCCAGTCCAAATCCAGGAGAGATATCTCTGGCACACAACGGGGTTTTGTTTCTCGACGAACTCCCCGAGTTTAAACGGTCAGTGCTGGAGGTGCTGCGCCAACCGATGGAAGATCACAAAGTGACTATATCGCGCGCAAAAGTCGCGGTAGATTATCCCGCCAATTTCATGTTGATCGCAAGTATGAATCCCTGCCCCTGCGGCTACTACAATCACCCGGAAAAAGAATGTGTCTGCGGTGCCGGGATGGTTAAGAAGTACCTGAATAAAATATCGGGTCCACTACTCGACCGCATCGATTTACATGTGGAGGTCACACCGGTTTCGATTGATGAGCTGTCCCGCAACGAAGAGAAATCAGAAAACAGCGTTAGTATTCGCGAGCGTGTGATTCAGGCCAGAACGATCCAGGAAAAACGGTTTGCGGACATGCCGGGCGTGCACAGCAATACATTGATGCCAAGTCATCTGGTACGCGAGATATGTCAGATTGATCCCTCAGCGACTGCCCTCCTGAAAACCGCTATGAAAAAACTGCAGTTGTCCGCGCGCGCTTACGACCGTATTCTGAAAGTATCCAGAACGATTGCGGATCTGGCCGGTAGTGAGACCATTGAGATCCCGCATCTGGCTGAAGCAATTCAGTTTAGAAGTTTAGATCGGGAAGAGTGGGCTGGTTGAATGCTACAGCCCAAGGGCTGAAGCAATTCAGTTTAGAAGTTTAGATCGGGAAGAAATCGCCGCCGCTAAAGCTATGGCGATCGAAGTGGGATGGATGAGTACTACAGCCCAAGGGCTGAAGCAATTCAGTTTAAAAGTTTAGGTCGAGAAGAAATCGCCGCCGCTAAAGCTATGGCGATCGAGGTGGGATGGATGAGTACTACAGCCCAAGGGCTGAAGCAATTCAGTTTAAAAGTTTAGATCGAGAAGAAATCGCCGCCGCTAAAGCTATGGCGATCGAGGTGGGATGGATGAGTACTACAGCCCAAGGGCTGAAGCAATTCAGTTTAGAAGCTTAGATCGAGAAGAAATCGCCGCCGCTAAAGCTATGGCGATCGAGGTGGGCTGGATGAATGGCATGGAGCATGGAGCATGGAGCAAATAAAAATTACGATTTTCTGTTCAAGTTTCTGGAGACAAAACACAAGACTTAAGACAGAAGATTTGATGTTGAATCTTTAGCAACTCTTCTCCTCTTTCCGTTAACCCCGACCCATCAGAAGTCCTTTCGTCTTTATGCTTTTCTGCTTTTTCTGCTCCCGACACATCGGGATCTCTTTTCTGCCCAAAAGAGAATTTCGATTGTTTTTGATACACAAGTAAGTCTTTCTAGGTCTTCTTACTCCACACCTTACTGTTCCGATCATCATCATCGGGGATCGGCGGTACCATGCCAAATACTTTTAAGGCAAACAGCCGCACCCGCTTAACGAAATGTGTTTTAGCACGCAGATAGTTGAGCGAGTTATAATCATACAAGGATTTCGCGGGAATGATCCCAAGCCCCTTCGGCATATTATTCACTGAAAAGGTAGTGCGCGTACTCTCCGCCCAATCTAACGTTTTGGTTACTTCAAAGTACGCCAGTTCGCGCCACGGATACTTCTTCTCATTCCATACCACCATATTGTTAAACACCTCCTTATCCTCATCATCACTGGCGACACGCAGTTGTATCTGAAGCCTATACTTTACCGGTCCACGTTTCACTCTTTCCGCATATTCATCTTTCAAAAAATTACGTCCACGGGTTTCATTCGGAAACACGCGCTGATTACTCACATCAAAACTCTTTTCATGCTCACCCGTACCGGATTCTGATTCATTACCGAAAGGAATCACACGATACTTTGCATAGTGCTTAATCCCATCCTTACCGATATACAGAAATGGCGTTTTGCTGTGGAAATGCAAATTCGAAAATGATGTCGCATGTCTCCGCACAGATTTCTCAGCCCCCAAAGATCCATCCGGATAGTTTTTGTTGTAGTCCACCCAATCGACCCCATACTTTTCTTTTCGCGAATGCGCAAACTTCAGAAAACTAAGTGCTGACCAGAAGACACTAAACTCACCAGAATTGAGCTCCAGGTCAAAAGGGCTTTTCCAGTGATGATTCGAAAATTTTATAGAGATACTACGGATCACTTTCATGGCGTCATCCAAAAAGGTAGCCGAGGCATGTCTGATCCTTAGTGGATAGGTTTTCCCTGGCTCAAAAAAATCATGCTTTGGAATATCGGGATCATCGACAATCTTCAACCACCCGGTGCCCGCAATCCCATTGTTGTGACTCATCCGATAACGCATCAAGGCCAGCAGTGTCAGCAGCAACACAAAAACATTACACACCCACCACAACATAAATCGATCATACATTGCTCTGATCTTAATCTTCAGGATTTGAAAAAAGGATATATGTGCCATGTGCTTTGTTTGGGTGGGATGATCAGATATTGGTTCGGGACTCAATCGCATGGATGTCGACATGCAGTTCTTTAAACTCCTTCTCTTTGTCCAGCAATCGCCGTATCAACTCAGGGTTGACATCATCTTCATTGTTGGTGGTAATAAATCCGTACTCCGTTCGCGATAAAATATTGGCCAGAAAAAGTCCCTGCGTGCAATGCGTCAGATCCGGCGAAATAGAAAGGTCCGACTCAGGGGCCATAATGCCTCTTTCCTTTTCTCCAAATCGAAGCCCGCCGCAACTATATAATACTTCGCCCAACTGGTTATACTGATTTTCATTAATCCAGGTATGGAGATAGCTGGCGACCATAATCATGTACGCGCACGCAGATTTCAGGTTGCGCATCTCCTCCTCTGCCCGCGACTCATCAAAATGTGGAGAAAGCGTAATCGGAGAAACGGCTTTTAAAAGACCATTCCGTTTGACTCTTGCTGCATTTGGATCAAACCCATATTGTCCTGAATAAAAAGCAAACCGCTCTTCCTCCAGCGCTTTCATCCTCGGATCCAGATCATCAAGATTGACATCAGACAAAAAGACCGGAACGCTATTCTCCAGCAGGTCTTCGGAAAACTTATAAATCTCAATCCAGTGCTCCTTGATCCTGTCCTGATACTGATCGATAAAATCACTGACAAAGCCGTACAGGATATCCCAGAACATATCTTCAGCAATAGCACAAGTGTGCGCATCGCTGATCTTTCTGATCGTCTTCCAGTTTTTCCAATCCTGCATGCCAAGCAAATCTCGTGTGCGTTGACTGATCCCTTCCGGGGTCAGTGCCGTCACATGCGGGATAAAGTCACTCAACAATATTTTATCCGCCGTATTGTTCACCAGCGAAACCTCTTTCAAATGCGGGAGTAACAAAGTAGCGACAGGGTTGATCCGCAGGTTACGAAATGCAGCAATCGCATATTGTTCCGTATTCAGATGTGTACCGGTAAAGTGCTCGTCAAGCTCCGTGGAAAAGGAGCCGTTGACGCGCACGACGCGCTTGGCATATTCCCATTCATCACCACTAGCTGGTGTAAATTTTCTTTTGATCCAGGGATCTTTTTCAAATGCGGATAATGGGCCTTCCAACTCAATTTCTATAGGCAGAATATGTCCGTCTTCCTGCAATTTAAATTTTGCGCGAGAGGTGGGTAGCGCATACTCATCGTTATGATCGTAACGACACAGGCCAAAATACTTGACATAAAAGGCGTCGCTTTCACCCGGCACATCTTCGAAGTATGCGCGGTTCATTCCGTTCATCATTCGCTTGCCCAGCCACTCGTCACTACGCGTGTAGCCCGGAAGTTTTTTCTCGATGCAACGTGTCAGGTTAATCGGATAGTCCTCCTGAATTTGCTGAAAGCTTATCGTTTCAGGTGCAAGTTCCAGCTGTTCCAGATGTTTGAGTTTGATCAGTTCATAAGGGATCGTCTGTTGGTATAGCGCATCAAGTCTATCCTTGGTGTAATACTCGGGCGCGTCTTCGCCCTGCTTTTTAATAAACACACGGGGCACTGTTGTATCCGATCTGTATTCCCAGTAAAACAACATGATGCGCCCCAGGCTGTACCGCATGCCGATGAGGTCCTTTTTTGGAAAAAGAAGCTTTTTAAAAAGTTGATAATACGGTTTCGGATTTCCCTCCTTATCATATCGGTGGACCGTCTCGTAAATCTCAAAGTGAAGCTTTTTCTTATACCGCCATCGTCGTGCAATGCGCAAATCATACGGAAGGGAAAAATGCCCATGCATATCCGTCATGCCTTCACTGAGTTTCCGCCACTGAAATAATCTGGTTCTCGCCCATACTTCCAGGTGCAGGTGATGAATTGGGCGGGTCTCATCATTCTTTCGAGCGAACGTGATTCTCCCCACAATTTGTCCATCGACCTGATTTCTGTAGATCTTATCTTCTCTCGGAAAAAGCCATTTTTTAAACGCGGTTATTTCATTTCGGATTTCTTCATACAGCAGATAGAGATTTTCCAGCAACAGATTCAGCCAACCCTTTAAGATTCTCGAACGACCGATCTCGATGTCATGAATGCTCTTGTATCGCGGTGAGAAGAAAGTATACTTGTAGCTGATTTGCGTTTTCTTTTCGCACTCCTTGCAAACTTCCTCGATCTTCTTTTTATCGTACTGCATGGGATTTGTTTTTTTCTAGTTTTCGCTCGACCAGATACATACTCACCTCGCCGATATTTTTTGCATCCAGCTTGCCTCGGTAGCAACAGGCAAACGTGTCCTTTACGAGATGATAGGTGCGCTCGGAAATATTAATTCGATTGACCTCGCTCCCTGACTCCATTCTGCTTGCCAGGTTGACCGTGTTACCCCAGATATCGTAGGCAAACTTTTTCGTTCCCACGACTCCAGCCACGACCGGTCCGGTATGGATGCCTATGCGAATGCCAAGTCTCGGCTTACCCTCTTTTTCCTGTTCGTTGTTAAATGCCTCCATCCATTCCAGCATTTTCATGGCCGCATTGACAGTGTCTTCCGGATGTGTCAGATTGGGTACCGGCAATCCACCTGCACACATGTAGGAGTCACCGATAGTCTTAATCTTTTCAAGGTGATGCTGCTCCACAATTTTATCAAAGGCCCTGAAGCATCTGTCCACAGTATTAACCAACTCAATCGGACTCATGTCCATTGCGATTTTTGAAAAGCCCACAAAATCTGTAAACAGAATCGACACAGAATCGAACGAACGCGGCATGGTTGCCCCGGTTTCCTTTAGCTCTTTGGCTGTTTCTTTCGGCAAGATATTCGCCAGCAGATCCTCTGATCGCTGCTTCTGCAGGTTGAGCTCTTCCGTCCGCTCTTTTACTTTTATCTCCAGGCTGTTGTACAGGTAGGCATTTTCAATGGATACCGCAATCTGGCCTGACAATAAAGACAGCAACTCGATGCGCTCCTTCGTAAAAACATGTTTTACGGTTTTATTTTCCAGGTAAATCAACCCTACGGTACGTCCCTGGCTGCTGAATGGAAAACAAAGGACAGATTCGGGTTGGACACGTTGAAGATACGTATCCGACGAGTAGTTTTTAAGTTCTGATTTGGTTTGTGTCACCACACTTTCACCAGTTCTTAATACGTATTTCATGACGGATTCTGGGGCGATTTTTCCGCCCTCAATGGATAAGTGTTGCAGGATACAGGCTTCACTCGTGGCCATGTCATACACCGCTTCGGCAAAAGGCTTGTCATCTTTCTTCAGCACCATCACGCCTCTGCCGGCACCGGCATTTTCCATCACAATCTTCATCATGACCAACAGGAGTTTCGACAATTCAACTTCTCCGGAAATGGCTGTGGATGCTTTCAGAACTGTGGTCAGATCAAGGTTGGAGACACGCTCGGTGGAGGAACCCGATCGAATGATTCGTTCAGTCGTCGTGGTAAAATCACGTTTGATGGCAGAGATATATCTCGGGTATAAAGTGCGAAGCTGGTCAAGTTTGGCTTTCGCACCCCACTCTTCGTAACATCGGAATGCTGATCGCAGATAATGTTCTGCCAGATCATTGTACCCTTCTTTCTCATATGCTCTTCCCGCCAGTTCATTGGCAAGTGCTTCTTCATGGAGGAATCGCTGACGACCTGCTTCCACAATGGCCTGATCAAACGTTTGTCGCGCCTTTTCAAAACGACCGGCCAGCACGGACATCTGACTTTCAATGATCAGACATTTATGCATGTTGTTTTCCGGTGCGTATTTAGCAAAGTATTTTAACTGACGCAGATTCTTTCGCGCGACCGCGATCAGTTTGCGTTGCTTCCTGCCATTTTGGGAGGGATACAATGCAAGGGCAGACAAAGCCTGATAAAAATAAAGGTTGGGAATCTCGTATTTGGCCAGTACAGCATCAATCAGCGACATAGCTTTATCCGCCTGCTCTACTGCTTTTTCATTATTTCCAAAAAAATAGTTGATGAGCATACGATTAAAACACAGTAAAAACTCCCCGGCCTGATCGTTGCGCTCCATATGCAGGCTTTCCATAGTGCGCTCGTCGTAAGCACTTCCCGCGAGCAACTGAGGATCTTCAGACAAGCCCAGGAAGCTGTGCATCGCCTGTCGGTACACTTCATTGTAGTTGAATTGTGTTTCCTGATTAAGCCGCTGAAAGGCTTTACTGTAATTTTTCGTCTCTTCTTCCAGTTTTTGCAACGGCTTTCCGCAGAGGAAAGCATGGATACAATATATATTGGCGTTGACGCAGGCAAACTCATTTTCTCCCGTTTCCAATCCGGTGTGAAAAGAGTCCTGAAGGGGTTTCAATGTCTTGTCGACATGTTCGTTCCAGTGATTTACTAACGCATACACCGGGTCAACGATCTGCGCAATCCATTCTTTGGAATTTAGTTTGTCGAGTAACTGCAAACCCAACTGTCCGTACCGATATCCTTTTCGCATCGCCTTGAGCACACCTGTCATGATGATCCCGTAACCAGAAAAAGCGAAGGCAGAAATTTTGGTCAAACCGTGTTTCAAGGTGGCATCGATCATCCGAAAGGCAAGGATGGGAATCAGATTGGGCCGGGCCCAGTAGGCAGAAGGCGCGATATCCGCCATTAGTTGCATCGAGGCTTCCAGCCTTGGATTGTCCATGATTGGGAGGCTAAGGATGTCCTCGTTGTTGCGGTTCCATAACCTGAATTCTGTTACGGCCAGACCAAATAAAACCTGAAGCTTGTTGGGGTGATGCGGAAGCTTTTGGCCGAGTTGATCGATGATCTGCAATCCGATTTCCAGGGCAGCGTTCAGATCATTTTGTGCTTTAAACGTATTGATCTTAATTTCATAAGCAGGCACCTTGTCTAGGGTTCGTCTGGCTTTTTGATCGATGATTTGGAAGTAGTGATTCGTGAGATCATATTTCGCGCAAACATAGGAGACCTCAGTGAGTGCATTGAAGAGGTCAATACTCAAATCATATAACTGTTGCCAGTGATCTTCTGACAGCAATCTTTCGGCCATTTGAAAGTATTCCAATGCCGGTAAATAGGCTGAATTATTCTGTGCTTTTTTACCTGCCCGAATATTCAGTTGGCATATTTTATGTTTCTCATCAGGATCGTACTGTTCGACAATCGATATTGCGGCATTGAATTGTCCGACAATATCAAACAAACGCTCTTCTAACGCTTCTTCCGTCTTACCCACCATGAGCTGCTGAGCGATATCAAGGTGCATCTGACTTCTTTCCTCTTCCTCCATCAATTCATACACGGCCTGTTGAATTCGGTCATGGGAAAATCGCAATTCATCATTTTCAACGGGCACCAGAAGTCCCTCGCGGTATATTGGGTAGAGCACCTGGTTGAGCGTCTCCAGGGAAAAACCGCTGATGCGACTCAGATAGGCTGTACTGACTTTTCCACCGAGGCAGGCGACAAGCTTGAGAATCTTCAGCCCTTCATCAGAACTTTTCTGAACGCGAGAAGCCATAAAGTCCACAACATTCTCCGTAATGTTTCTTCGCTGAATGGCAGTAAGATCCCAGTGCCATACGTGCTTGTCGTAATCGAAAATAATAAGTTGTTCATCCGCCAGCGATTGCAAAAACTGCTTGACAAAAAAGGCATTACCATTGGTCTTGCGATAGATCATTGCAGTAAGCTCCTTGCAATCTGCATCTGAAGGATCATGCAATACGGAACCTGCCACCATTTGATGGACATCTTCCTGCTGCAGATTTCCAATACTGATCTCTTTGAGTTCCAGCTCCTCTTTTTTCAGATTCTGAATCGCGATTTGCAAAGGGTGTCCTTCCTGCACTTCATTGTTTCTGTACGCGCCGATACACAGGAAATAGGCGCCATCAGGGTTGCTCAGTATATTTTCCAGCAACTGCAGCGATGCCCAGTCGGCCCATTGCAGGTCATCGATAAAAATGACTACGGGATGTGCGGGCGTACACCAGGCGTGAAAAAACTTCCTGAACACATAATTGAATCGCGCCTGCTGCTCGATGATACCGAGTTCCGGTACTTCTTTTTGCGGACCGATGATATGTTCGAGCCCGGGCAGGATATCTGTGAGGATCTTTCCTTCATCGCCAAGAGCATCCTGCAGCACTTTACCCATCCGGGCGATATGATCCTCACTTTCTGTCAGAAGAATATTGATGAGTTCTGAAAAGGCCTGGATAAAGGCGAGGTAGGGTGTTGCTCTTTTGAGCTGGTCAAACTTCCCCTCCGCGTAGTAGCCACGATTTAATGTCAGAGGTTTATGAATCTCGTGGACGAGTGAGGTCTTTCCTGTACCGGAATACCCGTCGATCAGGAGTAGTTTTCGTTTCCCTTTAAAACACTCATCCGCTTCTGACAGGATCGTCTCTATTTCATTCTCTCGGCCAACGAGTTTTTGTGGAATTCTGAAAACACCGAAATGATCCGTTTCGCCGATCTCGAAATCAGATATCGTCCCATCGTGCTCCAGAGAAGCACTGCACTTTTCCAGATCCGCAAGCAGGCCGGCTGCTGACTGATATCTGTCTTCGGCGTTTTTCTCCAATAGCTTCATCACGATGTGAGAAAGGACAGAAGGAATTTCCGTATTAACATCGTCAGGTGCTACCGGTATCTGGGCGATGTGTGCATGCATGAGTTCGAGCGAATCATCGTACGAAAACGGCAATTGTCCGAGCAGCATTTCATAAAAGCAGACACCCAGGCTGTAGAGATCACTTCGATAGTCGACCTGTCGGTTGATACGTCCGGTTTGTTCCGGACTACAATACTTCAGACTGGCCTGATCCTGTGCCGGATTGCGCAGATCATATTTATTCAGGTCATACCGGGAGGCATTTCCAAAGTCGATGATCTTTACACTTCGATCATGGAGATTGACCAGAATATTGGTGGGATTGAGATCCAGATGGATCACTCTATGAGTATGGATCTGGTGTAGTACGCCTGTGATAGCAATAGCGATCTGGAGAAAATCTTTGAAATTTTTCTGCTGCTCGTATATGATTTTGTCGAGTGTCTGTCCTTCGCACCATTCCATTTCAAAGGCATGATTGTTTTTCAGACGTGTCTTGACAAACACTTTTGGAACGCCTTCCAATTGAAGGTCACTCAGAATATCAAATTCATTGTAGAAGGTGGCAATTTCCTGGGGCGTGGGAAAATCAAAATTGAGGGATTTAACGATCGATTTAGCTTCTTTTTCTTCTTTTAAAAAAAGCCTGGATTTGACATTTTCATGTAAAAGTATTGTGCTCAATCGTTGGGGAATTATCTATCTAAACTAACCATTTTTATTCTTACTTACATTTCGTACCAGTAAATTTATTAGAAAGTGTTTTTTGTAGATAGCGGTTAACGTTTTCTGCAAAAGAAGGATGTAACCTCTACCCGAAGGTTTGCCATTCGTCACCCGAAAAAACCAAAGACCATAGATCCGGGGCAATTGCGGTTGATGTTCATTCGTTTTTTGATATCTCTCTATATAATTCGGGCACTATCGTCTCCGGATCATTAAGGCAGCGATCCATACCCGACGGTGGTCTTAGAGAAAAAGAGAAATCAATGAGACGCTTTCAAACGACCTTTTTCCTGATACTCTATCTTTTCTCAGACGTTCACGCACAATTATTCTACACCCTGGACAGTACTATTCTGCAAATTGACATAGTGATTGATCAACATCGAATACACGCTCCCTGGGATATTGTATGGGGACCGGATGATAAGTTATGGATGACCGACGGACCCAGAGTAACCCGATGGGATCCGGAAACAGATTTGATTGACACACTTTTGGAACGCCCATATGGAAACGGGTTGGGCATGTCCCTGCACCCTGAATTTCCACAAGTCCCCTTTTTGTTTGTCGTTTTCGACACCGGACACTATTATTCACATTCTGCCAAATGTGAAGTCATGCGGTTTGAATATGACTCGGAGAGTGAGCGGTTTATGAATGACACTATTCTACTGTCCTATTTTCATGCAGGAGAACATAGTGGGGGTCGAATTTTGTTTGACACAACGAATCATCTGCTCCTTACAACTGCGGATTACTGGCCCGCGAATGATACATTTGGATATCTTCAGGGAAAGGTGTTAAGAATGACTATTGACGGTTCCCCGCCAACAGATCACCTACCGGGAGATTATACTTTCACAAAAGGACACCGCAATCCGCAGGGTATGTGTACGTTGTCAAATGGTTCCGTAGTAATAAGTGAACATGGGCAAGCTGGCAACAACGAAATCAATTTACTGAGTGCGCATCAAAACTACGGATGGCCTGTATGGGATGGAAATGATTGTACGCTCCTTCTCCCCGATTCCTGTACATCTCAGACGTACCAGAATTATGAAGCATTAGCCATTTTTGACGAGCCCCCGGCAGGAATCGAGTTATACACGCATTCACGTATCCCTGAATTTTCAAATACATTGCTGACGTGCATTCTTTGGTATACCGGAATGAACGTATTCAAGTTGAATTCAAATCTGGACGCAATCACCGACCAATCTTATTTAACAGGAGATGTATGGAACTATCTGGGTCGTATCAGAGATATCGCTATTCGCCCAGACGGAAGTTTTTACCTTATCACCAATGACAGGCAAGAAGCCCGAATTCGGCTTGTCCAACCGAAAATCACAACCGCGACTAAAGAAACGAAAGAAACCCCCTTTTTGGTTTGGCCCAATCCAACTAGAAATGAATTGTTTATTTCATTAAACAATCAGCACTGTGTTGATGAAATCCAGATGTTTGATATATGGGGAAGGGTACTTAAAACTCATTCAGGATACTATGAAAACCAGATTGAAGTTCAACTTCCGCCTCACATTCAGGCCGGCATGTATTTCATCCAGTTGAATTGTCAGGGAAGAAAGTATACAGAAAGAGTGCTTGTGATGCATTAGCAGAAATACAAAAAACCTGATCAGAAGGGTTTAAGCAAAAACATGGCATATGAGTCTTGAAATGGATTTTTTTAGGGTATAAAAGCTTTTATGTTCTTCGGATCACTTACCTTTAACAACCTCCTCTGGAAACTTTACTCTCTCCTTTTCGCATTCCTCACCTCATATGGATTACATATGTTAACTTTGGTATATGCGTTATCTATTCTTTCTATTGACCTTACTGTCAGGAGCGTCCGCCTTTAGCCAGGGCAGTGGCTTCTCGTTCAGCTATACCGGTCCGACTCAGATCGTCGTTGGGGATGACTGCGAGGAAGCCCTAAACTGGGGCCACCCAAACACCCCGACCGCCATGAGTAATCTCCCTGGTGGTTTTATCATCTCCTTTGACATTTATTCCATCAGTCCCGAGTATGAAATCGATGACCTGGTACCGGGCGGAACCACAGTCACCATTTTCTACCAGGCCTTCGACAATTTTGGCAACTCGGCCCTGTTTGGGTTTACCATCTCTTTTGTCGACCAGACCCCTCCAGTCTTTGACCCGCTAACGCTGCCCCCAAACCTGACGATCTCCTGTATTGATGACCTGCCTCCACCCGCAGACGTGGAGGCTTCGGATAACTGCGAAAATGAAAACACCAACCTGACCATCACCTTCACGGAAACGAATAATGCGGAGATGTGTACCGGCGGAAGCGTCATTCGCACCTGGGTAGCCGATGATGACCTCGGTAACTTTTCCACCTTCACACAAACCATCACCGTGACACCCGATACAATTCCTCCCGTGATTGTGGACAACCTCCAGGATGGCATGGCACCCTGCTCAACGGCCATGACTCAGTACAGTACCTGGCTCAATGCGCAACGCGCCGCTTTTTCTGCCATGGACAATGGGTGTGGAATGGGTGACCTTTCTGATGATGCACCCAATCCGGCTATCATCACCTCCTTTTGCGGAGAGATTGAAGTAACATTTACCGCTACGGATATCTGCGGCAATACCAGTTCGGTCATGCAAACCTTCACTGTATTTAATGATGTCGCACCGGTCATCACTGTACCGGCAAGCGGAGCAGAGGGGGATTGCGCCAATCCGAATATTGAGCAGATTTTCAACACATGGATAAATAACCATGGCGGTGCGGAGGCTGAAGATGACTGCAGCTCTGTTTTCTGGTCCACCTTTCCGCCAGATCCAACCGTCGGAGACACCTGTAATACTTCCATTGAGATCCTGTTTATTGCCAATGACGGATGTAACAACTTCGATACCACGGCAGCTAGTTTTACGCTGACCGATAATACCCCCCCTGAAGTCACATCGGATCCATCCACCATTGTGTTGGGCTGTCACCTGAGCACCATCGATTCTTTGTTACTCGACTGGTTGACCCACTACGGATTCAGTGAGGCTGAAGATCTGTGTACCGATCAGGCCGACCTCACACCGGGCTACCGAATTGATGGAATGCTACTGACCCTGGAAGAAGTTCTCGAAGCGTGGGAAGATTCTCTCGTCTCCGGTTGTCGCGACAATGTGATGATCGGTGGTCTGGGCATCAACAATGTCAAAGCCTACCTCCCGGTGGAGTTTACTTTCACGGATAAATGTGATAACGAAATCGGCGAGATCGGATACCTTGGGATCACTGATAACGGAAGGCCCGTTTTTGAAACGAATCCAGTTGATACCGCTCTGGCATGCGCGGAAAACGGCAATTGGGAGGATGCCTTTTTAATGTGGTACAACACCGCCGGTGCTGCTACCTACATGGATTTGTGCAGCGAGGTGACGGTGAATGCTAGTATCACGGCCGACAGCGCCATTCAATACCTGACCGCTGCACTTGACACGGCATGCCAGCAAGGTGTTTCTGTTACCATTGCCTTCAGCCTGACAGATGAATGTGGCAACAACAGCCTGACTATGCCATCCGCCAGTTTTAGTTTGCAGGACACCGTCGCACCGACCCTGATCTCCCCTGCACTCGATGCACTCCTTCCTTGTGTGGAGAATGTGCAGGAGCAACTGGAAACCTGGATTGATACGTTAGCCGGAGCTGAAGCCAGCGATGATTGCGGCTCTTTAGCGTGGCAATTTTCCTGGACAGATACAGCCGGCATGGTTCAAATCGGTATTCCGGGCACAGGGCCTTATCCGGATGCATCCGTGTTGGATTGTGCGAGTGGTCTTGACGTCATCTTCGAAGGTTTTGATATTTGTCAAAACAGCGTTTCGGATACAGCTTCATTTTCAGTCCTGGATACATTACCTCCTATGATCGTGGTAGATGTGGATTCTGTTTTTCTCGATTGTCAGGATACTATTCCCGGCGATCTTCCGAATGTCACCGATGCATGTGACACATCACCTTTAATTTCTTTTGCGGATAGTGTCAGTATGGATTCCTGTACCGGAGTGCCTGAATTAGTCATCAGAACATGGACTGCCAGTGATGCTTGTGGCAATACCTCTGCAGCGCAACAATGGTTTTTCAGAACAGACACTCTGGCACCAACATTCGATTTGCCATCGGACACTCTGGAGTTTTGCGGAGGTGATACGATCACCTTAGTGAATGTTTCTGACAATTGTGATCCTTCCCCGGTGGTCACCGTTATGGATGAACTCACAGGCATGGCTTGCAACCAGACACTGAACAGAATTTGGATCGTGACCGATGCTTGTGGAAACTCAGCTTCAGCAGAACAGATGTTTAACCTCACAGACGATACGGCGCCTGAGATCGTAACCTCACCGGGCATGTATATCTATGCCTGTGATACTTCCTCT
>JAUHXV010000094.1 GCA_030426765.1 Bacteroidia bacterium | reverse complement strand
GGGTAACCGCCAAGAAAGCAGATGTCCTCAGGCAATGGGAGGATGTAAATGGTTTTGATCTTGTGGTGTCTAACCCGCCGTATTACATGACCCACCAACCTTCGGGTGACCCGCGGAAAAAGCTGGCAAAGCATGCCGCAGGACCTGTTGCCGAATGGGTGAAAAGCGTATTACAAAAAATGGTTCCTTCAGGACATGGTGTGATCATCGTCCCGGCAAATGATGCAGAAAAATGGATTCAAGCGGCTAACGCAGAAGGCGTGTATGTGGTCCACCGACTCGATGTATATTCATTTGAAACAGACGATGCACCTGTGCGTTCGCTTTTACACTTTAAGCATACCCTTATCCGTCCTGAATTGTCGAGACTGGTGTTGTACAATGCACAACGAAAATACACACCTGAATATCTTTCGTTTTCAGGTTTACAAATGCATCACTGACGCAATGCAGAGATGTATTGCGTAGTCATAAAAAAAGTGATACAAATTAATGTATCACTTTTTTAATTCTGTGGTGACATATCGTGGATGGACTCTTTGATGATACGCTTTGCCACTTTGAGGATGGTGTCATCATCGAGGGTTACAATTCCTCCGTCCGGTCCTGGTTGGATATGTTGGGAAACGATCTGACCGTTTTCATATTTGTGAGCTCCAAAATAGTTTCTCACGGTTTGCTCTTCAATCTGAAGTTCTTCAGCGATTTTTTTTACACTGCCGGTTGGTAAGGCGTGTTTGATCTTTCTTAATTCATCGAAAGTAATATTCATATGGTATAGCTTTGAATTAGAACGATGTGATTTATTCTCGTTTGAAAGTTAATGTATAATCACCAACTAGAAAAATAATTCCTGTAAAATTTAACTCCCGGAAGAAGATAAATATTGCAGATGCCAGCTATATAACCGAGGCAGATAAAATGCATATTTGCTATGCCCATGGGATTTGGGAAATATACATCTGACTGCATGACAACGAGTTGCCTGCGATACTTAACAAATGTTAACCGGTCTTAGGGTGCCTGAATTTATAGGACAGAAGAGACGTCAGCCAGCGGAAGCTGAAAGGCATCTGCAACTCCCTTGTAGACGACTTTACCGCCTGCGATATTGAGTCCGAGCTGGAGCGCTCGATCTTCTTTGCAAGCTTGCTTCCAGCCTTTGTCCGCGAGTTTGATCGCGTAGGGCAGGGTAGCATTAGTCAGGGCTTTGGTCGATGTGTAAGGCACGGCTCCCGGCATATTGGCTACGCAATAATGCACGACACCATCTATAATGAAAACAGGGTCGTCGTGCGTGGTGGGTTTGCAGGTCTCTATACATCCGCCCTGGTCTACCGCTACGTCTACCAGAACAGTGCCATCCCGCATCTCTTTGAGCATATCGCGTGTGATAAGACGCGGTGCTTTCGCTCCCGGGATGAGGACAGCCCCGATGATCAGGTCATGGGTAGCAATGTGATCGCGGATGTTTACTTCGCTGGAAAACTCAGTGTTGACATTAGGTGGCATGACATCATCCAGGTAGCGCAGGCGATTCAGGTTAATGTCCATAATAGTGACATTGGCGCCCAGTCCTGCAGCCATTTTAGCTGCCTGGGTGCCTACGACTCCGCCACCCAATACGAGGACGTTGGCAGGTGGTACACCTGGTACGCCGCCTAAAAGAACACCTCTGCCGCCTTCCGGTTTTTCAAGATACTTTGCGCCTTCCTGAACAGACATTCTACCGGCAACTTCCGACATCGGTACCAGCAAAGGCAGTGAGCGATCGGGCAGCTCCACGGTTTCGTAAGCCAGACAGATCGAACCGCTGTCAATCATCGCTTTGGTCAGAGGTTCATAAGAAGCAAAGTGGAAATAAGTAAAGAGCAGTTGATCCTTTCGGATCAGTGGGTATTCCTGCGCAATAGGTTCTTTGACCTTGATGATCATTTCAGCCGTGGCATATACATCCTCAATAGTGGGAAGTATGCTGGCCCCGCGCTGTTCGTAATCGGCGTCCGGAAATCCGGAGTTTTCGCCAGCGCCTTTTTGCACGTATACAGTATGTCCCCGCTTGGTCAGTTCGAGTGCTCCACCGGGGGTGAGCGCAACGCGGTTTTCACTGGGTTTTATTTCTGTCGGAACACCAATAATCATAAGGCTGGTTTGTTTTTGTAAAGCACCAAAGGTATATAATTCAACTTGAAAAAGCAGCTACAAAAAATCGGCAGGAGGGAGGATTAGCGGGCAGGAGAGAAGGGCTATACGGGGCATAAAAAAGCCCGCTCCGTTGAGCAGGCTTAAGGTTAACTAAAACTAAGATCACACGTCTTTATCTATTGCATGAGTGCAATCGATTTTCCGTCTCCCAGATCTGGTTTTCAGGCATACGATACTTGAAAAGACATCGGTTGAATTGCCTGATGAGACAAATATACATACATATTACGATTATTTGTTATATGTAAATCACTTTTTATCAATAAAAAATACAAAGTGAAAAATCGTAATATGTTTTGGATTGAATCTCTTAAGAATAGAATGAACGGAAGCCTTAGTCGGGAAGCATATTTTTTAATCGGAGGACAGCAGCCCTTCCTTCATCCCCGAGATCAAGGGAAAAATCGTTGACATAAAGGTCGATATGCGCCTGCATCACCGAATCCTCCATCTCCTGCGCATGGGCACGGACATACGGCATTACCTTTTCGGGATAACGGCGGGCAAATCGTATGCTTTCACGAATCAAAGCAGCCACCTGGTGACTCAGTTCCGAATCCAATTGAGCAGAAGCAAAGATGCCCCCCAGTGGAATCGGAAGTCCGGTTTGCTCTTCCCAGGCTTCACCCAGGTCGGTAATTTTCACCAGCCCTTTGTCGGTATAGGTAAACCTGTTTTCATGAATGATGACGCCTGCTCCTGCCGTCCCACTCGCCACCGCCTGTTCGATTTCATGAAACACCATAAAGTGTTTATCCTTTGCCCTGGGGTAAAAGACAGAAAAGAGTAAATGTGCTGTGGTCCATCGGCCGGGGAGCGCAATGGACGTTTGATCAATGGATTCAGGTACGAGCGGCGTGCGTGCGATCAAAAGCGGACCGCAACCACGACCTAATGCCGCTCCGGACGAAAGGAGCGTATAGGAATCCATCAGGCCGTAATACCGATTGAAGCTGAGTTTGGTAATGTCAAGCCTGCCTTCCTCCGCCCATTCGTTTAAAGTCTCAACATCCGCGAGAACAGGTTCAAACGAAAAACCAAGCGTATCAATCCACCCATTGACCAGTGCGGCAAAAATAAACGTATCATTGGGGCATGGAGAAAATCCAAGTGTCAATGTATTAGCCATAGTTGAAATCAGTAAATTGCACGTTCGCGATGAGAGATCTTGAATACCTGTATGAAGATAACCACCTGATTGTCATAAACAAGCCAAACGGCTATCTCGTTCACGGCGACCGAACAGGAGACACCAGCCTGGAAGAAATAGTAACGGAATACGTTCGGGAGAAATATCAGAAGCCCGGGAATGTATTTCTGCATTCCTGCCATCGGCTCGATCGTCCTGTGAGCGGTGTCCTGATTTTTGCCAAAACGTCCAAAGGGCGAGACCGTATGCGTATCGTTTTCCAAAAGCAACAAGCAGAGAAAACATATCTGGCACTCGTTTCCCAACCACCGACACCGATGGAAGGGGACCTGACCCATCAAATGTTGAAAAACCGCTCGAGAAATATTGTGGAAATAGTAGCGAAACCAGTGAAAGATTCTGCGGAGGCCAGGACAAAATACCAAACCTTAGGTCGCGTAGGGCAATATTTTCTCGTTGCCCTCCAACCGGTCACCGGCAAGTCCCATCAACTTCGCGTACACATGCAGCATGTGGGTAGTTCGATCACCGGGGATGTGAAGTATGGAGGCGTGTCCATTGATGATCCCTCATCGATTATGCTCCATTGCCATCGTATTGCTTTTGAGCATCCGATCAAACGAGAACCGCTTGTATTAACGGCGGATTTGCCCGATCATCCAATATGGAATGCCTGTCGTGAGGATATTTTCAGGTTTCCGGAATTGCATTATTAATTAAAAATTTACCTTTGCCCCCGAGTGAGAGTCATACGACCAGCTCCTTTCGAATCCCCCAGGGCAGAAATGCAGCAAGGGTAGAAGGTTGAGCGGTGCGATATGGTTTCTCACTCATTTTTTAAAAACCTCCCGACTATGAAATTTTTCATCGATACAGCAAACCTCGACCAGATCAAAGAAGCTGCGGCTTTAGGTATTCTCGACGGTGTCACAACCAACCCTTCACTGATGGCAAAAGAGGGGATCAGCGGAACTGAAAATATCCACAACCATTATAAGGCAATTTGTGCACTGGTCGACGGCGATGTGAGTGCCGAAGTCATCGCCACGGATTACAAGGAGATGATTGAAGAAGGTAAAATGCTCGCCGACCTCGCTCCGAATATCGTGGTGAAAGTGCCCATGACACTCGACGGCATTAAAGCGATCAATTGGTTTGCCGGACACGATATCCATACCAATTGCACGCTGGTCTTTTCTTCAGGACAAGCTATCCTTGCGGCTAAGGCGGGCGCTACTTACCTCAGCCCGTTTATTGGCAGAGTGGATGATATCAACTGGGACGGAATGAGCCTGATCAGCGAGATCGCCGAGATCTATGCGATCCAGGGTTATAATACGGCGATTCTTGCGGCATCGATCAGAAACTCCAAGCACATCGTTGATGCGGCATTAGCCGGTGCAGATGTCGTCACCTGCCCGTTGAAAGCCATCCTGGGATTGCTTAAACATCCTCTGACTGACATTGGCCTGGAACAATTCCTCGCAGATCACAGAAAAGCTGCGGAGAAATAATCACTGCGAATTAATTCACAATTTCCACTGTACTGAACAGGCTGTTAAAAGTTTCCGGAAACGGAATAGCTTTTACACTCATCCCGAAAGCGTATATGCCGGGAGGTAGTTCCGGTACAACAAATTCTCCTGTCACAGCTATGGTTTGATCCTTTGGGATGAGTGGCACATTAGGGTTCAGTTGCATCGGAACAGAAGCCACGATCTTTCCATTGGCAATCAGAATAGTATGAATGGATATCGGTCGGTCAGCTTGGTTTAGTGGGATGTCAATCGCATATGGATTACTGATCATGACCGGAATAGACACAGTCTGTCCAATAGTCAGTGTTTCAAAAGTACTGTCAGTTTTCAATTCAATTTTCTGCACCGGAATAAATGAATCGATGACGATCCAGTTTTCAATATCCCCGTTGGGCAGTGTATGCGGTGTGCCGGTATACACCGGATTGTTGGGTACAAACACAATCGTCTGATGAGCCATGGATGCTTCGAATGGCCAGAGATCATACTGATTTTTGCGATAGGCCAGCCCATTAACCGTGGTGGAAGGTTTGCCGGTGTTGTAGGTAAACAGCGAAGGTGACTGATAGGTAGATTCAAAAATAACCGGCAAATCCCCGGTAGCTTCCCCTAAAGCCTTAAAGTGTGCTTCCGGTCCGTGAAAGTCTGTCTCTACCGGCAGAAAATCGATCGCCAGCGCAATGCGGGCAAACAACAACAGGCCGATACTGGGCAGAAGGACGCGGTGAATATATTTTATACTTCCAGTATGCAGCTGACTTTTTCGGTACACAAGAATGATCATCGGAATGCAAGCGGCAATTGTCCAGTGAGGCTCCACGTGTCCGCGGAAAGCGGAGAATAAGAATACAATCAACAGTCCCCAGATGACAAAAAACAATCCGCGTTCAAATACATCCTTCGCTTTGAATTTTACTGCAAGAAAAATAAAGAGAAAGAGAAAAAACGGACTGAAGTTGGCCAGCTGAGACGGGAAGTAGTTAAGGATGTTCTTTACTTTAAAACCACCTGACCTGAATACCAAATGGTATTGTAGCGTTGGAAATTCATGCTGGATCTGCCAAAGGATGTGGGGTGTATATAAAGCAATTGCAAGGATTCCTGACAACCAAAACCTGGGTGAAAGTAACACCCGGGGATGGGAAGCCATGATCAGGAGGATGATCAATGCACCGTGATATTTGGAATACATAAGGCCCGCCATGGTAAGACTCAGTAATATCACTGACAGACTATTTTCCTCTTTCAGAAATCGTTGGTAGGCCGCAAGAAACAATGCCGTGAACAACAAAAGGGGTGAATCCGGGGTCGCAATAAATCCAAATACCTGAAACATCACAACTGAAGCAGCAATGATAAAGAATGTGGTGACTTTTTTAACGGTGGGGGAAGGTTCATCGATGATCCGCCAGATCACCCAGAGACAAAGGAGTTGGGAGAGGATGGTGACCAGTCGGATGCCAAGTGATCCTTTGAAGATGGCCATCCCGGTTTTGATAAAGAGTGCGATCATCGGCGGATGGTCAAAATAGCCCCAATCGAGAAATCGCGCATACATCCAGTAATAGGCTTCGTCTTCTCCTATCTCTGTCAGGATACTCTGAAGGCCATTGAGGCATCCCCAGGTCAGCAGGAGGAGAAGAAAAACGGTGTTGAATGACTGGGCTTTCGTGCCGGCTTTAGAAAGCATGTACGGAGTATTCTGATCGTCCTGTGTATCTCATTCCTAAGCTACTCACAGTTTTAGCTGGGGAAAGTTACACCGAGGCAAGGTAGGCATTTCAATGAAATGCATCCTGATACAGGCATTATGACAAACAAAAGAGAAACCTAAAGCAGGAGAGAAATAAAAAAAAGACTGTACAAGTCGAAGTTTGTTTTGGCCCCAAAAAATTAATTCTGAAGAGCTCCATATGCGTTCAGTAATCCCCGGTCCCGCGTAGGAATCCGATGAAAACCAGAGTAACATCGGAATTGAGGCCCGCCCTACTAACATACCAAAAACATTCTCCAATGTCTATCATGTTGAGCCAAAACAGCGGAGGACTTGTAACAGTCTGAATGTTTTATTAATCGCGAGATTAATACCCTAAACTTAGGTAAAAAAACAATGCAAAGCAAGTTCTTATGAAAATAAAATTTTCCTAAAACCCGGCCGGAAGCTAGTTGTCTTTTTGCGCCAGCAAATCCCGGTTGACTGCAATGGAAGCATTCAACTCATATCCGATGAGGATAATAAATGAATTGATCTGTAACCACACCAGGATCAGAATCAATGCGCCGATCGATCCGTAAATGGTATTGTAGCGAAAGAAATTTTCGACATACAGGGAGAATGCAATCGAACTAATGACAGACAAGATCGTGGCAAGTGTTGCACCAGTGGAAAAAATCCGAAGTTTTTGTTTCATCGCCGGCCCAAAACGATAAATAATGCCAATCCCGAAATAGTAAAACACAAATACAAGTACCCAGCGGATGTAACCGAATATTTTATTCTCTTTGAGTTCAAGATTCGAACCTGCCCACCATTCCGCCAGAAAAGATTTCCCTACCATGATGCCTACCAGGGAAGACATGAGCAACATGCCGAGCAGGATGGTTAGATAAAGTGCTCGCCACTGTCGCTGCAACAGATTTTCAGGTTTGTAGGTGGACTCATAACTTTTGTGAAATCCTTTGATCATCGTACTCACGCCATTGGAGGCAAACAGGATCGCGAGCAGCAAACCAAGACTCAGGAGACCTTCCTTTCCTTCCTGCGTCATTTCCAAGATGATGGAGTTGATGTAGTCCGCCATTTCCCCGGGAAGCAAATCCACGTAATTGCGCTGGAAAGCAGTGATCATGTTGTCCAGAGGGAAATAGGGAAGCAAGGACAACAACACCAGCATGCCCGGAAAAATAGAAAGGAAAAAACTGTAGGCCATAGAATTGGCACGTGTCATAATATCATCACGAAGGATTTCAAGCCAGACGAACTTGAGAATCACGGCGATAGGAATATCGTTAAACCCGGGAAGGGTTTGTTTGTACAGAAATGCACGTATGATACGGTATTGCCGCGTCAGATATTCCATCATAATTTTTAAAAATACGCCTTAATGGCTTCCCGAACCACATCCGGGACATCAATTCTTTGTTGCGTGTGTGCATCCAGAAAACACAGTTGCACAGTGGCATTATTTAATAATTCACCTGCCGCATTCCGGATTTCATATCTGAATTTTATATCACGTTCCGGCATAGAAGCTACCGTTGTTTCTACGACTATCTCATCATCGTATCGGGCAGGACGCAGATAACGTACCTGCATATTCATCACAGGCATGAGTACCTGATGTTTTTGTTCCAATTCAGAATACAGTATGCCTAAACTGCGCAAAGCTTCTACACGTCCTACTTCATAGTACAGCGCATAAACCCCATAGTAGACATATCCCATTTGGTCAGTCTCCCCGTACCTCACGCGGATGCGGGTGGTGTGCGCAAAGCTCATGAGCGCAGGATTGGGCAGGTCATACAATGCGAGCCGCCACGTGCACGAGACAACTCATTGCTGGGCAGCGTGATGATGGTCATTTCAACTGACGACGCAAAGTTTGCATCCGCATCAGCTTTTTCAATAAACTCTTCTGCCGGTAGAATGGTATATCCCATGGCTTGAAACGCAACCTCCGTTTCCGGATTTCGATCGTAGGTGATCGCGACTCCCGGCCGAATGGCTACAAGGTTGCAACCGTCGGTCCACTGCTCCCTTTCCTGATAGGGTGAAATGCCATTGCCACTCTGGATAAATTTCATTTCCGGATTGATTTCCTGTTGCGTGAATTCGCGAATGGAAGAATACGTGCGCTGCCCTCCGTTTTTATCAAAGACCACGACATAGCTGCTCAGCCCATCCACCACGATCGGTTTGAATGCCACCAGATGGTCATGATGGATATGGGTAAAAATGGTATCGATATGCATATACGAGCGGTCTGCTGGGATCACCACCATCGCAATATTGTCAATGACGTTTCGCTCAAACAGGACATTCTTTAAAGAGTGAAAAGCATGCTGGGTAGATCGTTCGCTGCAACCGATCAGCAGGTATTTATCATTGAGGATCATCATGTCACCTCCTTCGATGGATATGCGTTCTCCGGTCCGCGATGGCGGAAACATATCCACATCATTCAGGTTGATGAGCCGGTTTTGCTGTTTCAGGTGTTGGTAGTCCGGGTGGTACCAGAAAATGAATCGCGCGAGCAGGTTTTCGCGGTAGCGGGCTTCCTTCGCCGCTTTTGTGATAACGATATGCCCGTTGACCACCACGGCGATATCCCGGGTAAAGATCAGGTTGGGTACCGGATCGAAATAGATGTTTTTCGTGTTGGGATCCTGTCCGGTGATCAGCACGGTAGCGAAGAGCTCATCATCCATGGCGTTGAGTTCCTCCACATATTGTGCTGGCAATTCCTCGAAGTTGGCAATGTACTCCATAAAATGTGCTCTCGCTCCGGTTTCTGCCCGGAGAGATTCCAGGATGAGATCTTCTACTTCAAGCACGTTGTCCTTTCCAATAAAATGGGTCAGTACGCGAGTGAAAATATCGTGTTCTTCCTGCATTTTGGGCAGGTGGACGATGTCATCAAAGAGTAGTTCGCCTGCCTTACGAGGAGAAATACGGGCGATTCCGCTATCCGGGCGGTGTACGATGACCCGGTGCAGCGGGGCTATTTCGGAGGGTACATGAACCTTTTCTTTCATGCTGCTAAGGTAAGATTAAGTCCCATGGATGTTATATTCATGGTGTCAAAACCTGATTATATCTAATACGAGGCCTTAACTTGAACCTAATCTGTATTTTTACGCTTTAAATACATACAAATCGGAGATTTCTCCTGACGACCATGCTTAGAAACCTGAAATCCTTATTTATTATCGAAGACAAGTCCCCTTCGCCTAAGGCGGATACCGGGGCCGATAAGACTGAGGAGCCGCAGACCTCTACGCCGGCTTCCAGCACCGGATTTCGCGGAGCGGTTAAAACGAGCGGAAATGGTGTGGTAGACGATAAGTTTCTGGAGGTGCTTTTTGCCGCGCTGGATGCAAAAAACAAGGAGGGCTTTGATTATATGGAGTTTAAAGAATTCCTTCGATCGCTGGCCAATGTCCCGATGGACGACAACACGCGTTACCAGTCTGCTTTTGCCACCGCCAAAACTATGGGCGCTACCCGGGAAAACATCCTGAGCAGTGCACAGGAATACATCGCTATTCTGGCGGAAGAGCAGACAAAATTTCAACAAGCCCTGGCCGGGCAGAAGGAGAAAAACCTGACAGCCAAGCACGATGAGATTAAGCAGGTCGAACAAAGCATTCGGGAGAAAGAAGAAGAGATCGAGAAGCTGAAAAGTGAGATAGAGGGTCATCGCGACCAGATCACACAGCTCGAAGGAGAAATCAATGAAGCCAGTCTTCGACTCGGCGAAACGGCCGACAATTTTGATGCCACATATCAGGCCTTACTGGGTCAGATACAGGAAGATGTAAACAATATCGAAACACACCTATAGAATTTGATACTTACGAATGGAA
>JAUHXV010000013.1 GCA_030426765.1 Bacteroidia bacterium | reverse complement strand
CCATAACTCCGGTGCGGGAGGTTGGGTGTCCTCCTGAAGATTTACCTTCACCACCACCCATTGGGTGATCGACAGGGTTCATCGCTACCCCTCTCACGCGAGGACGACGTCCTTGCCATCGCTTGGCTCCTGCTTTACCATACACTGTCAGTGCGTGATCCTGGTTGGACACAGTCCCCATCGTGGCTTTGCAGGTCAGTAATACTCTGCGCACCTCACCGGAAGGCAACTTGATCACAGCATAGCGCTCTTCACGTCCCATCATCGTCGCGGATGTACCGGCACTGCGTACGATCGCTCCGCCCTGACCCGGGTGCAACTCAATATTGTGAATCGCAGAACCGAGAGGTACATTTTTGAGACTCAGAGTGTGTCCGATATTCGGCGTTGCCTCGCTGCCTGACAAAATGGTATCGTCGACTTTGAGTCCCTGTGGTGCTAAGATGTAACGCTTCTCCCCATCTGAATACTCGATCAATGCGATAAATGCCGTGCGGTTCGGATCATACTCGATGGACTTTACGGTCCCGGTTACATTCTCTTTATCTCTTTTCCAGTCGATCAGTCTGTAACGTCTCTTGTGACCACCCCCTTTATGGCGCATGGTCATTTTACCATCGGCATTACGTCCGCCGCTCTTCTTGATTGGTTCAAGCAGGGATTTCTCCGGCTTGTTGGTGGTCACCTCAGCATAGCTGTTGCCCACTCTGAAGCGCGTGCCTGGACTAACGGGTCTGAATTTCTTTACGGCCATGATATTATTTGCTTCTAATGATTATCAGTTATATATCTCCAAAAAAGTCAATAGTCTCGCCATCTGCCAGGGTGACAATCGCTTTTTTATATGTGGCAGTTCTGCCGTGCAACACTCCTCTTTTGGTATTGCGTGTCTTGCGTTTTCCCGCAATGATCATGGTGTTGACCGCTTCCACATTGACATTGTAGAGGTCTTCCACAGCTTTTCTGATCTCAATTTTGTTTGCCCCTTTGTTGACCACAAACGTGTACTGGCTCTGGTTTTCGGCAAGCGTATCTGCTTTTTCCGTGATCAGTGGTTTGACGAGAATTATCTTGTTACTCATGTTATCTGCGCTTTATGCTTCAGCGAATTAATTAACTCAATGATTTGGTGATCAGGTCTACAGAGTGCTCTGACAATACCAGCTTTTGTGAGCGAAGGATATCATAGGTATTGAGATCCTGGGCTCTGACCAACCGCGTATTCTGCAGGTTACGGCCTGACAAATACAGATTTGTATTGGCTTCAGAGGTCACGAAGAGCGCTTTGTTGTTTTCGATCTCCAGATTTCTGAGCACGGCTACAAAATCTTTTGTACGTGGCTGCTCCAGTTGAATTTCTTCTACGACGATCAGGTTGCCATCCTTGGCTTTGGAAGACAGGGCTGAACGACGCGCGAGCAGGCTCACTTTCTTATTGACCTTCAGGTTGTACTCATGCGGACGTGGGCCGAATGTGCGACCTCCGCCGCGGAACATTGGGTTTTTCAAAGAACCTACGCGAGCGCCACCAGTACCTTTTTGTCTTTTAAACTTCTTGGTGGTTCGCATGACTTCCCAGCGCTCTTTTGTCTTATGTGTACCCTGACGCTGGTTGGCCAGGTAAGCCTTTACCGCGAGGTATACGACATGTTCGTTGGGTTCGATCGCAAAAACATTGTCTGCCAGTTCGATACTGCGACCTGTTTTTTCTCCTTTGGCGTTTAATATATCTAGCTTCATGTCTCCCTTACTTTTCAATAATGATAAATGAACCGTTATGTCCGGGAATTGCGCCTTTGATGAGGATCAGGTTCTGATCCGGGAGCAATTTGGCGACACGCAGGTTTTTAACCTTTACACGCTGACCGCCCATACGACCGGCCATGCGCATACCTTTCACGACTTTCGAAGGATAGGAAGACGCACCGATGGAACCGGGTGCACGCAGTCGGTTGTGCTGACCGTGTGTAGCTTGTCCTACCCCTTGAAATTTGTGGCGCTTGACGACACCCTGGAAACCTTTTCCTTTGCTGGTGCCAATCGCTGATATCTTTTCGCCTTCGGCAAATATCTCGTCCATAGATACCAGATCGCCCAGGTTTTTGGCCAGATCACAGTTTCTGAATTCCACGAGCTTGCGCTTCGGAGCAGTCTTTGCTTTGTCAAAGTGACCCTGCATGGACTGTGGCGTATTCTTCACTTTCGCGTCGCCATAGGCCAGCTGAATCGCATCATAGCCGTCTGAATCCACAGTTTTGACCTGTGTGACCACATTGGGTTGTGCATGAACGACGGTACAGGCAATTGATCTTCCGAACTGATCAAATATGCTTGTCATGCCGACTTTTTTCCCTATAATTCCTTTCACCGTTCGATGATTTGATTGATTGATAATTAAGTCCCCATCCTGCGCAGGGCAGGATGAAAATCCATTATATACTCTCTTCTTACTGCAACCTCAGTTGCAATAAATGTTTACGTAAGCTTGACCTGGATATCTACTCCGCTCGGCAATTCGAGCTTTGAGAGGGCATCTACCGTCTTAGGAGTAGGTGTGTAAATCTCGATCAAACGCTTGTGTGTGCGCAATTGAAACTGCTCTCGAGATTTCTTATTTACGTGCGGGGAACGCAGGACGGTAAATATTTCTTTCTCGGTGGGCAGCGGAATCGGACCCGTAACAACGGCTCCACTATTGCGAACAGTTTTAACGATTTTTTCCGTTGACTTATCGACCAGGTTGTGGTCATAAGAGCGGAGTTTAATCCTGATTTTCTGATTCATTTCCGACCAAAAAAATTAATGATATAATTAATGTACCCTCTTTTGGGTTTTGTTTTATAATTAAGCCTGTACGGCTCCTTTTGATTTTTCAATAACCTCGTCTGCAATACCTTTTGGTACCGGCGCATAGTGGCTGAATTCCATGGTTGAACTCGCGCGACCTGATGTGATCGTGCGCAGTTGTGTCACATATCCAAACATCTCAGATAATGGCACATCAGCGGTGATCGCGATAGCTCCCGGACGTGTATCCTGTCCTTTCGGCAGACCACGACGTCTGTTGAGGTCACCAATCACAGGACCCACATATTCTTCAGGCGTCACTACTTCCAGCTTCATGATCGGCTCGAGCAATACGGGCTTAGCCTTTCTTGCCGCTTCACGGAAACCTTCCTTAGCACAGAGTTCAAAGGCAATTGGCTTAGAATCCACCGCGTGAGTCTGTCCGTCGTAAATACGCACTTTCATGCTGTCGATGCTATACCCGGCGAGTACACCGTTGTCCATCATAGCGGTAAATCCTTTGATGATGGACGGGAAGAATTCCTTAGGTACAGATCCTCCGAAGATATCGTTGACAAATTGCAGCTTGGTCTTACCGCTCTTGAATTCTTCGCTGGCGAGGAATTCCTCATCGGCAGGGCCGAGCTCGAAAGACAACTGAGCGAAGAGACCGGAACCTCCGGACTGCTTCTTCAGGCGTTCTGTATGATCGACTGAGTTTGTCAGCGCTTCTTTATAATTCACCTGCGGCTGACCTTCGTTGCAGTCTACGTTAAATTCTCTGCGCAGACGGTCGATGATGATCTCGAGGTGCAACTCACCCATTCCGCTGATCACGGTCTGGTTGGTATCCTCATCATAGCGTACGCGGAAGGTTGGATCTTCCTCCGCCAGTTTGGCGAGGGCCATACCCAGTTTGTCGAGATCTTTCTGACTCTTTGGCTCCACGGCAATTCCGATCACCGGATCCGGGAATACCATTGACTCGAGAACGATTGGGTGGCTTTCGGCACAGAGTGTATCTCCTGTGCGAATATCTTTAAACCCTACACCGGCAGCGATATCACCCGCTTCTACACGGTTGATGGCATTCTGCTTATTGGCGTGCATCTGGTACAATCGGGAAATACGCTCTTTGTTACCGGTACGTGTATTCAACACATACGAACCGGCATCCAGGGCACCTGAATAGACGCGCATAAAGGCCAGTCTACCCACATATGGGTCGGTAGCGATCTTAAATGCTAACGCGGCGAAAGGCTCATCCACACTTGGCTTACGGACTTCGATTGCTTCAGTTTCCGGGTTAGTACCTTTAATCCCTTCGACGTCTACAGGGCTTGGCATGAATGCACAAACAGCATCCAGTACGGCCTGTACGCCTTTATTTTTGAATGCGGATCCACACATCATGGGTACGAACTTCATGTCGCACACCGCTTTGCGGATGGCCACCATCATTTCGTCTTTTTCGATAGAATCCGGGTCTTCGAAGAATTTCTCGAGAAGGGTGTCATCGTATTCGGCTACTGCTTCGAGCAATTTCCCTCTCCATTCGGCAACGACATCGACCAGATCATCCGGAACCGGAATTTCCTGGAAGGTCATTCCCATGTCTTCTTCATTCCACACCATCGCCTTACCGGTGATCAGATCCACGACGCCTTTAAAGCGCTCTTCTTCACCGATAGGCACCTGAAGGGGAATAGCCTTTGAACCCAGTTTTGTTTCTACGTCAGTCACTACTTCAAAGAAGTTGGCTCCTGAGCGGTCCATTTTGTTGACGAAACCAATACGAGGTACTTTGTAGTTGTCTGCAAGTCTCCAGTTAGTCTCAGATTGGGGTTCTACACCGGATACGGCGCAAAACAGGAAGACCAGTCCGTCCAGTACGCGGAGAGAGCGGTTCACTTCCACTGTAAAATCCACGTGGCCCGGAGTGTCGATGATATTGATCGCATACTCCTTGTCTTTGTAGTGCCAGGAAGTCTTTGTCGCGGCTGAGGTAATGGTGATACCACGCTCCTGCTCCTGCTCCATCCAGTCCATGGTGGCAGCACCGTCGTGCACCTCACCGATTTTGTGAGAAATACCTGTATAGTATAATACACGCTCAGTCGTCGTAGTCTTACCGGCGTCAATATGGGCAGCGATGCCTATGTTACGTGTATATTTAAGGTCTTTGTTAGCCATTGTGATTCTTAAACAGTTCTTGGTGATTATTTGAAATGGGCAAAGGCGCGGTTCGCCTCGGCCATTTTATGGGTGTCTTCTTTTCTTTTAACAGCGTTTCCTTCGCCTTTGCTTGCGGCGAGTACTTCAGCGGCCAGTTTTTCAGCCATTCCTTTTCCGTTGCGTTCTCTGGCAAAGCGGATCAGCCATTTCATACCGATGGCTACTTTGCGCTTTGGGTTGATCTCAGTTGGGATCTGGAAAGTTGCTCCACCGATACGGCGGCTTTTTACTTCCACGGACGGCGTGGTATTTTCCAGGGCCTTGATAAACAGGTCATGGGGATTCTGATCTGTGGTGCGCTTTTCGATCAGGTCCATAGCGTCGTAAAAGAGTTCGTAAGCCTTACTCTTCTTGCCCTGCCACATCATATTATTGACAAAGCGGGTCACCACCGGGTCACCGTATCTTGGATCGGGTTGAATCACCCTTAATTTTGGCTTTCTTTTCCTCATTGTTTAAAAACTACTATTTCTTAGGTCTTTTTGTTCCGTACTTCGATCTCGACTGCAGACGATTGTTTACACCGGCGGTATCGAGTGCGCCACGCACGATCGTGTAGCGCACACCAGGGAGGTCTTTTACCCTTCCACCTCTGAGGAGGACGATTGAGTGCTCCTGGAGGTTGTGGCCTTCACCCGGGATATAGGCAATCACTTCGATTCCGTTGGTCAGTCTCACCTTCGCTACCTTCCTCAGTGCCGAGTTTGGCTTCTTAGGGGTAGTGGTGTAAACACGGGTGCAGACCCCACGCTTCTGAGGGCATGCATCCAATGCGCGCGCCTTGCTCTTGTAGACAACCTGCTCGCGACCTTTCCTAACTAATTGATTTATAGTAGGCATACGTTAATTTTTCTCATTACTTTACAACGCTTTTTTGAAAGCGAATGCAAAGATATGACTATTTCTCCGGATCATAGGTATACCATTTTTATTTTTCTGTAATAACCACAGGGTGTTTAGCCGCTTAGCGGTACCATTTGCAATGCTGGAAAGGGAAGCAGGCCTTTTCACCTATTTTCTTAAGGAAGAGAATTTTATCTATATGTTTACAAACGAATTTTTCCAGGGCGATTCAGCAGGCCCTCCGCCGCCATATAATATTTGGCAATCCCACCACATGGCAGAATTGTTATACCTTCCAAACCATCAGACTACCATAGGAAAACAACACATCATATTAGAATAAAATTTAATGTGTTGGCCTGACGGATCGACCTGATGCCTGAATCGTATTTTAGAAAATTTAATTACAACCCGCAGACGAAATGGATATAACGTACAGAAAAGCAACGATCGAAGACATGCCCGGCATTCATGCACTCGTGCGCGAACTGGCGGATTACGAAAAAGGCCTGGACAAGGTCACCACCACACCTGAATCCTATTCAACCGATTTCTCAAAGGGCTGGTTTGAAGGATTCCTTGCCGAAACAGGCGGAGAAATCATCGCCATCGCACTCTTCACCCCCATGTTCAGCACCTGGCGTGGTCGGATGCTCTACCTCGAAGATTTTGTGGTTCGCGAATCCTATCGCGGTCACGGCGTTGGCAAGAAGTTATTTGAAATGTTTCTGGAAGAAGCCCGACGACAAAAAGCAAAGCTTGTCAAATGGCAGGTGCTCGACTGGAATGCGCCGGGAATCAATTTTTATAAAAAATACGACACCGTTTTTGACAAGGAATGGATTGATTGCAAGATTTACTTTGAGGATTAAATTAGTAAATACTCAAAATACCTGTACAGGCAACAATACCTTTAATCACCAAAATCATATTGACCAAGCAAATGCGAGATTCTACTCACCAACTTTTCAATCTCCACTTGTTTATTCAAAATCAAATACAAATTTCTTTCTTCTACTTTATGATGCTCAAAGTCAATAGGAGTAAAAAAATTCTCCATTACTCTACAGTAAATTCTATATCTCTTCGAATCCCCTGCTATCTAATGCTCAAGTCTAGTCCCTATAAAGCAAAATGAAGCTAATGAAGTGTCTCTCAGAATTGATAGTATAACCTCAATACAAGTTCTAATAATTGTTGGAGCACGTTGAAAACCTGTCAGGAGTTTATACTTATTGTCTGATTCAGAATGAGCCTTTAAATAGAATTTCAGGGCATATAAATGGTGATCAAATTCTTCAACTCTGATCATATATCTATGATTCCCCGGACCCGAAAAAGTGTAAAGAATAAGCCTATCGAACAGTTCACCATGCGTTGGAACCGAATTCACCCTTCTGAATTCATATGATGTATCGAACACTAAGCAAGATATTTATATGATCTTGCTCGATTCTTCCATAATTCTTCCTCGAGAACTGGTTTTAATGCACTATACCCAGGGGCAGGCTTTGGACTTAGTTCAGATAATTGCGATTTAGTTCTATCTATTCTCTGCTTTACTATTCTCTCAACAGCATCAATTTGAAATAGCTTAGAAACAAATGTATTGGGATGAGACACCTTCAATTCTTCATTTTCAAAAACATTACAATACAGCTGAGTCAGAAGATCATACTCATGTCTGACTTGAGCATAGTTTTCAACATTTATCACGATTGGTGTACGAAGGGCTTTCTCTAATCTCAAGCGAACAAAGAACATTATTAGCCAAATAAATGGAATTACAAATGGAATCGCTATGATTAATAAAGCTACTAGCGCAAAGCTATTGACCGTTTTAACCAGGCCAAGAAAAAAATTATTTAATGATTGAATCATTTTCGTAGCAGTGTAGCTCTGCTGTACTATGTCTGAAAATATTTGTGTTTCCATTTTATCTGACGATAAAGGATATTTGTAAACTCAACTTCTACTACCGCACAACTAAAAGGCTTAAAGGATTATAACAAAGATAGGGTGAAAATGAGTCAAAATTCAACTTTTATTAATGCGGCAACCTCTCTCTCAGAAAACCATACGTCCAGGTGCCCGCTACTGCACTAAGCAAAGTTACAATCACTACCGTAGCACCGGACCCAATCTGCGCGAAAAGAGGCCCCGGACACGCACCTGTTACCGCCCACCCGAAACCAAACAACAAACCCCCATAGATCTGCCCTTTATTAAACACCTTGTCCTTTAGCTGAATGGTCTCACCACTAAAGGTCCTGATGTTAAACTTTTTGATCAGAAAAACTGAGATCGCTCCCACGACAATCGCACTTCCAATAATCCCGTACATGTGAAAGGATTGGAATCGAAACATCTCCTGGATGCGATACCAGTTGATCACTTCGGACTTCAGCAGGAACGTGCCAAACAATATACCAGCCAAGAGATACTTTATATTGCCGGCAACACTGATGGGCTGATGTTTACGGTCTTTTGATTCCATTTTGGTACTCATTTTACAAGGATAGTATATGCGGTAAAATCAAATTAGCCATCACAAAACCCCCAATCATAAAACAACACGTGGCAACCAAAGAGGGCCACTGCAGGTTGGACAACCCCATAATCGCATGCCCACTAGTACATCCCCCTGCATATCGGGTGCCAAATCCAATCAGAAAACCACCCACAATGATCATAAGAAATCCTTTCAGCGTCAGGAGAGATGACCAGTTGACGATCTCTTCCGGTACAACAACCTTAAGGTTGGTCAAACCGTAGCCTTCCATTTCTGTGATAAGATCCGGATGTACATCTACCGGATTAGGATTGCCGAGGAAAGTCATGGCCAGAAAGCTACCGACCAGGATACCGCCTACAAAAAACAGATTCCACACTTCTTTTTTCCAGTCGTAACTAAAGAATGGAATCTTAGCAGGCATACAAGCTGCGCATACGTGTCGCAGCGATGATGAAATGCCCAGTGACCTGTTTCCGATCAGGAGTAACACGGGCACTGTAAGTCCAATGAGCGGGCCTGCCACATACCACGGCCAGGGTTGTTTTAACAGTTCAATCATTAGGTGCGACTATTTAGTATTTAGCATTCAGACATACCCCATGATACTTACCCCGAGGCGTAAGCACCACGATTTTAAAATCCAATTTATTCTCTGTGATTCTTTTGCGCTACTTCAGCATTTTGCTTTGGCAAACAAAGTCCGTACGAGGTACGTCTGTTTTTGCAATAGCTCCATATCCGCCGGCGATTTCAGTAAAGTTTCTATACCCACGGGCCTGCAGGATACTGGCTGCGATCATACTGCGATACCCTCCCGCACAATGCAGGTAGAAATGTTCATCCGGATTGATATCTCTCACCCATTCATTGATGGCAGCAAGTGGTTTCAGGAAAGCTTCTTCTACATGTTCAGCTTCGTATTCGGACTCTTTCCGTACATCCACCACGACATCCTTTCCGATCTCAATCTTTCTGGCAAACTCTTCCGCCGTCATAACGTTGACAGTTTCAATTTCGCGATTTTCCGCCTTCCAGGATTCAAACCCACCCTTCAGGTGGCCGAGTACATTATCAAAGCCAACCCGGCTCAATCTTGTGACAGCTTCTTCCTCTTTACCGGGATCGGTGATTAATAAAATCGGTTGTTTCACATCGACGATCATGGCACCTACCCAGGGTGCGAAATCGCCTTTCAAACCGATATTGATAGATTGGGGAATATATCCTTTTGCAAATTCAGTTTGATGTCTTGTATCGAGCAGTAAGGCATCTGTCTCTTCGGCTGCCACTTCAAACTCTTTGACCGATAGCGGGCGCATACCATTGTTGAGCACCACATCAAAACTTTCATATCCTTTCTTGTTCATCGCTACGTTCATCCCAAAATATCCAGGAGGAGGCAACAAGCCATCTGTCACTTCTTGCACAAACTCCTCTTCCGTCATATCGGCACGCAAAGCATAGTTAAATTGCTTCTGGTTGCCGATCGTTGAGATCGTCTCCTTGCTCATATTTTTTCCGCAGGCGCTTCCGGCTCCATGCGCCGGATAGACCAGCACATCATCAGGGAGAGTCATGATCTTGTCGCGAAGCGAGTGAAACAGCGTAGCGGCCAATTGCTCCATGGTCATACTGGCTGCTTTCTGTGCCAGGTCCGGCCTTCCTACATCGCCGATAAATAGTGTGTCACCACTAAACAGTGCGTGTTCTTTTCCGCTTTCATCAAACAACAAAAAAGAAGTGCTCTCCATGGTGTGTCCCGGTGTGTGTAACACCTTGATGCTTACATTACCCAACTTGAATTCTTCACCATCTTTGGCAGAAATAAAATCAAATTCAGGCTGAGCATTTGGACCATAAATAATGGGTGCACCGGTCTTCTTGCTTAGATCCAAATGCCCCGAAACAAAATCAGCGTGGAAGTGTGTTTCAAAAATGTATTTGAGTTTCACTCCGTCCCGATCCAGTCTTTCCAGATAAGGTTGAACCTCGCGTAACGGATCGATGATCGCCGCCTCGCCATTGGAAGTAATATAATACGCACCCTGCGCCAGGCATCCTGTATAAATCTGTTCAACGTTCATATTGATTGCTTTATATCTTTTCTCAGGTCTTTTGACAGGTCAAAATTGCGGTGATTTTTTGAGTCCACCGGTGACAATAGTTACAAAACTAAATTACCGCAAAAATGTTTCCCGCACAATAATTCCAATCCCCATAATCAGTACAAACCAGCCAAACACCGGTTTGAGTTTCTTCCCATCAATTCGCCGGGATAGCGAGGTGCCAACAAAAATCCCCACAATAGCAAATGCAGAGACAATCCCCAGCAAAGTCCAGTCAATTGTGCTTTCCCCTCCTTCGCCCAAAAATCCGATCAGGGATTTCGCCGCGATAATCACCAGCGAAGTGCCAACGGCTTGCTTCATCGGCAACTTACTCAATACCACCAATGCAGGAATAATCAGAAACCCTCCTCCTGCCCCAACCAATCCGGTCAGCACACCCACTACTGCTCCTTCCAAAAGAATTAAAGGATAATTAAATTTTTGATCACCGGAACCCTCCTTAACCTCCTGTCCGTTACCGCGAATCATACTGAAAGACGCCGCAATCATGACCACAGAAAAAAGCAGCAGCATCAAATCTCCTTTGGTCAGTATAAAACTATCAGTGATAAACACTTCAGAAGGCAAGGCCGGAACAATATAGGCACGTGTCATAAACACAGCAATAATCGAAGGAATACCGAATATTGCAGCGGTGCGCCAGTTGACTAAATCCAGCTGAAAGTATTTGAACGACCCAACCGCACTCGTTAATCCCACAATAAAAAGTGAGTATGCGGTTGCCAGCACCGGGTCCACATGAAAGAGGTAAACCAATACAGGTACTGTCAGTATGCTTCCTCCTCCGCCGATCAATCCAAGAGCAACACCAATGAGTATGGACGCGAGATAGCCTATTATTTCCATGAATTCTTTTTACGACTGCAAAGGTGATGTTTATCTGACTCTTCCTGCGTGACAAATGATACCCACTTCCTTTGCAAAAAACCTTCCGGTATTCAGTTCAAGCAGATAACTAGTGCTTTCTGGATGCGAGCAGATGAGTCAGCCCACGGATTTGCGTAGTATCCACCTCAACCATTTCCTCGAGACATTCTACTGCTTCCCGGATGTACGCCCGGTGCACCTCACTGGCATACTTTTCAATAGCCAGCTCGCCATACACTGTATACACCGGCTCAGTGTCTTTCTGCTTACCGGCCATCGCATAGGTTTCCACAAATGCATCTCTTGCTTTTCCGGAGAGTTGTGCATACGCGGCGACATAAAGAAAATTTTTCTTGCCTTGCAATATGTCTCCACCCTGTTGTTTACCCGTTAATATTGCATCACCAAACACATCCAGGATATCATCCTGTATCTGGAAGCCGAGACCCAGCTTTTCACCAAACGTATAAAGCAAATGTGCATCTCTTTCTTCTGCCCCGGCAAGTATTGCTCCCAGATGCATACTCGTTCCGAGAAGGCAGGCAGTCTTTTTTCGAATCATCTCCAGATATTGTGATTCATTCGGAGAATCCATTTTTTCAAAATCCATATCCAGTTGCTGCCCTTCACAAATTTCCAGCGCAGCCTGACACATGACTTCGCACAAATGCGCTGCGCTACCCATTTCTTTCCCTGATTCCAGTAATAATCCAAAACATTGAATCAACATGGCATCACCACTCAGAATAGCACTATTCTCTCCATACACCTTATGAACCGATGGATTGCCTCGTCGGAGTGGTGCGGCATCCATGATATCGTCGTGCATCAGACTAAAATTGTGAAAATACTCAACGGCCAGAGCTGCCGGCATCGCTTTGTCCAGGTCGTCTTTCCATAAATTGTAAGCCATTAGCAGGAGGATCGGGCGAATATGTTTTCCTCCCAGCGTATTGATATATCGCACTGGCGCATAGAGTGAATCAGGCTCACCTTTCGGTTGCCGCGCGAATAGAAAAGCGCTAAACTCTTCAGCCAGAAATTGAAAGTCTTTCAGACGCATTCAGAATACGTGTTTATATTTAGGCATTGCGGCAGCATATTTCACAAACGAATTTTGGAGTGCTGCCCGTGAATTGCTTTTTTCGCTCACCTTCTCCAATACAATACAAGTAAAGATGCAAAAATACAGGCGTTCTCTCTTTCTCTGGTTATTACTACCCATGGCGGTGATCATCAAAAGCTGTCAATCTGCGGATAAGCATGTTCAGGCAGATCTGATTCTTTACAATGCATATGTCTATCCGGTGGCTGGTGACGCAATCGCCCATGGTGCTGTTGTGATCCGTTCCGGAAAAATTGAAGCGACCGGTGATTCGGATGCGATCCTCGATGAATGGGGAAAGTATGCGCAGGAAACCAGAGATTGTCAGGGCGCATTTATCATGCCGGGATTTATTGAAGGGCACGGGCACTTCAGCGGTATGGGGTACAATCTGATCCAATTGGACCTGATGGATACAAAAAGCTGGGAGGAAATTGTAGACAGTGTGGCTTCGAAAGTTGCCCAGGCGCAACCCGGGGAGTGGATTATCGGACGAGGCTGGCATCAGGAAAAGTGGACTACACCGCTGATGAATTCGGTTAATGGGTATCCGATACATGATGCCCTGAGTAATGTTTCTCCGGATAATCCCGTTCTCCTGGGCCATGCCAGCGGCCATGCATCCTTCGGCAATGCAGCTGCCATGCGGGCGGCGAATATTACGTCTGAGACCCCGGATCCTCCGGGCGGACATATCGTGCGGGATCAGAATGGAGAAGCGATCGGGGTTTTTGAAGAGCGCGCTATGGCACCTGTCAGCGAAGCGTATGGAAATTATCGCAACACGATTTCGGAAAAAGAGAAACACGACGAGTGGTTTTATGCCATCGAACAGGCGCAGAATCACTGCCTGAAACATGGCATTACTTCTTTTCAGGATGCGGGTTCTTCGTATGACGAAATTGCCCGCTACAACGGACTGGCGACAAACGATAGCCTCCGTGTCCGATTGTGGGTGATGCTCAGGCATCCCTACGAAACACTTCAGGAAAAAGGATTGGATGGATTTCCGATCCTGCGATCCGGGCAGGATATGTTTACCTGCCGCGCTATCAAATCGGAAGTCGATGGGGCATTGGGTTCTTTTGGGGCCTGGTTGCTCGAACCTTACAGTGATCTTCCGGGAAAGTCAGGGCAGAACACCACTTCCATTTATGATGTCAAAGGCATCGCGGATATGGCGATCGAAAAGGATATGCAACTCTGCGTCCACGCGATTGGTGACCGGGCAAATCGCGTTGTGCTGGATATTTTCGAAGGCGTGCTTTCGCAAAAAGATAAAGGCTTCCAAAGCAGATGGCGCATCGAACATGCACAGCATCTCAATCCGGATGATATTCCAAGATTCAAAACTATGGGCGTGATTGCCTCCATGCAGGGTATACACTGCACCTCTGATGCGCCATTTGTTGTGAAACGATTGGGCGAGGAACGAGCGCGAACTGGTGCCTATGCGTGGCGAAGCCTGCTCGACCAAGGCGTTATCATCGCGAATGGAACAGATGTGCCTGTAGAACGAATTGATCCGCTTGAAAACTTCTACGCCTCGGTGACGCGAAAACGCCTTGACAATGGCATGGAGTTTTTCAATGAGCAGGCTATGACGCGTGAGGAAGCGATTTACTCCTACACACTTGGAAATGCATATGCGGCCTTTGAAGAAGATATTAAAGGAAGCCTCGAACCGGGTAAATGGGCTGATCTCGTCGTGTTGTCCAACAACCTTGTGTCCTGTGCGGAAGACAGTATCCCGAACACAAAAGTGCTGATGACTTTAGTCGGTGGAGAGATCAGATATGAGCAACAGTAAACTTCATTTCCCGATCAATGACACAACCTTGCTTGCCACCTCCTGCATATCGTGTTGCATAATGCATTTAAAGTGACCTTTGGGGCAGGCTTCAAATCCAATTTTACTACACGGCCTGCACGACAATTCTTTTTGTTCGACACTCTCCCATCGTCCTCCGTCTTTGCCGTAATATGGATACATACCGAATTCCGGGACTGTATTTCCCCATATGACCACCTGCGGCTTTCGCAAAGCAGCTGCCAGATGCATGAGGCCTGTATCGTGTGCTAATACAACAGAAGATTGTTGCAGGATGGATGCTGACTGCAGGATATCAAAACCACCACAGGCGTTCTTCACCTGTTCATTTTTTGATGAACGGATTATTTGCAGGGCCTTTTCTTTTTCATTAGGTCCTCCCATCAGTACGATAGGATGAGGCAGTATGTCACACAGCGCTGTGATTTGTTCGGCCGTCAGACATTTGGTTTGATGAGCGGCTCCCACCACCACTGCTATAAACTGGAAAGGGCGCACACCAAATACACTTTCGATCTCTACATGCCGGTCAGGCGGGATAAAAATATCCACCCCTTTTCCATCATTTTTTAATCCAAGGTTGTGCGTGGTATTCATATACCTGTCGACGATATGGATGTCGGGAAGTCGGTTGATGCCAAAGCGCACCAACAGCCATTTTTGCAGATTGAGTTTGTGAAAAGCGTGGGATGGTCTTTGAAGTGCCATTTTCAACCGCTTTGTACGCAGGTTGTGATGAAGGTCCAGAATCAGGTCATATTTCGCTGATTTGAGCTCGCGAACCAATTCGTTGAAATTGTCCGAGAGGGTGATCACCTTTGAGACAGATGGGTGATGGGCCACCAAGGGAGCAAACTGCTTTTTCGTCAGAAAGTGGATCTCAGCCCCGGTTTGCTCATAAACAGCACGGATCACAGGTGTGGTCAGGACAATGTCCCCGATGGAGCTAAACCGTATGATGAGTACTTTTCTGGTCAAAATATTGGGCTGATGGATCAAAATCAGGGGATGAAAGTACTAAATGACGCACAGTGCCTGAAAGGCTGAAATAGCCTGAAAATGCTGAACGGAGCGAGTTAAATATATGTTAAGTTGATTCGTCGACGTTTATCTGTATACCAAACAGTGCCATTTAGGCATTATCTTTGGGATAGTCGAAATTATAACTTTAAAAAAATAAACCATGAAAAGATTCCTTTTTTCCGCGATGCTCTTCTCCCTGATGGTAGTTGGCGCACAAGCACAAAGTACCTCATGCAGTAAGAAGTGTACAGCTAAGCAGGCTTCCAGCAAGTCTTGCGAAGGCAAAAGCACCTCTACAGCTTCTGCCAGCACCATTGATGCCGCAGCTAAACTGGCTTCTATGGACGAATCTATCGTAACCAACACTTGCCCGGTGACCGGAAAAGTGAGCTACACAAAGAAGGAAACCGCTAAAAACGGTGAGGTATCTTTTGTGAACGTAAACTACGATGCTGAAACAAATACATTTGTCAATGCATCACCCATGAAGACAAGCGAGGCAAAAGCTTCGTCCTGCAGTGGTAAATCTGCTTCTGCTAAAGGATGCTGTGCCGGAAAATCAGCTTCCTCTGCAAAGGGATGTTGCTCCGGAAAAGCTGCTAAAAGTGCTTCTTCCACCACCAGCGAAGAAAAATCTTCAAAAGAAACCACTAAGCCTGTAAAAGGGTAATTCAGCAAATCTGAAATAAAAAAAGCCGGTGCGAGTGCATCGGCTTTTTTTTTGCCTGAATATCATTTCAGCCAAGGCGAGCACAAATCTGCATACCCCAAATCTCATTTTTCTTCATTTTAACAGTGCTCCACAGTGCATTTCTGAAACTTTTTTCCCTGTAAAGCAATTTTAAGGTAATAAACTCATAACCAATACCTTGCCTGTTATATTCGACAGGAAAGCAGATAATTGTGGACAACTATCAATAAGCCAAATCACTTTGTATCTTTGCAGGAGTGATCTGGACATATCAAATCGTCACAAAAAGCAACCTTTTATGACTCAGGAATCCAACCAGATGCAGCCCCAATGGCTCGATAATATCATGCAGACCGTAGGCAAAACGCCCTTGGTCAAGTTGCACGGATTATCCAAACTGGCAGGATGTCTTGTCCTCGGAAAAATAGAAGCCTTTAACCCCGGATTGAGTGCCAAAGATCGCATCGGTCTCGCTGTGATCGAAGCAGCCGAAAAAGAAGGAAAAATCAAACCCGGAGGCACGATCATAGAATCCACTTCCGGGAATACCGGCTACTCTGTGGCCATGGCCTGCATCGTAAAAGGATATCGCTGTATCCTCACCACCACCGATAAAAGTGCTGAAGAAAAGATCGCACAGCTCAAAGCTATGGGTGCTGAAGTGATCGTATGTCCCAACCATGTGCCCTCCGATGATCCGCAATCGTACTACAGTGTAGCTGAACGGCTTTCCAGGGAAATTGACAATTCGTTTTATGTCAATCAATATTACAACGCAGCCAATGTAGAGGCGCACTACAAAAGTACAGGCCCTGAAATCTGGCAACAGACTGGTGGACAAGTCACGCATTATATGGCCACCTGCGGAACAGGTGGTACGATCTCCGGTGCAGGTAAGTATCTGAAGGAACAAAATCCAAATATCCGTGTGATCGCGGTGGATGCAGAAGGATCGGTACTTACTAAATTTCATCAGACCGGCATCCTGGACAAAAGTGAAATACACTCCTACCAACTGGAAGGCGTGGGAAAGAACATCATACCTTCCAACGTAGCCTTTGATACGATCGACCGATTTGTCAAAGTAGATGACCGCAGCAGTGCTTTTCGTGCGCGTCAGCTCACTAAAAGCGAAGGCATTTTTGTGGGGTACAGTAGTGGCGCTTGTGTCGAAGCGCTGATGCGTATGCGTCGCGAATTCAAACCGGATGATGTAGTGGTCATGCTCTTTGCCGACCATGGCAGCAAATACTTAAGTAAGATTTATAACAATGGCTGGATGCAAAAGCAAGGGTTTATCCGCAAAATCGCGGATTATGCACCGAGCTACCAGATCCAGCGGAGATTAGAACGTGTTTTTAATAAATACATCAAAAACTATGGAAATATTTGAGAGAATACGCCATCAGCGAGGACCGCTAGGCCAATATGCACACCTCGGAGAAGGGTATTATATGTTCCCCGAACTGGAAGGGGAAATTGCCTCCCGGATGAAATTCAATGGCAAGGAAGTAGTCGTGTGGAGTATCAACAACTACCTCGGACTGGCCAACCATCCTGAAGTCAGAAAGACTGATGCAGAAGCAGCTGCAAAATGGGGCTTAGCCTACCCGATGGGTGCCCGTCTGATGACCGGTGAGACGCCTCGCCATAAAGAATTAGAAAGAAAACTCGCAGCGCACGTGTATAAGGAAGCAGCAGCTGTCGTAAACTATGGGTATCCCGGTGTCGTGAGTGCCATTGATGCTCTTTTGACCAGAAGAGATGCTGTCGTGTACGACGCAGAGAGTCATGGATGTATTATTGATGGTACCCGGCTACACATCGGTGAACGCTTTTCTTACAAACACAACGATCCGGAAAGCTTTGAGCAAAATCTACAGCGCGCAAAGAAGTGGACGGATGAAAAAGGAGGCGGTATCCTCGTGGTCACTGAAGGTGTGTTTGGTATGCGCGGTGATCAGGGCATCCTGAAAGAAATTGCTGCCCTGAAGAAAAAATACAACTTCCGTTTCTTCGTCGATGATGCACATGGCTATGGCACCCTTGGTGAAGGGGGTCGTGGTGCAGGCGTAGCACAAGGTGTGCAGGATGAAATTGATATCTATTTTTCTACGTTCGCCAAAGCATTTGCCTGCACGGGAGGATTCCTGGCGGGTGACGCAGATATCATCCAGTACCTGCAGTATGCAATGCGTTCACAGATTCATGCCAAGAGCCTGCCGATGCCGATCGTGGAAGGCAACCTCAAGCGCCTTGAACTGATGATCAATCATCCTGAGTACCAGGAGAAACTTTGGCATATCGCTACTTCATTGCAAAATGGTTTGAAAGAAAGAGGGTTTGATATCGGAGATACCAATACTGTAGTTACGCCGGTATACCTGTCAGGTACCCCATTTGAAGCCACGCAACTTGTGCATGATATGCGTGAAAATTACGGCATCTTTACTTCGATGATCATTTATCCGGTTATTCCGAAAGGCATGATCCTCCTGCGCATGATCCCAACCGCTGCTCATACGGACGAAGATGTGAAACAGACATTGGATGCGTTCACTGCTGTCGCAGAAAAACTGAAAACCGGTGGGTATAAAAATGAAGTGGTCAACCCGGTTATGCAGTAATAACTGACCTATTGATTTTACCTTCGGAAAAACCCGGAGTCATGGTATAAAAAAAGCCCGTGAGTGATCGCGGGCTTTTTATTTTAATAACGATATCTTTGCGCCAGGCTGAGTTGGTTATATTTTTTCATGCAAGACAAAGTTTAGCTATTTAGCTCACTAAAGCGGGATTTTTCTCGCTTTAGTTTTTTATACCTTGTTACACTTAATTGTTGAAACTACACCGGAAAAAAGAACCAAAAACCTCGCTGCTCTAAAAACTCACCTTCACCTCACATCTTTTTTTTGGGCATTTTGCTTCCATTTGCATTCGTTTTCACATTTCCTTGTATTTCTGCTTGCGGCCCCTGTAGCACTTAGGCTAGTGGGCGAGCAGAAATACAAGCTGATCCGGGTGCTCGGACTCCCGCCGTACAGCGAAATAGAAGCGACAGTATTTCTCTGTTGGATTTGGATTTACAAAAGCTCACATGTCTAAATCACTGATTACCTGGAGGACATTTCCCGTTGGGAAATTAATTTTTATATCGTATTGAAAAGTCAATTTCTACTAGAAAAGTCCTGTCGCGCTAAACTGTTTGACCAACCCGGTGCCTTCTTTTTGCGCGCGCCCGAAAGCTGACAATGCTTTAGGGTTCGCCAGAGCAAAAAGAAGAAAGAGCAAAGAAAAAGCCTTAAAGCCAACCCCAAAAAACCGAAAAAGAAAAGAATTAAAAGGGAGTTTTTAGCGCGACTAGTCCGCCGCAGGCGGATACTTTTTCGTGTCCTGCAATTAAAATATTGCAGGATGGCGATCCCGTAGACACTATCGGTTACGGGACACGTGAAAAAAGTAACAGATCTGTGCCTGTTAATTCTGTGCCTGCTAATCACTCTGTATTTGCCAATAATTTTGGGTCGGAAAAAAATAACAAGAAAGGTGTCAGTACATTGATTCATAAGTGATCAAAATAGATTTTGATCACTTATGATATTATTGAAAAAATCAATCTTTAATAAACCCATCCTCCAGCAAGGCATCTTTTAATCCTTCTTCAAAATTAAATTCAGGTTTGAAGTCCAGTTCACGCACCATCTTGGAGTTGTCAACCCGCCAGTTTCTCGCTGTGATCTCTTTGATTTTATACGGGCTGACATGAAGTGGTTTTTTCATCAATCGTGCAAGCATCAGGCGCACATAGGAAATACCGAGCAGGAGACTGCGGGGAATTTTAATCTTGAGCGGCTTCAACCCAAGGTGTTTGGCGAGGTATTCATTGACCAGGGACGGGCTGTAGTCCTGACCGTCTGAAACGACATAGATCTCGTGACTTACATTTCTGTCGATTGCATCCCATAGTGCCCTGCTGATGTCCTTGACATTGACAAAGCTGACAAGCTGATCTTTTGATCCCAGTCGGACGGCAAATCCCTTCTTAATCACGTCTACAATCGTATGGACAAACTTCACATCATTTGGGCCATAGATAGAGGTGGGTCTGAAAATGATCCAATCCAGATTCGGGATAGCCTTGATTCGTTTTTCTGCTTCCCATTTGCTGATCCCATACGGTGTGAATGGATTGACCGGAGATTCTTCGTTGATCGGCTGCATGGTCTTCGGGTCACCGGGTCCCATAGCTTGCAAACTGGAGATGAAGATAAACTTCCTGAATCCGGGCTGGGTGCGGAGAAGTTCCCGCACGAAGAAATCGGTAAACTCCACATTTCCTTCATAAAACTCCTCAATTCTTTCCGGTCGTGTCACCCCGGCGCAGTGAACGACGTATTCAAAGCCACCGGTTTCTGCGGCAAACGCCTCCAATCGTTTACTCAGAGTCTCTCTTTCCGAAAATTCCAGAAAGAAACTTCTGGACGCATCATTCAGTATGGCTTTTTCCCGGTCATTTCGATAGCTGCCGTAGACATCGTAACCTCGTTTTTTACCTTCTTTGAGTAAAAATTGCCCTACAAATCCGGCAGCTCCGGTCACCAATACGCGTTTTTGTTCCATAGGCCGCAAAGATAGGATTTGATCGAAGAATGAATGACAAAGTCATAGCATGACCATCCAATCCATTACCCAAAATGGATATGCAATATTCTACCAGACTTTTTTAAAACAGACCTTACAACTTGGAAAATACGACTCGTTCATTCCGAACTGCGCGTATATCGATCACGTATAATCCGGGCGTAAGCGTGCTGATATCAATCTCCCCCGCAGCTGACTGACCGGAAAGTAAAACTTCTCCGTTTATACTATATATATGGTAGTCAGCCGAACCCTCAATTCCGGACATCCGGATCCAATCGGTGGCCGGATTAGGAAAGACCTGTATTGGTCGTGATGATTTGGTCACATCTTCGGATGAGGAAGAAATATCCATCACCTCAAATTGCGCAATCATACCCAGTCCAATATGGGGTGTACAAACGTACTTGTATAAACCTGCTACCTGAGGCACATACTGGAAAAACGTATCCGCCGGCGCCTGCCAGATCTGATCAAAAGGCTCCGCACCCTCCGGTATACTATCCGAAGTGATGGTATGCACCATGGTCGGCTGGTCTAATGGCAGCCACTGAATCGTGTCGCCCAATTGGATCGTCATAGCATTAGGCAGAAACTGAAAATATCCGTTCCACACCTGAATCGTGTGTGTTGTTGCGTGTCCCCAGAAGGCATAGGCACTAAAACAAATAAGTAAAAACAGCTTTTTCATAAGAAATAGTTTGTGTAATTCGATGGCTCGCAATATAAAACTATTTACCTACTAAGAGACACCCAGCTGATTTGGAACTCCGGTTTTGTCGTTAACCCGGTCTGAGCTAAGGGCATTCCTTACCTTTGCCGCATGAATCAGGACATCGAACAAATAGCGCCTGCCATCAAGGCCGGAATCCCAAAAACACTGCCAAATCACCCGGGGCGTGATCCGCATACGCAACATGCTCCCAAGCGAAGCATAGACAGCCTCAATACTGAAGAACGACGACTGGCGCTGGCCAATGCACTACGCTATTTTCCAAAATCATGGCATGACATCCTCGCACCTGAGTTTGCCGACGAACTCAAAAAGTATGGCCGCATCTATATGTACCGATTCAGACCCACCTACCCGATGCATGCCCGACCTGTCGAGACTTATCCTGCCCGATGCCAACAAGCTGCAGCGATCATGCTGATGATTCAAAACAACCTTGATCCCCTCGTGGCGAAGTATCCACACGAGCTCATTACATATGGGGGTAACGGAGCTGTATTTCAAAATTGGGCGCAATACCTTCTGACAATGCAGTATCTCAGCGAAATGACGGAGGAGCAAACCCTTGTTCTCTATTCAGGCCATCCACTGGGTTTATTTCCTTCCAGCCCTGCGGCTCCGCGTGTGGTCATCACAAACGGGATGATGATCCCGAATTACAGTGCCAAGGATGACTGGAATAAATACAACGCGCTCGGAGTCACGCAATATGGTCAGATGACCGCCGGATCGTTTATGTATATCGGGCCACAGGGCATCGTCCATGGTACCACTATAACCCTGCTCAACGCCGGAAGAATCAAAGGCCTGGGTAAGGATAAACTTAAAGGTATTTCCTTTATCACGTCAGGACTTGGAGGCATGTCCGGTGCACAATCAAGAGCGATGATCATCACCGGTGCGACAGGTATTATTGCCGAGGTCGACCCGGATGCGATACAACAGCGACTTGCCGACCATTATATCCGACAGGAGGACATTTTTACTGACCTGAATGAGCTGCTGACTAATTTTATCACTTCAAAAGAAAAAGGCGAAGCCCGATGTTTCGTGTATCAGGGCAATGTGGTGGATCTGTGGGAGTATGTGGTAGAAAAAAATATCTCGATAGAACTTGGCTCTGACCAGACTTCCTGTCACAATATGGACAATCTTGGGTATTGTCCGGTGGGATATTCCTGGGAAGAAGCCAAGGCTCTGCTTGCCAGTGATAAAGCGGCCTTCGATCAGGCACTTGATCAGACGCTCCATCGGCATGTAGAGGCCATCAATACAATGTCCGATCGCGGCATGTATTTCTGGGATTACGGGAATGCGTTTTTGTTTGAAGCTGCCAAAGCAGGCGCAGAAGTCATCGACCAGAGCAAGCCTTCCGGTTTCCGATACCCTTCTTACGTCGAGGATATTATGGGCCCGATGTGTTTTGACTATGGGTTTGGCCCCTTCCGATGGGTTTGCACATCCGGTACGCAGGAAGACTTAACGAAAACTGATCAGCTCGCTGCCGATACGATTCGCGATTTGCTCAAAACATGTTCGGATGAAATCCGTAGCCAACTCACGGACAATCTCCATTGGATCGAAAACGCCGGACGAGATATTCCGAACGTGGGCAGTATGTCACGAATCCTGTATGCTGATGCCAATGGGCGTATCGAGATCGCACGACGATTTAATCGAGCTATTCGCGATGGTGAGTTGAGGGGACCGGTTGTGCTGGGCAGGGATCACCACGACGTGAGTGGTACAGATAGTCCGTGGCGCGAAACCTCCAATATCTATGATGGTTCGAAGTTTACCGCTGACATGGCCATCCACAATGTGATCGGAGACGCTATGCGTGGTGCTACCTGGGTGAGTATTCACAATGGTGGCGGAACCGGCTGGGGAGAAGCGATCAATGGCGGATTCGGACTTGTCCTGGATGGTAGTGACGCCAGTGAACGCGCATTAACTTCTATGTTGCACTGGGATGTCAACAATGGTATCGCGCGACGTGCATGGGCCAGGAATCCACATGCACTCTCCACTATCCAGGCGGCGATGCAGCAGGATGATCGGCTGAAAGTCACGATGCCTGTGCTGACCGATGAGGCTATGCTAAACAAGTTTTTTTCTACCTGATGAATCGTGGTGGAAGTCGAATGACCTTATCTGAAAAAATCAAGTAGGCATGCGTTTTGAAAAAAGCCTGACCATCCGCAAATCGATCAGTGAAGTATATGCTTTATATACGGATCGAAAGCAAATGTCGAAGTGGCAGCCGGATTTAACCAATAGTCGGCAGGTTGAAAGTTACCCGCTGCCTAAATACACCCATCAGATATCGCTCGGTCGTCGTAAATTAAAAATGACAGAAACGACATTGCATCAACATCGCCCTGATCGGTTTGACATTCAATACAAACTAAAAGGTGTCACCCAAACGGTCAAAAATCGCTTTTCAGAAAGCGGACCAGGAGAAACTTTATGGAATTGCATGACCGAATATCAATTTTCCGGTATCATGAAATTCATTTCCGTCTTTATGAAAGGAAATTTCAGATCACAAACGGAGATTACGATGGATAACTTCAGGCGCTTTGCCGAGTCGCGATGAAATTTCATTTGGAAAATTTCAGTTTGGACAAGTCCAAAAAACTACACACTGGCAGGCTACTTCCCTTTGTTATCAGCGATTAACGTATGGTTAACAGGCCATTAGCATCTTGTTATATTGACGTATGGGGATAGTCCTTACTTTTGACAATGAAAATTTGATTCACTTTTAACTATTCAAATACAGATCTTATATGAAACATCTACTTGGTATGCTAGCCATTGCATTAATGGCCTCTTTTCAACTGAATGCACAAGCTACAGTTGAGCCTCAGGAAGCACCAGCTTCAGGAGCCAAACTGACGTTAGAGTCAGATATTGTTGACTACGGTACGATCGATCAGGGCGCTGAGCCACTGCGATTGGCTACATTTACCAACACCGGAACCGAGCCTCTGATCATCTCAGGTGCTAAGGGAAGCTGTGGATGTACTGTGCCTAACTGGCCAAAAGAACCCATTATGCCGGGAGAGACATCTCAAATTGAGATTCGTTATGATACAAAACGCGTAGGAGCGATCAACAAAACTGTGACCGTGACTTCTAATGACCCTGCCGGAAAGCATGTCATCCGCGTGAAAGGAACCATCAACAAAGTTGAGGAGCCTGAAGGTGTGCCTGAAAAGGAATCCATCTTCAATAAGCCTAACTAAGCGTATAACTGACAATACCTTTATTCAGCCCGGATAGCCACACTATCCGGGCTTTTTATTTTCTTCGCAATGAGTAAATCACAATAAACTTTTTCAATACTATGATCGCACTCCTCTCCCCTTCCAAAAACCTGCACAACGAACCGCTTGAAGCACACCGGACTTCTCTCCCCAGGTTTCCAGAAGAAAGCAGTCAACTCATCAAAACCCTTTCGAAATTCAAACCCGCGGACATCAGAGATTTAATGCATGTCAATGAGAAGATTGCGCTGTTAAACTATAATCGTTACCACACGTATCACTGGCCTCACACACCTGAAGATGCGACTGCCGCCATCTATACGTTTCGAGGTGAAGTTTACCTGGGTTTTGAAGCCGGCACCATGACCAAAGCACAAGTTGAACGCGCGGATAAACACGTGCGCATTTTATCCGGACTTTACGGACTATTACGTCCACTCGATCTGATGCAACCTTATCGTTTGGAAATGGGCACTAATCTGAAAGTGGGCAGAAAAAAAGACCTGTACTCGTTTTGGGGCGATAAAATCACGCAATTGCTGAATGAAGACATTGCTGAAACAAAATCCAAAGTGATCATCAACCTGGCCTCACAGGAATACATGAATGTTATCGACCGAACCAAATTGATTGTTCCTGTTGTGGACATTCAGTTTCTCGAAGACCGCGATGGCAAACTAAAATTCCTGTCTTACAATGCCAAACGTTCGCGCGGATGGATGGCCCGTTATATCGTCGATGAAAAAATAAAAACTGTGTCCGCGCTCAAAGGATTCAACCTACACGGATACGGGTTTAGAGAAGATCTGTCAGATACGGATAAACTGGTGTTTGTTCGCTAAGTCTAACCAGGCATCATGAAGAAAGTCATATTTCCCGCACTTATATTTTCCTTGTGGATGTCGCTTCTGGCCACGGACATTCCTGTTAACAGTGGTTTTCTTCCGGCGATGGGCCGATTCATGAGTCCCTTCCACGGGATCTGGCAAAGTGTGGAAAGTGGCGAATCCACGTATTCGATGCAGGGCAAGGTCATTGATGAGGTTCGTATTCTTTTTGACGAAAGAGATATTCCACATATCTATGCCACTACGCTTGAAGACGCCATGTATGCGCAGGGGTATCTGCATGCGGCTAACAGACTGTTTTCTATGGATATCAGTATCCGTGCTGCGGCCGGAAGACTATCCGAAATGATCGGTCAGCGGACCATCCTTTTGGATAGAAAAGCGCGAGAGAAAGGATTCGAATATTCCGCGTCACGCAAAGTCATAGCATGGACAAAAGATCCGGAAACTAAAGCGCTACTCGATGCCTATACAGCCGGCATCAATGCCTATGTCAACTCGCTGGAATACAAAGACTGGCCATACGAATATAAAGTACTGTCTCACGCTCCGGAGGAATGGACTCTGCAACACACCGCACTCGCTATGACCAATATGGCCATTGCACTTTGCCTGAGAGAAGACGATCTCGCCACCACTGCTGCTCAAAATCACCTCTCCGCGGAAGATTATATGTTTTTATTTCCCGATCACAACCCTAAGGAAAGTCCGGTCATCCCATCCGAAAAAGAATGGGATTTCATTCCGGTATCACCTCCTGCCCCGGGCAAGGATATTCGACCCGTCAAAGAGCATAAGGAAGAGCTCGATGCTCGTAAAGTACCTCTCAATGGAAGCAACAACTGGGCGGTGAGTGGTTCGAAAACAGCCAATGGGGTGCCGATCCTGGCGAATGATCCGCACTTAAAATTAACACTCCCCAATATCTGGTACGAATTGGAGATGCACACGCCTGAAATGTCAGTGCACGGTGTTTCGGTACCCGGCATCCCATCCATGCTCCTTGGGTTTAATGAATACCTCGCATGGGGTTCAACGAATTCAGGACAGGATGTACTTGACTGGTACGAAATCAAATGGGAAAATACAGCGCGCCAAAACTATCTGCTCGATGGCCAGTACGTCCAGGCCGAAATGCGCACTGAAACAATTGAAATTCGCGGAGCCCACCCTATCACCGATACCATTCGGTATACCGTGTTTGGTCCGGTGGCACATCTTGATGAATACCGCGATCTCGCGATGAAATGGGCAGGTCATGCGCTTTCCAATCAAAATGATGCCCTGACCTTTCTGGGGATGAATCGAGCGAAAAACAAGGAAGAATTTCTGGCAGCCTCAAAATCCCTTGCCTACCCTGTGCAGAATTTTGTTTTCGCGACTGTCCAGGGTGATATCGGAATTTCGGTTACAGGCGACATCCCAATACGACCGTTCGGGTATGGGGAGAGACTCGCTCCCGGGACGGAGAAGGCAAACAACTGGCAGGGATTCATTCCAGAGTCACATGCACCTCAGATCATCAATCCCAAAAGGCAGTTTGTCAGCTCAGCCAACCAGGCTCCTGCGGACTCAACCTATCCGTATCCGCTCCTTGGTAAAAGAACGTTTGAAGACTACCGCGGAAGAATGATCAATCTGCTTCTGGATTCAATGGACAATGTTTCCGCGGAGGACATCCGATTATTGCAACAAAACAACTTTGGGTTACTGGGATCCGAAATACTGCCTGTGATCCTACAGTCAGCCAACCAATCAGGATGCCTGACCGGAGAGGAGGCAGAAGTTGCCCGACTGCTCGCCAGGTGGAATTATGAATACCATCGGGACAGCATCTCACCCATATATTTTGATTTGCTTTTTGATGCCATTGAGAAGCTAACCTGGGATGAGTTGATGACCTCAGACATTATGCTGCCGGAGGAATGGCGTTTGATCGAAATTGCAACGAATCATCCTGAGCATATTTATTTTGATCGTGTGTCCACTCCGAATGAAAAGGAATCGTTTCATGATATCGTCTGCATGGCTTTTTCTGAAATGATGAAAGCCTATCACAACCTGGAAGGTAACCGAAGCGAAAACTGGGGTCAGTATAAGGGCTCTACCATTCCTCATATCGCGCGTTTCAACGGATTTGGCCTTGATACTTTGGTGACATCCGGCGGAAGGCATATCATCAATACGATGAAACAATCACACGGTCCTTCCTGGCGAATGGTGGTCGAATTGTCCGAGCCTCCCAAAGCCTGGGTTAATTATCCGGGTGGTCAGTCCGGCGATCCTGCCAGTCGGTTTTATCGCGATATGGTTGGCGATTTTTTTGAAGGAAAATATTATGAAGTAGCGCTCCGAAAATCTCCGGATGACTGGGCGCCACGCAGACACATCAATATACTGCCATGATGAAGCAAAAAGCATGGATTGTGTTAATCACGCTGGTCGTCGGAGAATTTCTCTGCGGAGTTTTTGGTCCGTGGTATGCCCCGGCGATTTTTATTATTGCCATCTCGCTTCTGATGAAACCCTCGGTTAAAATGGCAATGTTACTCGGGGCCGTTTCGCTTGCGCTTGTGTACCTGGCGATGAGCTTGTTTCAATTACATAAAGATGAAATGAACATCGTATATCGCACAGGTCACCTGATGGGTGGATTGTCCTCATTTGGCATGCTGATGATCAGTACTTTGATCGGTGCCGTGACGGGCGTTTTATCCGGCTGGATAGGGAGCACATTTCGTGAGGTATTCAAAAAATAATGTCGTCTGCGTCAGCTTAAGGGATGTTTATCCCCTTTTCCGGGGTTTTTAGTCGGAAAAAATCATGTTAGGAAATCAATCCTCGCTACCTTGCGTTATTCCTATCAGACAGAAGTTTCACATCTTTCTGCAGACTAAACACATTATCAAACGATTCAACCCATAATGCCCTGATATGCAGGAATCCGATCACAACGACCTTATTAAAAAAGAAAAGTTTCGTAAAAAGTTTTTCCGTGACGTAATGAGTTGGGCAGGCACCAGTATTGTCCTTATTGCCATAGATCTTTTTTTAAGTGGCTCGATCACCTGGTCCAGATTTCCTGTCTTTTTCTATGGCATTTTTATGGTGATGCAGTTCTTCCGTTTCATCAATGTGGAATACCTGGGTGGTGATTACCGCGAAAAACCAAAACGCCGGCATCGCAAAAGCAGATATAAGCAGACCCCTGAAGACGCAGAGGTGGAAGATTACAGCGATGAGTTACTTCGACCCGAAGAACGCGAGTATGCCGACTTAAAAGACTACCGGAAGCCGGGCAAACTATGGAAAGATGAAGATCTGGTGTGAGAAGCTAACTCGTTTTTAGCGCCCGTTATCAATATTCGGAATTTTACTCACGACGAACAATCGCTGGATACTGTACTTTCCTCCACCGTGAGCGGCAATCATCAGAAGTCCACCTGCTATCGCAATATTTTTCATGAACAGAATCGCATTCAATCGCTGCGTTGTCGGCGGATCATTCCAAAACGAGTACACGATAAACGTTACGGGCAGCCAGTAGAGTAATAAAAGCCAGACGCCAAATCGAATTCGATATCCGATCACCAGCATGATGGCACCGATCACCAGGGCAACGATCGAAGTATAGAGTAGTAGGTCGGGTTGCCAGTGAATTCCATACTCAGCCATCGTCATTTTCGTTTTTTCAGCAAACATGATGCTGTCAATGGCCTCATAAATAAATATGGCACTGATGAGTATTCGTCCGATCAAATCAAAGACATGATTCATGTGTTTTTCTTTTTAGATTTTGCACTAACATAATCTGCCACTGCTTCCGCTGTGTTGCGTCCATCCATTGCAGCGGACAGGATGCCACCCGCATAGCCGGCGCCTTCACCGCAGGGAAACAGCCCTTCTACCTCAATGTGCATTTTCGTGGTTTTATCGCGCGGGACACGCACCGGACTGGATGTGCGACTTTCTGTGGCGACCACCACGGCTTCTGCATCAATATAACCATTCATTTTCTGATCAAACACACGAATGCCATGCGCCAGCCGATCATATATCCATGATGGCAACAATGTGTGTACTTCGGCTGAATGCAGGCCGGGTATATAACTACTCTCCGGAAGATCCTTTGACCTTGTTTTAGTCAGAAAATCAGTCAGCCGTTGTGCCGGAGCCGCCTGCGATCCATCTCCCGCCTGGAACATCCGCTGTTCTACCTCCTGCTGAAACCTGACGCCCATCATCGCCCCTTCCTGTTTGTAAACAGCCATATCCTCAATCTCCACGGAAGATACAACTCCTGAGTTGGCAAACGGACTGTCTCGCCTCGAAAGCGACATGCCATTGACCACGATTTCTCCCGGAGCTGTAGCTGCAGGAACGATCAATCCCCCCGGACACATACAGAATGAAAACACGCCGCGATTGGATGCCTGGGCATTAAGCCCATAACTTGCAGCCGGTAAAAAAGGTCCTCGTGGGGCGATGCCATATTGACAAAAATCCACAAATGACTGTGCATGCTCAATGCGCACCCCCAGCGCAAATGGCTTCGGCTCGATATAAACATTCCTATTCCGGAGCAACTGAAATATATCTCTCGCACTATGTCCCGTTGCCAGGATCACCTGCTCTGCGGGAATTCGTTCGCGGCCATTCACCTCGATACCCGTGATGCGTCTGGGTGACTGCTCTTTGAAAAAAAAATCTGTAACAAATGTTTCGAACATCACGACGCCTCCGTGTGCTTCAATGACCTCTCTCATGCGCGCGATAATCCCGGGAAGCTTATTGGAACCGATATGCGGATGCGCTTCCATCAGAATATCGGGATGTGCACCGCATTCCACCAACTTGCGCAATACCGCATCGATACTTCCTCTTTTACCTGAACGCGTGTATAACTTTCCGTCGGAATACGTGCCGGCACCCCCTTCACCAAAACAGTAATTAGAATGTGGATTGACGACTCCATCCTGTTGAATGGCACGAAGATCTCTGCGTCGAAGCTGGACATCTTTTCCTCTATCGAGGATGATCGGCTTCAGGCCTTGTCGAATACATTCCAGAGCGGCAAAATATCCTGCCGGACCGGCACCAACAATATGTACTTCCTGTGCATTGTGGACATCCGGGAGATCATCAAGTTCTTTGGGAATATCCGGGAGTGGTTCTCCTTCTGAGATAAGGGCGCGAACCAGAAAGACGGGAGGTCGGAATCTGGCATCGAGCGAACGTCTCACGATTCGGAATTGTTGAATTTTGGATGCTCCAATTCCTGCGGCTTTGGCGAGTGTTGCGCGCAACAAACTTTTCTCCTGAAAGTCTTCGGGAGATATCCTGATTTCAACCTCGTGCATCAGTAAATCCAGGATTCGGGATTGACAGTAGATCGCAACTCATTGAGTCTGCGTTGCAATTCCTCCTGACCGCACCCAGATTCGACGCCAACTTTGGTAAGCGTTCTGCCAGAAAACTGCCTGACTGTATACTGCATACCCTCGAGACGAGCGACCATCCGGGCGACGTTGGCAGGATCGCCAAAAGCCTCGACGATGATGTAGCATTTTGATGTATTGTCATCCGGTACTACCGGAGTCTCAGGTTCCTGTACATTGACCTCCTGATTTTCCTGAGGCTCCTGCACGGGCACCTCTTCGGGAGATTCCGGTTGCTCTGAAGCAGGCGGAGCTATTTCGGTCGTATCGGCATAAGCTTGTCTCAATTCATTCAACCGACTGCGGTTGTGCATTATGTCCCAGGTGAGGTAGACGCACAGGATCGCGATCAGTACAATCGCGGTCATGAGGAGCAACCACCAGATTTTGGAATTGGAAGGATCTGCGCGATTGAGGTTTTTTTCAAATTCGACTTTGGATTGTTCGACTGCCGCTATGCTTGCGGCGGCCGCTGCACCATCATCGGCCTCCTGTTTGGTCTCCTCGTCGGCAAATTCAATTGATTTTCGCACATAGGGTTCAGGCGGTGTGAGTGGCACCATAACCGGCGACTTACTGCTTTCCGGTTTCAATTCGACGGATTCGAGGCCATTAAACGCGATATTAAACGCATCCCAGTCCGGCGTGAACCTCAGGTGACCGGAACTTGATTTGACAAAGGTGCCAAAGGTCTCAATCGCGAAAGGCTCGCCCTCAGCAGTGCCTTTTTTGACCGATTTTACAAAGTCTGCAATGGCTTTTTTAGGCGATTCTGACTGCTCCCCTGACGTATACCGAATAAAGGATTCCAGGAGTTCTCCCGGGGCGGTATCATCCGCACTGAAAGCCCCTTCGACATGGGGTGGAACCAGCGCGGATTGTCGTTCATCCATTTTTGCGGAGTGAAAAATCGCTTCGAATCGCCCCAATCCTTCAACCTGAACAGAGGGAGTGAGTTGGAGGAGATCCAGTATATAGTATGGGATGCGATCTGAAAGCACGGTGCAATTTAACCAATTCACAGGGTGTGCGGTTAATTCCCCATAGAGAATTCTTAAAACCGGCCTGGGTCAAAAAGTGATAAAGCAAGATAAATTCCGGAGTAAAATGGCATTGTTTCTGGTTTGAAAAAGGGCTGATTGCTTTTTACACCATTCCATCGTCCATATTTTCCACCACCCCTACTGTTGCCGCGACCACAGCGAGTGGCGGAGCGATCAGCAGACCCAGAATGGGGATCATAAGCATAAACAGAAAAACTATTCCGTTGCCGATCGCGAGTCCTCTGTTTGCTCTGACAAAACGCACACTATCCTTCATATTGTAATGACGTTCCAGGGTGAAATCCATATTTTGAAACCCCGAATAATACGCTTGTACCATCAGGATCAAAGCACCGGCTATCCATCCGATGACGGGAATAAATCCCAGGATGATCAGCAGGAGTGTGTAGAACAGTTCGCGAATGAGGTTGCGGAGGTTTAACCGGATCGCGCGCACGATTTCTGAAGATATCTGGCGGACCGACCATCCGGGATCTTCTGTCTGTCGGTAGTGATGCTCCACTCTTGCCGAAAGCGGGCTTAAGAATGGAGATAGGAACATCATGATGATGTATCGAAACAGGATAACGGCCAGCAGACTGATCAGAATATAGCCGATCCACTGACTGGCTTTGGCAAACCAAATAGCGCCTTTTTCAAAGGGATAGAATTCACTGATCCAACCCCCCAGATTATCCCCAAGGCTGATGATCCCGAATACCAGCCCAACCCCCACGACCAGACTGACCAGCGATGGGATCAGGAAATAAACGCCTAAACGGAGTTTTGAAATAAGCTGAACGGCTGTGTTGTAATGCGCAATCGCATCAAAAAATCCTCGCATGATCGATGGTTGTGTGGTATCAGAGAAATGACTCAGACGAGTACCTTTCTGTGACGATCAACAACAAGATAGGATAAAAACGTTCCGTCAGGCATCACGTCCCGACGAATGACGCCCTATCCTATACGAACATCAAGAAGTTGTTTTTCGGACGCGTCGGGTTTTGAACATCTCCACTACTTCCTTTTGCTTCATAAACTCCCATTCGGGGAATTTATCCATGACGAAGTGCTTAATGTCCTGATACGGCGCACTGCGCTTGTCCGTAAAGCTTTTCAGACAACGTCTGACAAAACGAAGCAGTAATTCCCGGATGCGGATATTAAACTCCTGGTTGGCAAAGATGTCCATATAGAGTTTCATGAACCGGGCAACGCTGTCATCGACGGCCGCTTCTTCTTCTGACTTTCTGTGATCTGAACCGATCACGACTTTATAGTCTTCAACAGGAAGATTGTCTGTCAGTCTTTCGAAATGCCCATAGATCGTATGGCGGAGCGACTCATTGATATTGGAAAGACCTTCGTGATTTTCGTAAAAGGACCGCGTCGTTTCGATGGAATCTTCGTGGATATATCCTTTCTTATGAATGACATTAATGAGTGAGGAATATTTTGACAAATCATCCTGTATGGATTGATCCAGAAGTTTGTCTACATTCTCATCTGATTGTTTATCGAGGGACAATCCGCGTTCTTCAATTTCCAGCAGGTATTCGAAATAGATCTCGTTGAAATTGGCCACCTTGGCACGCGCCTCATTGAATATTTTTTTAATCCATTCTTCGTGCCCTTCGTGTGGAAAATAGCGACCAAACAGGATCAGCATTTTCTGATATTCTTCTTCCTGCTTAAACTGTTCGTTGTTCAAAAACTCCTGAAAGTTAGGCAGCAGGCTCATATTGATTTTGCCGTGCTTAATACGGTACTGGATGAATTTTTCCAGTGATGAAAACAAGGTCTTTAGTTCACCTCTTGTTTTGGGAAACTCAGCAGAGTGATAGTTATACTGGGTAAACTGACGGTAATACCCTTCGTAGGCTGCTTTACGCGTCTGAAGGACCCGCAGTTTATCGAGAACCATGGATTCATAGAAACTGCGTACGCGTTTGTTATCAATCTGGTTGATCAGATTGCTCACCCATATTTCACTGGATAGTGCAAGACCGATTTGTACGCTCTGTCCGATTTTGTTTTTGATATATTCAAAGTTGGAAGACTCCGCGAGTGCGACCAGCACTTCTTTGAAATCGTCCTGTGGTCTTTTGTATCGATACTCCTGATCAATCTCCCCGCGCAGCACGCGGAAGCCCAGGATTTTTGCCATATAGAGCCCTTCGAAATCGGGATGGATGAGTTCGGACTCAAATGTAGTCAGTTGCAGGGGATGATTTTCAGCCACATTCTCATACAGCGCTTCGATTTGAGGTTCGAATTCGTCGCGTATCGCCTGATAACTTTCTTCTTCTTCATCATCGAGGTAAGTGGCCAGTAAATCTGAACTCTGGATGACTCCTTTCAGGGTGTCGAGTTCCATCTGATATTTCTGTTCAAGCTTTTCCATAAGGCGATTTATTTTAATATTCCTTTAATACATGTACACCTGATAAGACACAAGAGGCCTTACCAGGTGTACTAAGATTCTTTAAACCAAAATTTCACTATACAAAGAGGTGATTTGCATCAGCTCTTTGGCAATTCACTGCAGAAAGGAGATTATTCTTCCGGTGCAGTTTCTTTTTTCTCTTCTTCTGCCGGCGCCTCTTCAGCAGCAGGTGCTTCTTCAGCAGCAGGTGTTTCTTCGGCAGCAGGTGCTTCTTCAGTTGCTGATGCTTCTTCAGTTGCGGATGCTTCAGCCGTAGCTTCAGCTTCGCCTTCCGTTTCTGCAGCAGCCTGAGCAGCGAGATCTACATTGACGAGTTCATCCTCTACCGGAGTATCCTCTTTCTTTTGCTTCACTGCTTTTGCTTTTCCGGAGATCTCTTCCGCACGTGCTTTGCGCTCATCCTGCGTAGCCTTGACGCGAGCCATGATCTTGGCTTCCTTCTCATCGACCCAGGCTCTGAATTTCATTTCCGCATCTTCGGCGGTCATTGCGCCTTTAGCCACCCCGCGCTGGAGGTGCTTATAGTACATTACGCCTTTAAAGCGAAGAATCGCGCGAACCGTATCAGTAGGTTGCGCACCATTTTTGAGCCATTCAAACGCCTTCATACGATCAACTTCGATCGTAGCTGGTCGGGTCATGGGATTGTAGGTACCGATTCTTTCGATAAAACTACCATCTCTTGGAGCTCTGGCATCGGCTATAACGATGTGATAGAGAGGAGCTTGTTTGCGTCCGTGACGCTGGAGTCTGATTTTTACTGCCATTGTTTAGGTTAAAATTTAGTGGTTAAAATACCTTGCCGGTCTCTGTCACAAGTGAACTACCGGTTTTTAACGGGGCCAAAGATACAGGGAACTTCCTGATTTCCGAAAAAATAACCACTGGATGACCGCTGATCTACCCGCTCAGGAGGAGGTACCACCCATCGGATGTGCTCAAAGAGATTTTGTCCGACTAAAATTCAAATCGGAATTTCAGATTTATCCTTCTGGAACTCAGGTAGTTGGGGATCGCATATTGCTGCTGAAACACGGTTTTTACCCATGTCCGGCTCGCTTCATTGCGCACCTGCAGCAAATTGTAGATTTCGAGGCTCATCCAGCTGTCCCGGGTAGGTCGAAACACGCTTTTGGGCCTTTTCTGCTCCCAGGCCCTGCTCCACAGGCGAAACGAAAACCCTACATCCACGCGGTGATAAGGCTTATACCGATAAGGATTTCGATACACGATATTGTTGTCCTTGATACCAAATGGCAAACCGGTACCTATGGATAGATTAAGGTGCACCCTGAAATTCTCATTGTCCGGCAGGTAATCCTGGAAAAAGACATTGAGATTCATAAACTGATCCGTGGGACGAGGGACATAATCGACAGGAACGCCCTCTTCCTGGCCTACTTCCCTGTCCAGATGCTGAACACCATCGAGAGATTCCCGAGCAGTTAAAAAAGAAAGGTTGACCCATGAATCGGCACCGGGAACGAGTTCACCATTGATGCGAAAATCAATTCCCGCGAGATAGCCGGTGGCATTATTTTCACCCGCATATCGGATGCGCACATTATCCACCTCATAAGAGATGAGATCCCAAAGCGATTTGTAGTAGGCTTCGATGATTAGCTTGAACTTTGGTCCATGTGTTCCCTGAGGTCCGAAATCAACACTATATCCCGCCAGTACCTGAAAAGATTTTTGCGCCAGCGCATCGGTATTAACGACTCCATCGGGCATACGCAATTCTCTGTAAAACGGTGGTTGTGCATACCAGCCCAATGCAAAACGAAACGCCTTGCGCGAAATCGGGGAGTAGGTAAATTGAAATCTCGGACTGACTAAAAACTCGTTATTGACATCGGTATAGGTGGTACGAACCCCTGCCGTGAACCGCAACTCACGACCACTTCTGTATTGCTTCGTATAGGTGTTTTGTAAAAAACCACTGTACACTGAAGAGAGCAGGTCGCGTCGTGAATTCAAAACATACAGCAGCTCCAATCCTTCCGACTCATACGGCAGTGAAAACCCCGCTGAATCGAGTCGCTCCCATTCATGGATTTTATCGGAAATATCCTGGTAGGTGAACTTCAATCCGGCCTGAATAAAGTTTGACTCAAGCGGACTTTTCTGAAGTTCGATGCCGCCTTTCACTTCCGTGGTGAGGATGCCAGCCTGAAGCAGGTTTCGACTGTACACCTGTTGGGTACCGGACCCGAGCAAAGCCACTTCCTCACCGGCATCCGGATCATTGAGGCTGGTTTCGATCTGGCTCAGGCGATATTGCCCGATGATATCCAGATTTTCCTGTTCCGTACTCTTGTAGCCCGAAACTAGGAACTTAAGGAAGAGCGGATTTTTCTTTCGGTCCGGGACATACGAAAGCGCTACCCCCGTCATGCCGTTGACAAACAAATCGCTTTCCGCTCCTTCAAATTCAGTGGTCAGTCTGAGGGCAAAGGTGATGAGACCGGTGGCTGTCTCAGCGCTCACCGGAACGAAATCATATTTACTCCGATTGATATTGGCCATAAGACCAAGCTGCCAGCTACGAGACAGATCAAGCGTAGTGTACACCTGGTAATCGGTAAAAGACGGGATATATTCTCCTTTGACATCCAGTGAGCCCAGCAGATAAGCAGATGTCTTGTATCGAACGCCTACCAGATAGCGCCATTTGCGGAAGCCATCTTTGCCGACCGGCACACTTCCTTCCAGATGACCGGATGCGCCTAGCAAACTCAGCGAAAGAGAGCCCCGAAGACTGTCCGGGAGTTTATAACGCACATCCATGACTGAAGAAAGTTTATCCCCATAGCGGGCTTCAAACCCACCTGAAGAAAAACTCAGGTCGCGTGTCAGATCCGGATTCGGAAGACTCAATCCTTCCTGGTTTCCCGTTCGAATCAAGAGTGGCCTGTAGATTAGAAAGTCATTGACATAGACAAGATTTTCGTCGTAGTTTCCACCCCGCACATTGTACTGAGAAGTGAGCTCGCCACCTGTCCCACTGGAAGTTCCTAACGCGATATAAGGAAGAAGCGATTCGAGATTACCGGTTGTGCTTGGCATCAATTTTATCGCCTCGGTGGTTTCCCGAATCATACCCGCATCTTCCAGGCGCGTATCTGTGACGATTACTTCCATCTCGGTTTTAACTGCCGTCATCTGCACATCAAGTGACAATCGTTCACCCTTTTGTAATGGACCTACAGTGCGATCTTCCGGATTATATCCTGTGCGCCTGAATTGCAGGAGGATACTTTTTCCGGCCGGGATCGTGATTTCATATAATCCGTTTACTTCGGAGTTGGCTACTACATTGCGTGAGGCATCAATCACGCTTACAAATTCAATTGCCGCATTATCCCGCGAGTCGGAGACAACGCCTGTAACCGTTGCGATTTCCTGTGCCTGAATACCGGAAAGGCAAAGCACTGAAATCAGGCTCAGTACAATTCCGAAACGGAAAATTTTCAAGCCTGGATATTTTTAAATGATTCAGCCCCAATGCCTTTGAGCCGCTTCATGGCATCCATGGGGTCATCAGCAGAAAGCATCGCACTTCCGGACACCAGGACATTCGCTCCAGCCTGAAGCACACGTTCAGCGTTTTGCAGCCCTATGCCCCCATCGACTTCGATATACGGATTGAGATTTCGCTCCACCAGCATTTGCTTCAGTTCTGCTATTTTAGGAATGCTCTGATAAATAAATTTTTGTCCTCCGTATCCCGGATTGACAGACATGATCAGGATCAGGTCGACATCTGCGAGAACATCTTTAAGCAACGACACTGGTGTATGGGGATTGATCGCCACACCTGCAAGAGCACCTGTTTCTTTGATCTGATAAATAGTGCGGTGCAAATGGGGGCAGGCTTCGTAATGCACTGTAATCACGTGAGCCCCTAACTGACGAAATCGCTCAATATATCGCTCCGGCCCTTCGATCATCAGATGGACATCCAGTGGTTTCTCCGCTCGACGTTGCAATGCTTCCATGACCGGGAAACCAAAACTGATATTCGGGACGAACATTCCATCCATGACATCTACGTGAAACCAATCTGCCTCACTGTCATTGATCAGGTCGATGGTTGTATCCAAATGGCCAAAATCAGCGGATAGAATCGATGGGGCAATGAGATGAGGGGATTTTTTCATGAATCTGTTTTCGTTGACAGCTCACTATGACACCACGAGCTGAATACGGCAAAAATACGAAAAGCCTCAGGTACAAACGTTTTGACACGCCATCATATTTGATATCCGGACATCCTGACGCTCAACCACTGATTATCAAAGGAATGGAAGCTGACCATCGCAGTGAGAGAATTGACATTGAGATCACTTCCATTCCCGCCATTTTCTTTTAATTTTGGGCCACGCACGATTATGGCCAAAAAACGCAAGAAACAAGTCGCTAAACCAAAAGCGAGCCCCGCTACCACCTCCCGAAGATCCAAAACTCAAAAAGTCAATTGGATCTTTGCAATTCCCGCGCTGACCATTACACTTGTGCTCTTTATCCCGGCTCTTAGCAATGGGTTTACCAACTGGGATGATGTCCTCTACGTAACCAATAATCAGTTATTACGTGATTTAAGTGGCGAAGGTCTGAAAGCGATTTTTTCCACGCCGGTGGTGTCCAATTATCACCCATTGACGATTCTCAGTCTGGCATTGAATTATCAGATGGCAGAGCTAAATCCGATGTCGTATCACCTGACCAGCGTTATTCTGCACCTGATCAATACCGCCCTTGTCTTCTGGTTTATCTGGCGCCTGTCCTCTGGAAATAAATGGGTCAGTTTGTTTGTCGCTTTATTGTTTGGCATCCATCCAATGCATGTAGAGTCCGTTGCCTGGATTTCCGAACGTAAAGATCTGTTGTACACCTTATTTTATGTTTTGGCGATGATCGTCTACGTGCGCTATGTGCAGACGAAACAAATGAAACATCTCGCAGTGGTCACGGTGCTCGGTGGTTTGTCTCTCCTGTGCAAACCTGCGGCGATTGTGCTGCCAGCTTCTTTGCTGGCCATTGATTATTACATGAAACGAGAGTGGTCCTGGAAATGGATCATAGAAAAGATTCCACTGTTTATTCTGGCCGGGATATTTGCCTATGCCACGTTATCCATTCAATCAGAACGAGCTGTTGCGTCCGTTGAACTCCACAGCATTGCGGATCGCATTTCATTTGCCGGGTTTGGCGTTTGCTGGTATTTATTAAAAGTGATTGTCCCCTACCCGCTTTCGGCCTTGCATCCTTTTCCCAATAGCATTTCTGTTCTTTATTATCTCGCAACTGCAGTTTCCATTATTGGTGTAGCGATACTGGCATGGAAGGTGCGAAACCGAAATGTATTGTTTGGCTTCGGATTCTATCTCATCAATCTAATTCTCGTTCTGCAACTGATCTCTATCGGTAATGCTGTCGTCGCAGAACGCTATACGTATGTGCCTTACATCAGTATCTTCTTCATGCTGGGGATGGAGATCATACCACGTCTGGAAGGGGAATGGTCGAAATATAAAAAACCAATTGTGGGACTTGGTGTCGCGTGGATACTGGTGCTTTGTTTTCTTACCTGGAACCGCATTTCGGTCTGGAAAGACAGCCAGACACTCTGGGCGGATGTTTTGACCCATTATCCCGAAAGCACGCGTGCCTGGACAAACAAAGGATTAAATCTCTACGATCAGGAAGAGTGGCCCCAGGTAATTGAACACCTTAGTCGAACACTCGAGATTGATCCTAACTACGCCGATGCATTGGAGTGGAGATCGCGCGCTTATTTGGAAAACAAAGAAGGAGAGAAAGCGCTTGCCGACGCAAGGAAATTTGTCTCGTTGTATCCGCAAAAAGAAGCGGGATTGTTTTTAGTCGCACGCGCACAAGACGCTACTAAGGATTTTGATGGCGCAGTTGCGAACTATTCGACATTGATCCAGCGCTATCCAAACAAACCCGAGTACTACAACAATCGGGGTGTGCTCTACTTCAACAAACTCAAACAATACCAAAACGCCAGTGCTGATTTTCAGCAAGCGATTGGCATAAACCCACAAAACGGTTCTTATCATCTCAATCTTTCTCGCTGTTATTATATGATGGGCAATCAGGATGAAGCGCGGAAGTATGCGTTACAAGCAAAGCAACTTGGGTACCCCATTGATCCTTCTTACGGTGAATTGATTGGCGTGCAATAAGAACAGAATAAAAAAGGAATGACAGAACAGAAAAAAGTTTCACTCGTAGTACTGGCGGCCGGCATGGGAAGCCGGTACGGAGGATTAAAACAAATGGATGCGTTTGGCCCAAACGGGGAGACGATCATCGACTATAGTTTGTATGATGCGCATCGCGCCGGTTTTAATCATGTGGTGTTTATCATACGAGAACATTTTGCGGAAAAATTTAAAGAAGCGTTTGGTCCAAAACTGAAAGGCCGAATGGATGCTGACTATGTCTATCAGGAACTGGATAATCTGCCTTTGCATTTTACACCTTCGCCAGATCGTGAGCGTCCCTGGGGAACAGCGCATGCCATTTGGGTGGCACACGATGTGATTGAAGGTCCGTTTGCTGTGATCAATGCGGACGACTATTACGGACCGGAATCCTACCAGATTCTCTATAACTTTCTGACCTCAGAAAAAGAGAAAGAAGAATACGCGGTGGTGGGCTACAAACTCAACAATACCCTTTCCGAACATGGCACAGTTAATCGCGGTGTCTGCCAGAAAGATGCCAACGACTATCTTACCGGTGTCGAAGAATGCACAAAGATCAGCCGAAATGCGGATGGAGTTATTTCATTTCCCGGTGAGAACGGAGAAACACGAACGCTCTCTCCCGACACACCCGTTTCCATGAATATGTGGGGATTCTTTCCCTCTTACTTTGATTACTTCGAAAAAGAATTTGGCCTCTTCCTCTCAGAATTCGGCCAGGAACTCAAGTCCGAATATTATATCCCTAAGCTCATTGATACACTCATTCAAACTAAAGAGCGACAGACACGCGTGTTGACTTGTGATGCTGAGTGGTTTGGCGTCACCTATCGCGAAGACAAGGACTTTGTCAGTGACAGGCTCAACAAGTTAATTGATGCAGGCGTGTACGGGAAGGATCTTTGGGGATAAGAGGGTTTAAGGTTTAGCGAGGGATTTGTCTATTTTCAGGTTTGTTTTGGGCTTAAAAGAGGAAAAGGCAGAAAAGAGAAAGAGCTTGGTATCAGTTAATCCTGCTTTTTTTGTGTCCGCAAAGAAGCCGCACGCTAAGTAATACTAACTTTTCTGAGTCACGGAGACCCCCCTGTTTTGAGAAGCAGCACCATCTGTCTCAAGGAAAAGTATCCCCTTTTAGAGGGGGATCGTTCGCAGAACGAGGGGGTTTCCAAAGAAGCAGATGTGGATGTGCTTCTTTAAGCCAGATCAATGATTCCTCTACGCACTCAGCCTTCTGCTCTACGCTAACAAGTCTCAGGTCTAAAATAAATCCGAAATTAGTGATGGACAAAGGTTACACAAACATGTCTCAACCCACCATTCGCCCATATCACCCCAAGGACAAGACAGCTCTCATCACAATCCTGCGACTCAACTCACCTGCCTACTTCGCACCGGAGGAAGAAGAGGGGTTTGACCAATACCTTGATCACGGAACTGAAGACTACTTTGTGATTTGTGTGGATGATGTGCCGGTGGGGTGTGGCGGAATCAACTATGAAGATGAAAAGACAACAGGTATCATCAGCTGGGACATGATACATCCGGATTTTCAAAAGCAATCTTTGGGGAGCAGACTGCTGCAATACAGAATTGACAAGCTGAAAGCGATGCCGGATATCCGGAAGATCATCGTTCGGACATCTCAGCTGACAGACCGATACTATCAGAAAATGGGATTCAAACTACTCAACGTCGTTGAAAATCACTGGGCCGAAGGATATCATTTGTATCTTATGGAATATTCGAAATGAGTTTTGCGTTTTTTAATCTGATATTCATCCAAACACATCTGTTTTATGGGAAAGCGAATGACTGAACTATCCACTCCCCTGCAGGAGTTTATCATGGATCAAAAAATATTCTTCGTGGGCACGGCAAGGGCAGAAGGAACCATCAATGTTTCACCCAAAGGAATGGATACGTTCAGGATCATCGATCCGCAGCGAATCGTTTGGCTTAATCTTACAGGGAGTGGCAACGAGACCGCGGCGCATCTCCTCGAACACGATCGCATGACGATCATGTTTTGCGCATTCGAAGGCAAACCACTTATCCTCCGCTTGTATGGCCATGCGAAAATCTATCATCCCGGTGATGCTGTGTTTGAAAAATATGCCCCACACTTTCCGCCTCTCCTGGGCGCGAGACAGATCATTGATATGGAGATAGACCTGGTGCAGACCTCATGTGGATTTGCCGTACCGTTTATGGAGTTCAAGGAAGAAAGACCGACGCTAACCGCCTGGGCGGAAAATAAAGGCCAGGAAAAAATCGAAGCATACTGGCAGGAAAAAAACACGGTAAGTCTGGACGGGTATGATACCGGGATGCCCGGGTAAGCCTCAAAAGGAAGCATCCGTCGCGAGGTGCGATTTCATTTTTTACCCTTAAATTCTGTTTTCTAATGAGTTTGTAGTAACTTAACAGAACGCTGTCAAGTAAAACAAAACCAAAAACCACATGCCGGCACACACGACTGTTGACATCCACACCAGAGGATTTGGTCAAACACTGCGAAAAGACAAATGGTGGCTCTATCCCGGACTGGTAGTTTTTGGCCTCACAACTTTTCTCATATATGGGTTCTGGTCCGCCTGGCAAGCCGATTTCTACTGGTACAGTGCCGGACAAGATGGGTTTGGCGGATATCTGGCACCTTTCTATTCACCACTCATTTTTATTAAAGAAGGTGTAGCGGGTGCAGCACCTATTGAACATGCTTTATTAGGAAGCTGGCCGGATTGGTGGCCTCGTTGGATTCCACCTTCACCTTCCCTCCTCATTCTTGCCATTCCCGGCATCTTTCGATTTACATGTTACTATTATCGCAAAGCCTACTACCGTGCCTTTACGGGTACGCCTCCCGCTTGTGCTGTAGGGGCATTGCCCAGAAAAGGCAAGAGTGGTTACAAAGGCGAAACAGGTTTAATGCTGGTGCAGAATGTTCACCGCATCACGATGTACTTCGCCGTGATGTACATCATCGTTTTTTTCTATGACGCCTACCTTTCCTTTTTCAGAGGAGGTGAATTCGGGATTGGTGTAGGTTCAATCTTTATCCTGCTCAATCCCATTTTCCTCGCGTGTTACACCTTTGGATGTCACTCCATTCGACATCTGGTCAGTGGCAGCAGAGATTGTTATTCCTGCAGCCTGGCCGGAAATGTTTCACATGAAAATGGCAAAATCGTGGGTTGGCTCAATCGACGTCACGAATTTTTCGCCTGGGTGAGCCTGATCTGGATCATGCTCGCTGATATCTATATACGACTCGTTTCCATGGGAATCATCACCGACCTCAACACATGGGGTTAAGAAAAACAATCATGCATGCTGGATATATCGGACATAAAGACCATTGAACACGATGTGCTGATCGTAGGCGCAGGAGGTGCAGGCCTGAGTGCAGCTATCGAAGCCTCCGGACAAGGGCAAAGTACCGGCATCGTCATGAAATCTTTACTTGGCAAAGCTCACACGGTTATGGCGGAAGGAGGTATGGCTGCCGCCCTTGGAAATGTCGATGCAAGAGATGACTGGAAAATTCACTTCCGCGATACTATGCGAGGTGGAAAATTTCTCAACGTCTGGCGGATGGCAGAATTGCATGCCCAGCTCGCCCCGGAACGCGTACGCCTTTTGGAAGAATGGGGCGCAGTCTTTGATCGAACAAAAAAAGGGCTGATTAACCAGCGTAACTTCGGAGGGCATCGTTATCCAAGACTGGCTCATGTTGGTGATCGCACCGGATTGGAAATGATCCGCACACTTCAAGATCACGGCATCCATCAGGGAATCGAAACCTATATGGAATGTACGGCACTTGATCTTCTCAAAAATGAACAGGGTGCAGTATGTGGGATCGTGTGTATGTGGAGGGAGACCGGCACATTCGTCATATTCAAAGCAAAGGCTATCATATTTGCTACAGGAGGTGGAGGAAAAGCCTGGGATGTTACGTCCAATTCTTGGGAATATACCGGAGATGGCTATGCGATGGCCTATGAAGCCGGAGCCGATCTGATGGACATGGAGTTCAATCAGTTTCACCCCACAGGCATGGTATGGCCACTTTCCGTAAAAGGTATTCTGGTGACAGAAAGTGTGCGGGGAGAAGGAGGTATTTTGCTCAACAGCGAAGGCACCCGGTTTATGTTTAATTATATCCCTGAACGCTTCCGTTCTGAAACAGCTGATACCGAAGAGGAAGCGGCGCGCTGGCTCGCAGGGGACCAGTCAGCAAGACGACCTCCCGAACTTCTCACTCGGGATGTTGTCGCCAGAGCGATCAACGCAGAAGTGAAAGCCGGCAGAGGATCACCGCATGGAGGTGCATTTCTTAACATCGCCACGCAACGTTCTGCGGAGGATATTAAAAAGAAGCTGCCTTCGATGTATCACCAGTTTAAAGTACTCGCAGAACTGGATATCACGAAAGAGCCTATGGAAGTGGGTCCGACCTGTCATTACTTCATGGGCGGAATCAAGGTAGATTCGGATACCACGATGAGTTCTGTACCCGGCTTGTTTGCTTGTGGAGAATGCGCGGCAGGTATGCATGGTGCTAATCGACTCGGAGGGAATTCGCTTTCCGATCTCCTGGTATTTGGATATCTGGCCGGTAAACATGCGGCTGAGTACGCGAAAGGCCTGCGATCGACCTCAAGCTTCAAGACCAATGACGCTTCCCGCATTATTCAACACGCCACGTCCATACTGAATCGGGAAGATGGTGCTAACCCCTATCTACTGCACGAAGCACTGGAACAGAATATGCAAAAGCACGTAGGTATCATTCGCACAAAGGAAGATCTGGATATCGGTATACGCGAAATCGAAACACTCAAAGAGCAGTATAAAAGTGTCAAAGCGAAAGGGGCCAGTCAGTTTAATCCGGGATGGCATGAAGCGCTGAGTATGCGCAATCTGCTGATCACGGCAGAGGCGGTGGCTCGCGCAGCCCAGCTTCGTGAAGAGAGCAGAGGTGCTCATACACGTGCTGATTTTCCCGACGAGCGCGATGAGTGGTTGCAATACAACATCGTCTCCCGAAAAGGATCAGACGGTAAAATGGAATTACATAAAGTAGCTCGGTCAGCCCCAGATCCGGAACTTGAAAGGATCGCGAAATCTACGATAGACAATCTGGAAGCTGAGATCGCGACTGAACGAGGTAATGCATGAATTATTGATAATACATCCGAAACCTGAAGCCTGTTAAAAGGCCTTTGTAAAACCTGATCAAATGGCTAAACGAAACTTTAAAATCTATCGCGGAGACAATGAAAAAGGTGAATTTGTCCAGTACGAAGTCGAGGTAGCCGAAGGCATGGTGGTACTGGATGTAGTACACAGGATACAGGCTCAGCAGGCAAATGATCTGGCAGTGCGATGGAACTGCAAAGCAGGAAAATGCGGATCATGCAGTGTGGAGATCAATGGCAAGCCAAAGCTCTCCTGCATGACGAGGATGAATGAATACGGGCCTGATGAAACGATCACAATTACCCCTTTAAAAACCTTTCCGGTTATACGTGATCTGGTCACAGATGTATCATGGAATTACGAGCAGAACAAAAAAATCAAACCTGTAAAACTAGCGCCGGAGTCAAAAACTGAAAAGGGATACGTCATGTATCAAAAGGATGTTGAGCGCGCCCAGGAGTTTCGCAAATGTATCGAATGCTATTTATGTCAGAATGTGTGTCACATCCTCCGCGACCACCAGAAGCAGGATAAATTTATTGGTCCTCGTTTCATGATACGGGCGGCCAGCCTGGAGATGCATCCCTTAGACATCGAAGATCGGATACCGGAAATTAAAAATGATTATGGTTCCGGTATGTGCAATATCACCAGATGCTGCACGGATGTTTGTCCTGAGCATATCAATCTCACAGACAATGCCATCATTCCACTTAAAGAGCGGGTGATTGATCGGTTTTATGATCCGGTGACGATCCTTCGCCGTAAAATATTCGGCCCCTGGAAGAAAAAGCGCCCACCGATTAAGAACTAGTGGGCTAGTTTGATTACTTTCTTAATTGATCAATTAAAAAAGTTTTTTAGCCAAGTAAGAAAAATTCCTCTTACGGCTCGGCTAAATGCAGTAGCCGACGAATGGAGGCTATTGACATTTTAGCCATTGTTCTATGCCGCCTTCTTTTTTTGCGGGTTGGCTATGATGCTCTTTGCTACCGCAGGAACGAGGATAGCAATTTGCATCATAATTGTCTTGAATTAATTTTGATTTATTGATGACTATAAGTATCTTTGGCTGTGTTAAACATACCTTATGCCAACAAGTACTCAATTAATTAAAGAAACTGGAGCAACTTTCACTCCTTCAAAATTAGCTGATTTCATTTCGGACAAGATATTATCATATTTTGCTCCTGATAATCAACCAATTAAAGTCCTAGACCCTGCATGTGGAGAAGGTATATTGCTAACTTCTATTTCCAAAAAACTCATTGATAAAGATGTAGATTTTACACTAATAGGATTCGATTCTAATACAGAATTTCTACAGAAAGCCTCTTCAAATCTTACCTATCTACATCCAAATTACAATGTTTCTCTAGCTCAAGGTGATTTCCTAAAGCAGGTCAATCCAAAAGAAGATCAAAAAAGTCTTTTTGATAGTCTAACTAATGAAAGTCAATTCATAAATGGATCAATAGATTTAATTATCGCAAATCCTCCATATGTGAGGACTCAGGTTTTGGGTGCAGAATACGCTCAAATGATCGCTAAAAAATTTGGTCTAAAAGGTAGAGTTGATCTTTATTACCCTTTTCTGATTGGTATGACATATGCGCTAAAAGAAAATGGTTTAATTGGAGTTATAACTTCTAATCGTTACCTATCTACGAAAAGTGGTATTAGTGTAAGAAAGTTCATCAAAGACAATTTTAACATTCTAGAGGTAATTGATCTTGGCGATACTAAATTATTTGACGCTGCTGTTCTTCCGGCGATTCTGATTGGTCGGAAGAAATCAAATAGTACTAATGATAATTCTATATTCACTAAGATATATGAAGAATTAAACGGCTCAGTTGATCCTTTGATGAGCTTAAATAGTTTTTATGATATATTGAATAATAAAAAGGATGGGGTATTTATTGCTGAATCCAAAAAATTCAAAAAAACTTCAGGGAAAATAAAGTTTCTCGATACGAAGGATCATTCATGGGCTCTACTTTCAAATTCAGAGGATAAATGGATTAATAAGATAAATGATTCAGCATCAAATTTTATTGGGGATTTATTTAAAGTTCGTGTAGGTATCAAAACTACGGCTGACAAAATTTTTATTAAGCAAGATTGGGAAAGTGAAATTGATACTCCAGAGCAATCTATACTAAAAGAATTAATCTCTCAAGAAAATATTGAGTCTTGGGAAATCTCAAATAGAAAAGTACTCAAAGTTCTCTATCCCCACTATTCTATCAATGGAAAAAAGAAGACGATAAATTTAGATGATTTTCCCAAAGCTAAGAATTACTTGTTAAGTCATAAAGAGAAATTAGAGAGTAGAAAATACTTAATTGACGCAGGAAGGAAATGGTTTGAAATATGGGTTCCTCAAAATCCTTCTTTTTGGGATTTGCCAAAACTCGTATTTCCTGATATCAGTAGTTATCCGAGATTCTACTTCGATGAAAGTAAAAGAATCGTTAATGGGAATTGCTATTGGATGGTAGCTAAATCATCGAACGAAATTGATCAATTGCTACTTATTCAAGGTGTGGCAAACTCTTCTTTAATGACTAAGTACCATGACCTAATGTTTAATAATAAACTTTACTCTGGTCGCAGAAGATATTTTACTCAATATGTTGAAAAATATCCTTTACCTGATATTCATTTACAATCATCTCAAAAAATCATTTCGATTGTAAAAAAATTAAATTCTCCGAATACCTTGAATAAGAATAAGCTTATTGAACAATTGGAATTAACTGTTGCAAAGGCATTTGACGTAGATCCAATTCCACTTTTTCGTTAAGAATCAAAATAACCTTTCGGAAGAGGAATTTGTATTTTTTTATTCAATCCCTTGCCTTCAAATTTTGGTAGTCTCCCAAAGAAATCATGCCCGTTTGTTACTATCAAATTAGTTATTGTGACAATACCATCTTTAATGTCTCCACAAAATATTGCATATCTAACATCACAATGTCTAACACTTGTATCATTTATTTTCTCCATATCTAAAGGAACTTCGCTATCGGGAGAAATCAACCCTAAATCTATAGTTGGGGAAGTCTGAAGCTTTACTTCTAATAGTTGATTTTTTACATCAGGAAATTGACCATTGTCTTGATAGGAATTGTAACCTAATGCTTCACAAACCAGTCTGTGCAATTCCGCTCCTCGATTTCTTTCTTGGTCACTTCCAGGATCGTTGAAACATTTTCCAACTACATTCTTCAGTTTTTTATAAATATCTTCAATTGGAATAAGGTTACCTTCATGAGGGTTGTCAATAGGACTAATATTTTTAAGATTTATCGAATCGCTTTCTGAACATAGCTTTGAAACATATTCTGTATCAGCATCACTTACAAGTTCATATTTGTCTTCAATATTGTAAGTTAATCTAGCTTGATATTTTTGAGTTAAAGTTCCCGTTGTATCTAATGGAGCTAAATCACTTCCAGATACTACTTTCACCTTAGTGATTATGTCATCTTCGCTAATACAGATTAAAACATACCTTCTACTTAAATCTAAATCTTCGTTCCAAACTTGTAGGTTGTTTGATTTTTGGGTGTATGTATCAAATCGTTGACCAATAAATCTTGGTTTCGTTTTTTTAAATGATTTTGGAACAGGGTAACCTAAAGCTTCACAAATTGTGGACTTCACAACTTTCGATCTCGTTCTTAATTTGAGACCTTGCAAATTCATTCCTGCCAATTTTGAATTTAGAACTTCTTGAAGCTCTTGAGCTGTTAGCCAGTAATTTTTGTCTCCGACTTCTATTCCATCGTAAATTGTATAACCAGACTGTTCAATCAATTTGACTTTTTCAAGCCCATTGTTAAGGTGATTTGTCATTCCTCCAGTTTTAATAATTCATAAGATTGAATTTTTAACGCAGAGGAAATCTTTCGCAAATTAATTACTGAAATATTTCGTTCACCTCTTTCTACAGAACCAATATAAGTTCTATCTAAATCACAAGCAAAAGCAAGTTTTTCTTGTGATAATCCCATCTCGAGCCTAAAGTGTCGGATTTTTTTTCCGATTTTAATTAGCAGTTCTCTTTCTTCCTTAGAGTATGATTTCCGCATCAATTTTTAGATGCAAATATCATAAATTGACGACTTTAAGACTACGGACTATAAGTATCATTTATATTTGATGAGAGGCAAGAAAAGCAGCGAGTGAGGAACGAACTGGCTGCTTTTGAGGGCTGGTTTTCATTTTTGGTGGCATAGAACTATGGAATAACTCTATAACTGTGGCGCCGGATCTTCCTCAGGTGCAGCTTCGAGTTGAAACTCTTTAATGCCTCTCACACATGCATTCCATCGCAAAACCGCATCCTGGTTTCCTTCGTGAGAAAGGCTGTCCGCTTTTTCAAAAAATTCCATCGCGGTGCGATAATACTCGTAAGCGATGTATTTCACTCTGGGTGTTTGTCTTTTCAAAATGCTTTTGCCGTACCGCTCTTCGACCAGGCCTCTGTAGTAGGCGCGTTCGTATTCACTCTTCAGCTTTTCACATAACTCCTTCGCATAAGGATATGAAGCTGTCTTTCCGGAAGCAAACTGATCGGTAATCGCAAGAACGAGAAAAAGCAATGCTTCCTGGTGACCTTCCTCCACTCTGAGGATATCTCTGCAGATACTTTCTGCTTCCCAGGGTTCTCCTAACAGGCGATAATGTTTTGCTTTTACCAAAGCACTGGGGATCGATTCTTTAGAAAGAGGTTTAAGCTGCAGCATACCGAAAAAATTAGGTGGTGATCGAAGACATCTCAAAACTGAATATACAAATTTCCCACAAATACGACTCACCTGACCCGGGTCGTCAGATCGATTCTATCAGAGATAAACTGAATGGGAAATTTTATATCCGGCTGCCTTTTAAATCGTAAAAAACCTGTCCGGTAAGGACTAGCTCTGCTCCTCGCTCCGCTTTTTGATCTCATCACGGATCTTGGCCGCCTTCTCGTAATCTTCTTCGCTGATCACTTTTTCGAGCATGGCATTGAGGTCATCCATGGAGTATTCCGCGTATCCGCGGCGCTTGCGTTTTGGCTTGGTTTCTTCCTTCTCGCCTTCAGCCTCTTCGCCGGTATCTTCGATACGGACGCCGGCAGCATCCAGGATAAAGTCATACGTGAAAATCGGGCAACCATAACGGACAGCCATGGCGATCGCGTCAGAGGTGCGGGAGTCGATTTCGAACTCGCGTCCGTGCTGCGTACAAACGAGTCGGGCATGAAAAACGCCTTCAATCAGATTGTTGATCAGGATCTCTTTGACTTCGATTTCGAAGGTATCCAGTGTATTTTTCAGGAGATCGTGGGTCAGCGGCCGTGAGGGCACCATGCCTTCCATCGCTACGGCAATTGCTTGTGCTTCAAATCCCCCGATGACGATGGGCAGGCGGCGATTGCCTTCCACTTCTCCCATCACGACGGCGTAATTACTCGACTGGGTGACGCTGTGCGTTAGTGTAACGATGTATAATTCAATCTTTTCCACGTATCTGCTAGTATCTCGAAATATATATAATAATGCTGAGAGCGGCGCTATGTTCAGACCGGTCCCCTAAAAACTTGTTAACACCCAACAAGGAAAATTAACCGGCACTTTTCAGCTTTTTGATCTCTTCGGTCAGCTTCGGCACGACATCAAATAAGTCCCCGACAATCCCGTAATCCGCAGCCTTGAAGAAAGGCGCTTCAGGGTCTTTGTTGATCACTACGATCACTTTCGAACTATTCACGCCGGCGAGGTGCTGGATCGCACCTGAAATACCAATGGCAATGTAAAGGTTAGGTCGAATAGCGATGCCGGTTTGCCCCACATGCTCGTGATGCGGGCGCCAACCACTATCGGCCACCGGTCTTGAACAAGCTGTAGTGGCGCCAAGCACTTCTGCGAGTTCTTCGACGATTCCCCAATTGGACGGATCTTTCATGCCGCGTCCTGCAGACACTACAATCTCTGCTTCAGGTAAAGGTACTGTACCCACAGTTCGTCTGACATCGAGTACACGCGTTTTTGCCTCCGGGATTTCCGGAGTGATGGCGGTGACACTTGCTTCGCTTCCTTCGGCAACAGGTTTGATCGTATTTCCCGCCAGGGAGATGACCGCTACATCACTATTAATGCTGCAGTCTGCAAATGCTTTTCCGGAAAACAATGCCCTGCTGACCACCAGATGATCACTCAATGCTTCGGGCAGTTTGTTGACACCACTCACGACACCGGCGTTTAACAACACACCTGTCATACCGAGCAGGCTTTTGCCATTGGCGCTATCGGGAAAGAGTACCACTTTCGCACCTTTTTCTTTTGCAACTGCCGCGACAACTTTTGCGTGGGTGCTGGTATCAAAGGAAGCCAGTTTTTCATCTGCGGCATGGAGCACTTCAGCGGCACCGTAAGCACCGAGTTTGCCTCCATCCGAAGCAGGTCCAAGCATTAATGCCACACAGGAAGAACCATTCAGGGCTGCGAGTTTGGAACCAAAGTAAACGGATTCCAAAGCGGATTTTTTCACTTTCCCATCCTGCGTTTCTGCATATACTAGTATCATACGATTCTTATTTCAATAGAATTTCAAAAAAACTTAAATGGCCTTGGCTTCTTCATGAAGCAGGCGGACCAATTCATCAACCTGCTCCGCGTCGACGAGCTTCACAGCTGACTTCGGTGGTGGAACAGTAAAATGCGTGTGCACTGCCATGGCTTCTGCAGAAACAGGTTCAACGACATTCAGGGGTTTGGATTTAGCGGACATAATGCCACGCATATTTGGGATGCGTTGTTCGGCCAGGCCTTTTGAAGCGCTGAGCACAAATGGCGTACTCACTTCGATATCTTCTTCACCACCTTCGATATCCCGGGTAACGATCATCTTATCGCCTTGCGTCACCATTTTACTTGCGTGACTGATAAAAGGCATATCCAGGAGACCGGCGATCATTCCGCCGACCAGTGCTCCGTTATAATCGATGGTTTCTTTTCCGGTAAAAATGAGGTCGTAGCCCTGCTCCTTCGCATGCGCGGCAACCTGCTGCGCAACTACATAGGCGGAATCGGGTGTGATATCCACACGATAGGCATCATCTGCCCCGATAGCCAGGGCTTTTCTGATAGTGACATCGTTGGCCGCGGGACCGCAATGGATTACGGTGACGGTACCACCGAGCTCTTCTTTGAGTTCGAGGGCGCGCACAAGGGCATACCATTCATCGTAGGGATTCATGATAAAATTGACGCCTGACGGGTCAAACGCCTTTCCTTCGTCCTTAAAGGCTATCCGGGCGGTCGTCTCCGGCGTCTGGCTGATGGCCACTAATAATTTCATATCACTTCAGATTATCGGTTGTTCCGGCAAAGGTATCAAAATTGGCTTTTTCTCCCATTTCCCGTGAGGATGGATATTCGGGGATTTGCTTTTAATTTTGCCGGACATGAGCAAAATCGCTGAATTAGAATCCCTTCTGGAGGAACGCCCCGACGATCCGTTCCTGATCTATGCGCTGGCCAGAGAGTATGACAAGCTCTCCAATCCGCTGCAGGCCGTCCTGATGTATGAACACCTCGTCAATGAACATCCCGACTATATCGGGACCTACTATCACTACGCCAGCCTGTTATATAGCCGGGGCAATCGAAATGAAGGCTTAAAACTGGTCGAAACTGGTATTACGAGAGGTACCAAAGCCGGGGATATGCATGCAGTCTCCGAACTAAAAAGGCTTCAAGCCGAATGGATGTTGGATCGAGATGAGGATTAGAGCGGAATTTCGCCACTGAAAACCGCTTTTGCCGGCCCCGTGAGTTTTACATGCAGAAAGCCCCCTGAAGCCGATCGATCAAAAGCGACGTTGAGGTCACCGCCTTTTGCATGGATAGCCCAAGAGTTTTTGTCTGATTTTTTGAGATCGGTTGCTGCGATGGCTGCCGCCACAACTCCTGTTCCACAGGCATAGGTTTCGTCTTCCACACCGCGTTCATAGGTTCGGATGCGGAGTTCGCCATCTTCGATCCACTCCACAAAATTGACATTAATTCCATCGAGCATGTATGGGTCGCTGTTTCGAATCGCCCTGCCCTGCTGCACAACATCCAGTTGATCGATAGTTTCTGACAACTTCACGTAATGTGGCGAACCAGTATACAGTGTCGCGGTTGTTTTGTCGAGATTTTTGACTTCTTCTACATCCGTCATGGAAATACGCACCTCGCCATTGTCCAGTACTTCACCTTCATGCCAACCGTCTGTGGCGAGAAACTTGCATTTTCCGGTATGAACACCAAGGCCCATGGCAAATGCAACGATACATCTTCCCCCATTACCGCAAAATGTACTGACTCTGCCATCCGAGTTGAAGTAGCGCATGAAAAAATCAGCTCCGTCTTTTCCTTCCTGCAGCAGGATCATACCATCCGCACCGATGCCGAAGCGCCGGTGACATGCATTGGCGATCCATGCTTCGTTGATCAGCTTTTCCCAATCGCCGTTGCGGTCATCGATCATGATAAAGTCATTGCCGGCCCCGTGGTATTTGACGAATGGAATAATGTGCATGTTTGTGTCAGTCTATTTTATTGGTGGGGCAAAAATACGGAGAATGGAGTTGACATCCTAGACCAGGGTTATGCGCAACAATTGTGTACTTCTTTATTGATATTCCTCTACCAATTGCTTCTAGTGGCATAGTTGGGTTGAAAACCGATTTCATGCACCATAGATAATGAGTTGTTGGAGCATACCCCACAAAGCCGATGCGAGGAGGTTGCTCCTGCATCTCTGTGCCTAGAAATAGAGCACAAGTCGTTGGAGCAAACTCCAATCCCCCTGTACAGCGGGAGCTGGTTCCGCTGAACTGTCGTTGATGGATGTTCCTTGTTGCAAGGAGTTTGCTCCTGCATCTCTGTGTCCATAGATCAATACCTATTGAAATCGTTGTTCCGATGGAGCGGAAGGTGTTACCAGGTTGAAATTCAAATCGAACCAGTTGGTAAGGCCAAAACTATTCCCTTTCGCACAATGTTTACATGGTATCTTCAGTTAAATACGTATCATCCACTTTAATTTCTCACACCATGAAAAAGGTATTTCCATTTCTGCTTACAGGCATACTCAGCACATTTCTGGCTCTTGGAATATTTACCTATTTAGACAATGGTGATGTGCAGAAGGAAGTGGTGATCCAGCAACCTATTCTCACAAACTACTCTCCAAAGCAACCTGTTTCATCAATAACCAAACAGATCACGAGCCCGGACCTCGTGATGGCTGCCAATACCTCCAAAATGGCGGTCGTGTTTATCGAAAGCCGAACGATCGTTCCTGCCGGATATTTCAGCCGTCGCCATGCAGAGGCGAGCACGGGATCAGGTGTAATTATCTCTGAAGACGGGTATATCGCGACCAATCACCATGTCATCGATGGCGGCGAAGAAATCACCGTGCTGCTCGATGATGGCCGTGAGTATGAAGCCAAACTGATTGGCTCTGATCCCTCAACGGATCTTGCGCTTTTGAAAGTAGAAGCAGAAACACTGCCTCATCTCACATTTGGCAACAGCGATTCACTGATGGTCGGTGAATGGGTGATGGCAATCGGCAATCCATTCCGCCTCTACTCTACAGTCACTGCCGGAATCGTCAGCGCCAAATCAAGAAATATCAATATCCTCGATGAAACCGGTATCGAATCTTTTATCCAAACTGACGCGGCAGTTAATCCGGGCAACAGCGGAGGCGCGCTAGTGGATACCCGCGGTCAACTCATGGGGATCAATACAGCGATTCTCACGTTCAGCGGTCAGTACGAAGGATTTTCATTTGCCGTACCGGCCAATATTGCCAAAAAAGTTCTCGAAGACATTCGCGATTTTGGGACTACGCAACGCGGTTGGCTGGGTGTTGTTATTCGACCTGTCGATGCGGCACTGGCCAAAACGGCAGGCCTCCAGGAAGTTAGTGGCGTCATCATTGAACAAGTCAATGCTTCCAGCGCAGCAGATCAGGCCGGACTACAATCCGGAGATGTGGTGATCGCGATCGATGGACAAAAGATTAACAACACACCGGACTTTATGGGAAAAGTGGGCCAGCACAGACCCGGTGACGCATTGCGGTTTGAATTCATTCGGAAACAAAAAAAGAAAGAGACCACTGTTGTCCTCAGCGACTCCAGAACCAGCGTGACGCCAAGAATTGCATCCTCAAAATCACCAAACGAGATGCTGACCGAACTCGGTATGCTCGTCAGAGAAATGAATACCACAGAAGTTGACCGTCTTCCCAAAAAAGGGATCGTCGTCAAATCGATTGTTTCCGGTGGCCCGGTGGATCATGTCAATATGGAAGAGAACTTCATCATCACCAAAGTGAATGGCGTAGAAGTCGCCTCGGTCGATGATTTTCATAAGGAATTAAAAATGGCAGTTTCCGGGCTTTATCTGCAGGGCTATTACGAAGGGTATACGGGTAATTTTGCGTATTCTCTGGACCTGGATTGAGAATAACTCGGTCATCGATTCTGATAATGAGCAAGTTAACATAGGGATACCGAAATAGAAATATCAGTCTATATGCGGTTAAAATCGGATTGAAAATCCCGCTTTTTTGATGATTTCCAGTCCGTTTTTCCCCCTGAATTTCTTTGCTTTCTGGATGTATTCTCTTAGGTGCTATGCTCCGTCCTGACTATCTTTGTGCCCCGAATGAAGAATATCCGCAATTTCTGCGTCATTGCCCATATTGATCACGGCAAAAGCACGCTGTCCGACCGCCTCCTGGAAGTCACACAAACGATTTCCCAACGGGATATGAAGGCTCAGGCATTGGACAATATGGACATCGAGCGCGAGCGAGGCATCACGATCAAGAGCCACGCCATCCAGCTGTACTACAAACGGCCAAATGGCGAAGTGTATACCCTGAACCTCATCGATACACCCGGACACGTGGACTTTTCCTATGAAGTTTCACGTTCTATCGCCGCGTGCGAAGGCGCCTTGCTGCTCGTGGATGCTACACAAGGCATTCAGGCGCAGACGATCTCTAATCTCTACCTGGCCATCGAGCATAATCTGGAGATCATTCCGGTGCTCAACAAAATCGATATGCCCAATGCCATGATCGATGAAGTCACTGACCAGATCATTGATCTCGTGGGCATTCCAAAATCAGACATTCTGCTCGCCAGCGGCAAAACAGGAGAAGGTATTGATAAAGTACTCGAAGCCATTGTCGAGTTCATTCCACCACCAAAAGGTGATCCTGTTGCACCCCTACAGGCACTGATCTTTGACTCCGTTTTTAATAGTTTCCGTGGCGTCATTGCCTATTTTCGAATTTACAACGGAACGATGAAGAAGGGTGAAAAAGTCCGCTTTGTCAATACCGGAAAAGAATACCACGCTGATGAAATCGGTGTGCTTCAAATGATACAAGTACCAAAGGACGAGATATCCGCCGGCAACGTAGGGTATATCATCACAGGTATCAAAGAATCCAAAGAGATCAAAGTCGGTGACACCATCACTACGGTAGCAAATCCATGCAAAGAAGCCATCAAAGGTTTTGAAGATGTCAAGCCGATGGTTTTTGCCGGGATCTACCCCATCGACAATGATGACTTCGAAGACCTGCGCGACAGTCTCGAAAAACTTCAATTGAATGACGCCAGTCTGGTGTTCGAACCTGAGACATCCATTGCTTTGGGCTTTGGATTCCGTTGCGGATTCCTCGGCATGTTGCATCTCGAGATCATACAGGAGCGATTGAGCCGGGAGTTTAATCAGGAAGTCATCACCACCGTGCCTAACGTATCGTATCGCGCCTACACCAAGCGGTCAGGCCTGATGACGATCAATACACCTAACGATCTTCCCGATCCTACTTTAGTGGATTATATCGAAGAACCATATATCCATGCACAGGTGATCACCAAGCCCGAGTATATCGGGGCGATCATGAACCTTGCCTTGGAAAAACGAGGCGTACTGACGCATCAGCATTACTTAACCACAACGCGTGTCGAATTAAGCTTTGATTTACCACTGGCGGAGATAGTGTTTGATTTTTACGATCGCCTGAAGTCTATTTCACGGGGATATGCATCCTTTGATTATGCACCCAAGGATTACAGAAAGTCAGACCTGGTCAAACTGGATATTCTCCTCAACGGAGATCCTGTCGATGCTTTGTCGTCACTGGTTCACCGCGAAAAAGCAGATGCTTTCGGAAGGAAAATCTGTGCCAAGCTGAAAGAGCTTATTCCGCGTCAGCAGTTTGTCATCGCTATACAAGCTGCAATCGGTGCGAAGATCATCGCGCGTGAAACACTCTCCGCTATGCGCAAAGACGTAACGGCCAAATGTTACGGAGGGGATATTTCCCGAAAGCGCAAGCTGCTTGAAAAACAAAAGGAAGGAAAGAAAAAGATGCGCCAGATCGGTAGTGTGGAAGTTCCTCAGAAAACCTTCTTTGAAGTTCTCAAACTCGACTAACCGCTTATGGAGCAGTCCAAAGGCGTGGCATCAGGACGAGTTCCCTGGATTTGGCTGTTCATTCTGGCCGGTGTAGTCCTCTATATTCCGTTTATCGGAGGGGTCTCATTGTTTGACTGGGACGAAATCAACTTTGCCGAAGTCAGTCGCGAGATGATCGTCTCCTGCGACTATCTGAACATTCAGATGAATTTTCAGCCTTTCTTTGAAAAGCCTCCTTTCTTTTTCTGGTTGCAGGTATTGTGTATGAAAGTGTTTGGGGTGAATGAATTTGCTGCCCGACTGCCGAATGCACTCGTCGGAATATTTGTGCTTGTCTTTTTGTTTAAGCTAGGCAGTCGATGGATCGACAAGCGATTCGGCATATTCTGGGCACTGTCGTATATGGGTTCGGTGCTACCCGCACTTTATCACAAATCCGGGATCATCGATCCGTGGTTCAACTTGTTTATTTTTTCCGGTATTGTGGCGTGGGTTGAAGGAATAAGACATAAAAACAGTTCGAAGTTGTTTTTGATTAGCGGACTACTGAGTGGTCTCGCTATACTCACTAAGGGTCCGGTCGGACCCTTGCTCATCGGACTAACGATGCTGTGCATGCAGCTTTTTTCAAAAAACAAATCGTACTTGCCGATTAAAGGCATCCTTCTTTTCATTCTTGGGAATACACTTGTGGCCGGCATCTGGTTTGGCATCAATCTGTTGACCAACGGACCTGACTTCATAATGGCTTTTGTAAAATACCAGGTGGAGTTGCTGACACAATCGGTGGCCGGACATAAGGGCTTTCCCGGCTATCACTTTGTGGTGGTGTTGTTTGGTGTTTTTCCGGCTTCTGTTTTTGCGCTTGCGGGTTTGAGAAAAAAATTGCCTACAGAAGAGGATCACTTGTATCAACTGCGTCTGTTGATGATGGTGCTTACCGGCGTGGTCCTGATCTTGTTTTCCATCGTGCAAAGTAAGATCGTGCACTACTCTTCTATGGCGTATTATCCGATCAGCTTTCTGAGTGCCTGGGCGATCTGCCAGTTTCTCGACGGGCACCTGCACTGGAAAGCATGGCTAAAAAATATTGGCTATGGCATCGCGGGACTCATTTGTGTTGTGTTGATCGTTCTTCCGCTGGCTGGTCAAAATATCCATGTACTGCGGGATTCATTTCAATTTGATGCATTTTCTATGGCGGCGATGACTGCTCAGGTGAGTTGGCCGCATACAACTTATCTACCGGCACTTTGGATGATCGCAACACTTGTGGTTTTTATGATCCTTTGGAAGCGCGGTAGTTTTGAAAAGGGATTCATACTTTTATTCAGTGGTGTTGCCGTTTTTGTTACCATCGCCCTTATCAGTTTTATCGGAAGAATTGAACGCTACAGTCAGCATGCCGCGATTGAGTTTTACGAAAGTAAAGCAGGTCAGCATGTGGAGATACGAACATTGGGTTATAAAAGTTATGCCCACTATTTCTATGCAAAAAAACCTGCACCTCTGGCGGACAAACCGAAAGAAGACAATCCCCACTTTTACGTCCTTCGGGAGGATAAACGGCATCAGTTGGAGAAATATCCTGAGCTGAGGATTCTCTACGAGAAGAATGGGTTTATTTTTTTTGAAAAACCTTAAATGTTCAAAATAAATTTTGTTCATTTTAGGATCAATATCCAGCCCTGAACTATTGGCAAGTTCAGGGGTATCTCTGAATTATTTGCAAATTCGTGAAAAATAATAAACACAGATTTGTTACTTTTTTCCTTGCCATGTAGATGAAAATTCTACAGGGACGTGTCCCGTAACCGATAGTGTCTACGGGATCGCCATTCTGCAATATTTTAATTTCAGGACACGAAAAAGTATCCGCCTGCGGCGGACTAGTCACGCTAAACACTCCCCTTTAGTTTTTTTCTTTTTCTAATCTTCTCGTGAAATAGATGATTGGTTCTTCACTCTCCCGATACATCGGGATCTTTTTACTCTGGCGAACCCTAAAGTATTGTCAGCTTTCGGGCGCGCGCAAAAAGAAGACATCAGGTTGGTCAAACAGTTTAGCGTGACAAAGTTTTCCAATCCGAAATGATTTTAAAAAAACTCTATAAATCATTGTAAAAAAAATTAGTAGGAATTCAGTCAAAATTGACTCCATTAGAACAATCCTGTCGCTCAAAACTGTATGAGCACCCTACTCAGCTAGTATTTCTGGCCGCAAGCAGAAATACTAGAAAGTGTGAAAACGAATGCATCTGGAAGCAAAATGCCGGAAGAATGAAGTGAAGCAAAAGCGAGTTTTTTGAGCGACGAGGTTTTTGGTTCTTTTTTCCGGTAAAAAAGAACGAATCAGATAGATCTTCTTCAAAGATCATGGCTTCAGAACCCCTTACAGGGAAAAACCCATAGGATTTATTCAGTTAGAAATTCGGTTTGCTTGTACGCTTATTCGTTTTCCATCATACCCCTTTTTGACCAGAGGATCAAAAAGCATCCATCCAGAGCGCTCAGACAGTTTTGAATCACGGATAATTTCAAATTTAGCTTTAAGTCTTTGGCGTCCCTATATAATGAAATATCATTCCTGGAAATTATTAATGCAATATTTTCCCAACGGGAAAATAAATCGGTGTATTCGGTGCAATCCGCTTAATCAGTGATTCAAACATCTGTGCAAAGCGTATCTCCGGATTCAATTAGGGTAGTCATTTTCAGCTTCAATTATCCCGGACAGCTGTTTGGAAGATAAAAAAAGGGAGCTCCCGGTACACCGGAAAACTCCCTTACCTTTTTTCACTCAAACTTATTTACTTCATTATTCTGGCGACAAACCACGAAGTGCCGTCTGTCATTCGGAGGACGTACATGCCTTCCTGAAGATCAGCGACATTCAGCTGGTTGCCAGCCGGATTATTGATTCTGCTGTAGGTGCGTCCATCGATACCTGAAATATATACCTCCGTGATTTGATGCTCATAATCAATCGTCAGCACATCTTGTGTCGGTACCGGATACACTTTTAACTGTGTTATGTTCGGCGCCTGGAAGATTGCGTCTATCACCTGGACTTCAATAGTGTCTCTAATAGCACTACATCCGTTCGCATCCGTAACAACAACGGCATATAATCCACCGCTTGTTATGTCTTCTAAATCTTCTTGCATCGACACTGGAGCTCCTTCAAAAAACCATTCATAAGTAGCGTACGGCTCCGTACCGCCTTCAACCGAAATGAATATGGATCCGGGTTCACCAGTAATATGAATCACTGTATCCACCGTGATCACAAGAGGATCAGGGTCTATCAAGGAATACGTGAGCTGATCATCGCAACCTGCACCATCTGTAATCGTAACATCGTAATCACCTGCATGTAGATTGCCTATGGTTGAAGTTGTATCACCCGTTGACCATTGATAAGTAATTGGAAGCGTTGCATTTTCTACATTGAGGCTGATCGATCCATTGCTATCTCCGAAACAAAGTATTTCCTCCACAATCGCTGTCACGACTAGCGCACAACCGGCTTCCTGCACCGTAAAGCATTGAACAGCCGAACATCCCGAATTAATGTCCGTCATCGTCACACAATAATCGCCTGGTGCTAATCCTGAAATGCCCGGTGTGGTGTCGCCGGTACTCCATATATAGGTGATACTTCCTGAAATGCTGTCGCACATAATCGAACCATCATTCATACCGGGAGCGGATTCATTGACCACAGGACATGTGATCACAGGGAAAGGAATTGTTGAAACAACGATGCAATCGATGTCTTCACATCCCGAATCATCCGTCACGGTTACACACACCTCGCCTGCACTTGAAACAGCATAGGTGGACAGATTAGATCCATCCGACCACAGGAAGGAGATATCGCCCATTTCTCCTGTGACAGCAGGCATGAGGAGCAGTGTATCACCATCACATATGGCGGTATCCGGCCCCAGGTTCACATCAAGTGTACATCCGAATGGGTTCACCGTTCCGCTTGCAACAGCCGTACAGCCATTTACATCCGTTACGGTCACCATGTACACGCCTGGTGCGAGATTTGAAATCATTTGCGTGGTCTCACCATTACTCCATGAATAGGTATAATCGCCGGTACCTCCCATTGGATTGGCAGTGGCAGTTCCGTCATCAGCATCTACAGATGTCTCATGTGTAGTCATCACGGTTACGGTCACCGCAGAAGGTGCAGTCACAACAGCAGAGCCCGTACCGGTGCAACCCGATGCGTCAGTAATCGTGATGGTATACGTTCCGGCGGCTAAATCATTATTGATAAACCCATCGACTCCATTCGACCAGGTTCCTGTGTATGGGGCCGTTCCCCCTGAAGGGACTGCTTCCAGGTCGACCATATTGTCATTCGCGCATAGGTTTTCTCCTGTGGCATTGATGACTCCGCTTACAGCG
>JAUHXV010000147.1 GCA_030426765.1 Bacteroidia bacterium | reverse complement strand
AGTTGGTTATATTTTTTCATGCAAGACAAAGTTTAGCTATTTAGCTCACTAAAGCGGGATTTTTCTCGCTTTAGTTTTTTATACCTTGTTGCACTTATTTGTTGAAACTACACGGAAAAAAGAACCAAAAACCTCGTCGCTGTAAAAACTCGCTTTCACCTCACAACATTTTTTATGGTTTATTACTTCCATTTGCATCCGTTTTCACACTCCCTTGTATTTCTGCTTGCGAACAGAAATACAAGCTGATCAGGGTGCTCAAACAATTTACAGCGACAGGATTATTCTGTTGGAGTCAAATTTGACTGAATTCCTACTAATTTTTTTCAATGGGTCCCAGAGTATTTTTAGAGTCATTTCTGGTAGGAAAACTTTGTCACGCTAAACTGTCTGACCAACCCGATGCCTTCTTTTTGCGCGCGCCCTATAGCTGACAATGCTTTAGGGTTCGCCAGAGCAAAAAGAAGAAAGAGCGAAGAAAGAACCTTAAAGCCTCCACAATAAAACAGAAAAAGAAGAGAGCTAAAAGGGAGTTTTTAGCGTGACTAGACTTTTTGGTTACTTTTTTGGCAATGAAAAAAGTAACAAATCATATGATCAAGGAGATTCGCTTTGCTCACATGTTTGAATCGCAGATCCAGCTGTACAGTAGGACTGAGCTTATTTTCTCAATGGAAAAACACAGCATTAAAATATGCCAGGCATGATCTTTTTTTAAAACAGGGACTCCAAAATCTTAAAGTAAAATTTGAAATTTTCCGTGATTCAAAACTGTTTGAGCGCTCGGATGGCCCCTTTTTGATCCTCTGGTCAAAAAGGGGTGTGATGGAAAACGAATAAGCGAGACAGCAAGCCAGATATTAAACTAATGCTCGAAAGTAAAGGCGAGTTTTTTGAATCACTAGACTTTTTGGTTACTTTTTTGGCGATGAAAAAAGTAACAGATCTGTGCCTTTTAATTAACCTGTATTTGCCAATAATTCAAAACCGAAAAAAAGTAATAAGAAAGATGATAGATATTGATTCTTAAGTGAACAAAATTTATTTTGGACACATATGACTCAATTTATAAAGGAATATTTCCGTGTTTGCGATTTGGTGTCAGTTTCTTTTTATTGGACAATAAGGCAAAGGCCCGAATAATCTTGCGTCTGGACTCTTCCGGCAAAATAACTTCATCAACAAATCCACGTTCTGCGGCCTGGTAGGGATTGGCAAACAAATCGCTGTATTCTTTTTCTTTTTCCAGAAGGGTATCTGCGGGATTGTCGGAGCTGCTGATCTCCTTTTTAAAGATAATTTCCGTTGCTCCTTTGGCGCCCATTACGGCGATCTCTGCTGAGGGCCATGCAAAATTCATATCCGCTCCGATATGTTTGGAGTTCATGACATCGTATGCGCCTCCGTAGGCCTTGCGTGTGATCAGGGTGATACGCGGCACGGTGGCTTCGCTGAAAGCATAAAGGAGCTTGGCCCCGTGATGAATGACCCCATTCCATTCCTGATCCGTTCCGGGCAGAAATCCGGGTACATCGACCAGGACGAGTAATGGGATATTAAAGCAATCGCAGGAGCGAACGAATCGAGCCGCTTTTCGCGATGCATCTGTATCCAGTACGCCTGCAAGATGCATGGGTTGATTCGCCACGATACCTACGGACATACCGGCCACCCGACCAAACCCTACGATGATATTTGCCGCAAAATGCTCGTGGATCTCCATAAACGTATCCTGATCCACGAGTTCTTCGATGACATGGCGCATGTCATACGGTGTGGTGGAACTCTCCGGCATCAGGTCGGCAAGTTTAGGGCGTAGCTCTGTCCCCGCTTCAAAGTGATTGATAGTGGGTTGCTGCCCGTTGTGCTGCGGCAGATAACTCAACAACCTGCGTATCTGGCGGATGCAGTCGACATCATTGGCTGCTGTCAGGTGAGTGACCCCGGATTTTGTCGCATGTGTCATGGCACCCCCTAGCTCTTCACTGGTGACCTCTTCATTGGTGACAGTTTTAACGACATTGGGGCCGGTGACAAACATATAGGAGCTGCCTTCCACCATAATGGTAAAATCGGTCATGGCGGGACTGTATACGGCTCCTCCGGCACATGGGCCCATGATAGCACTGATCTGAGGAATGACACCTGAGGCACGTACGTTGCGATAAAAGATATCAGCATATCCGCC